>JAKQSZ010000008.1 GCA_029569475.1 Candidatus Eiseniibacteriota bacterium | reverse complement strand
GGTGGAGCTACTACTGGCGGCGGGTCAAGACGGCCGCGCTGGGAGAGAGGCAGACGGAGAACCTGCTGAAGTTCGCGTTCTGAGCGCCAGGCCAGGGCTGTGACCGATCAGCCCGGCTACCGATCGGCCCGGCTACCGCTCAGCCTGGCTACTCCTTTGGCTCCGCAGTCCTTCTCATGTCCCCTTCAGGTCTTGTCTCCCCACGAGAGCCTCAACGTCCATCGGTTGAAGCCAGACCTTACGTCCCCAGGTTGGGAGCGGCCGGCGGGACCACCGTCGAACGCTCGTCGCGACCCGCGCAACACAACTCCTTCCACAATCTTCAGCTCTCGTCAAGCAGGCCTAGCGCCAGGTTCTCGAAAACCGCCTTGTCCTGATAGCCCTCGAACCTTCGTACGACTTTCCCCTGTCGATCGATGACGAACGTGGTCGGTATGTTCTGGACATTGCCGTAGTCGCGGGCGGCAGCAAAGCCGTTGACCAGCATGGTGTAGTTGACGCCGTTCTGCTGGGCGAAAGGGCGGACCACCGCGGCTCCCTGCTGGTCGACAGAGACGCCGACCACTTCCAGACCCCGGGACTGGTACTGGCGCTGCAACTCGATGAAGTGCGGGATCTCGGCCTTGCAGGGAGGACACCAGGTGGCCCAGAAATCGAGGATGACGACCTTGCCGCGGAAGTCGGCCAGGGTGAACTCCTTTCCCGCCAGGTCCGCCAGGCGGAAGTCCGGAGCCGGCTGACGCTGATCCCGGGGCGGCAGACCCGGAGCCGACGCGCCGGACCCGCCACCCGCCGGCGCCGCCCGCTCTGTGACGGCCGGCGCCGCTTCGCGGGAGCCGCTGGTTGTCTCTTCCTTGTTATCCCGCGCACACGCGCTCAACACCAGGCACGCCATGGTCGCCGTGGAGATCATGCAACGGATGGACTTGGTCAAGGCGCCTCCTTGGAACTGCCACCGGTCCGGGTTGATAAGCCTCCTGCTCTCATCCTCAGGGGCCCGCTTCCTCCGGGGATGTTGGCGCGCTCCCCCGGATTCATGCAATCATACCACTGAGATCGCAAAGCCACCCGGGAGGTGAAGATTGACGGCCCAGGACCGCATCGCCATGGTTCTCACCGTCAGCGACCGGGCCTTTCTGGCGCTGCAGCAGGACGAATCGGGGCGGCTGGCGGTCGAATGCCTGGAACGTGAAGGCTGGAGAGTGCCGGAAACGGAGATCGTTCCCGACGAGCCGGCCGCGATCGGATCGGTTTTGAGGAGGTGGTGCGACAGCGGAGTACCCCACCTGATCCTTACAACCGGCGGCACCGGCCTATCGCCCCGTGATGTCACCCCCGAGGCGACGCTCGCGGTGGCGGAGCGAGTGGTGCCGGGGATCGCGGAACGGCTCCGCGCCCAGACCGCGGCGGAGAACCCTCGATCCATCCTTTCGCGGGGGGTGGCGGTGGTTCGCCGCCGGACGTTGATCATCAATCTCCCGGGCAGCCCGCGAGCCGTGCAGGAGTGTTGCGACGTCTTGTTCCAGGTTTTGCCGCACGCCGTGTCCGTTCTGCGGGAGAAGAAGAACTGGGCACCGGACGGGTCGCCTGGTCACGGATGGAGGTGACCAGTTTTCGTCCAGGAACCTGGTCCCGCCCCCGAGACGTGGTGATCGACTCCGACGATCACCTCCGACTCGATCCATCCGTGCGTCTCGAGGGCGGCCTCACTGCCTCGACGTCAGGCCGAGACACGCTTGGCGACCGCAACCGTACATCCCGGATTCGAGTGCGCGCTTTGCCCGTCCCGTCGTGCAGATCGCACGGATTCACCTAAACATGCTCTTGCCACCCTCCGATACGGAAGGTAACGTCCCACTTGAGGGGAAGCTGAGGACCGCGGCTGGAGGGAGATCGACCGCCAAGTCCTCGAGGCGTGCTCGTTTTCGGTCGGTTTCCGCCTCCGATAGGGCCGCCCAGGAATCAACGACCAGGAGGTTGGTAATGAAGCTAGTTCCGAAGTGCGGCATGGCCCTGCTCCTCGCCGGGTGCCTGGCCGCGCCGGCGCTCGCCGGGCCCAATGCGGGTGGTACCCTGTTCGCTCATGACGCGTCGATGACCTACACAAGCGACATTGAAAGCTATTGCGGCCAAGGCACCGCGCCGGCCAGTTGCGACGGCGCCGACGTCCGGATCGACGGCAGCGACGCGGACAACGTAATGGTCTGGAAAGTCTATGCGGCATTCCTCGATGGCTCGTCTCCGCGTTTGAAGGGTATGACCTGGGGCGTCGACTACAACGCCGACGACCTCCTGCTCACGGCATGGGGACCCTGCATCGGCGACCCGAACAACGGCGCGGCCGAGTTCCCGGGCGCGGGTTGGCCGGAGCCGAACACCGGAACGTCGCTGGCCTGGGAAGAGACGCAGACCGGTCTGCTGACGGAAGTGTATTGGTTTGCCGGCTACCAGTACGGGGACCCGTCCGTTTTCCAGCTTCAGCCGCACTCGGACCCTGTCCTGGAAGGGATGTTTGGCGATGACGCCATCCCCGCCGTGCTGGACCCGATCGCCGGCTTCGGCAGCGTCGGCTTTGGCACCGACGGCGCGACGGCGTGCCCGGTCGATCTCGGGACGTGCTGCAGCCTCGTCGACGGATCCTGCGTGCTCCTCTCCCGAGTGGAGTGCGAGGCGGAAGAGAACCGCCAGTACATGGGCGGGCCGTCTTGTGAGGCGTTTCCGTGTGCGCAGAACGCTCCTTGCTGCGTTGTCACGACCCCCGGAGTCTGTGACGTCATACCGGTGGCGGACTGCCTCGCTGACGGGAATCTCCCCGGCCTGATCGGAACTACCTGCACCGAGCTCAACAACAACTGCGCGACCACGGTGGGGGCATGCTGCCAGGGCACCGAGTGCATCGTCACCACGGCCGAGGATTGCCCGGAGGATCCGTGGTTTGCGCTACAGCCGTGCGTACCGGACAACAACTACTGCTCGGACCCCACGAACCCACCCGGCGCCTGCTGCCTCTTCGCGGCGTGCATCGTCACCAGGGATAACGACTGCGAGGGAATTTTCGTCCCCTACGAGTCGTGCACGCCGGAGAACACCGACATGTGCGCGACCCCGACTGAGACCACGACCTGGGGTCGGATCAAGGCGCGCTACTAGCCAATCGCCGACCTGCTCTCCCGGCCACGGATGTTACGCTGCATAGGCGCCTTCGGCGCCATGCGGCGGCGCGGTCCGGAAGAAACGATCGAGGAGGGGTCCCGCCGGACCTCTCCTCGTTTTCTCATGGACGCCCGGCCAAGCCAGGCGGCGCTGTTCGCGGAGGGGCAAGATGAACTGGAACCTGACCAAGACAGCCCAAGGACCGTGTACCCGCGGCCCGGTCGTGGTCGTTGTGCTCGACGGGGTGGGACTCGGACCGCGCGATGCCGGTGATGCGGTTTGGCTGGCCCGGACGCCGCTGTTGGACTTCTTGAGCGCGAACTTCCCCTACCGCACCTTGCGCGCCCATGGAACGGCCGTGGGCCTGCCCGATGACACTGACATGGGAAACTCAGAGGTCGGCCACAACGCGATCGGGGCAGGACGGATTTTCGACCAGGGAGCGAAGCTGGTCAACCGTGCCCTCCAGGACGGTTCGCTCTTCCGGGGAGCGGATTGGAAAGCGCTCCTGCACAACTGCCTGGGCGGCCAGGCTCCGCTCCACTTCATTGGCCTGCTCTCCGACGGCAACGTGCACTCCCACATCTCCCATCTCGAAACCATGATCCACGAGGCCGCCCGGGCCGGGATCCACCGGCTGTTCGTGCACCCGTTGCTCGACGGACGGGACGTTCCGGCGACATCGGCGCTGCAGTATGTGGATCGCCTGGAGGCGGTGCTGGCGCTCTATGACGGAGCGGCCGGACGCGTCTACCGGATCGCCTCGGGTGGCGGGCGCATGACGACCACGATGGACCGCTATCAGGCCGACTGGCGGATCGTGGAGCGAGGCTGGAACGCGCATGTCCACGGGCTCGCCCGCCGCTTCCCCTCAGCGACCGCGGCCATCCGGACCTTCCGGGAGGAAGAAGAAGGGGTGGGCGATCAGTTCCTTCCGGCCTTTGTCGTCACCGATCCGGCCGGAGAACCCCTCGGACGGATCGAGGACGGCGCTTCTGTCATCTTCTTCAACTTCCGCGGGGACCGCGCGATCGAGATCAGCCGAGCCTTTGAGGACGACACCTTCCCCTACTTCGATCGCGGCCGTCGCCCGCAGGTTCTCTATGCCGGCATGATGCAGTACGACGGCGACTTCGCCATCCCGCGGCGTTTCCTCGTCCCGCCCCCGGCGATCGACCGGACCATGGGCGAGTACCTGGCCCACAACGGCGTGCCGCAGCTCGCCTGCAGCGAAACCCAGAAGTTCGGACACGTGACCTACTTCTGGAACGGCAACCGCGGCGGCAAGTTCGACGACGCCCTCGAGACCTACATCGAAGTTCCCTCCGATCTCATCCCCTTCGAGCAGCGCCCGTGGATGAAGGCCGCGGAGATCACCGATGCGGTGTGTCGGGAACTGGCTTCCGGGGCGCATCGATTTGCGCGGGTCAATTACGCCAACGGGGACATGGTCGGACACACCGGCAGCCTCGACGCCGCGGTCCTGGCCGTGGAAGCGGTCGATCTCTCCCTGACAAGACTCTGTGCGGCCCTCCGTGCCCTGGAGGGTGTCGCCCTGATCACCGCGGACCACGGCAACGCCGACGAGATGTTCGAGCATGACAAGAAAGGCGCGATCCAGATCGATCCATTGACCGGCGCGCCGAGGGCACGCACCAGCCACAGCCTCAATCCCGTTCCCTTCATCGTCTACGACCCGACTCATCCCGGTCGCCACACCCTGAGGACCGATCTTCCTTCGGCCGGGCTCGCCAACATCGCGGCCACAGCTTTGCGGCTCCTGGGGTACCACCCTCCCGAGGGCTACGAGCCGAGTCTCCTCGCGGTGGATTAAGGGGCCGCTCCGAGCCGAGTCTCCTCGCGGTGGATGGAGGGGCCGTTCCGAGCCGAGTCTCCTCCCCGGTGGATGGAGAGGTTGTTTCACGCCGCGGCGAAGCCTCCGCGGAGTCCTCGGCGGTGGCTTCAGACGGTTGCCTCACCGAGCGGACATCTTCAGCGCGATCTCTGCGACACCTTCAGGGAGATCTCGTCAGGGAGATCAGGGTCTGGAACCTTCGACCTTGCCGGTTGATTCCTCGGTCTCGCGCAGGCGCCTGAGGAAGCGGAACTCCCGATCAGCCTCCTCGTTCCTACCCAACCGGCGCAACGCCAGCCCCGCCAGGTAACGAGCATCCGGACGAAGTGTGTCCAGAACGGCAGCGCTTCGGGCGCTGCGCAGCGCTTCCGTGACACGACCGTCTTCCAGGTGGATGTTCGCGATCAGCAGCAGCAGATCATAGTCCCGATCGGTCTCCCCCAGCGCCGCCTCCAGTTCCCCCACGGCCGCCTCGCTCTCTCCCATCGAGTGCAGGCAGGTCGCCAGGCCCAGGCGCACGTCGAGGTCGAGCGGGGTCAGCGCCAGCACCGAACGGAAGTAGTTGACGGCTTCCGCACAGACCTGGCGTTCGAAGTAGAGGATGCCCAGGAAGCGCAGGAGTTCGGGATCCTGCGGGGTCAACGCGAGCGCCCGGTTGGCCGCGAGCACCGCCTCGTGGAAGTTGCCCAGGCGCGACTCGAGCAGGGCCAGGCCGTACTCGGCCTCGGCGCTCCCGGGGTAGAGCGTGGCGGCCCGGTGCATCAAGCGCCGCGCCTCCGCCAGATCGCCCGCCTGCTCGCAGGCAGCGGCCAGATCGGTCAACGCCCCCAGCGTCTCCCCTTCGATCTGCAGGGCTCGCTCGAAGAGCCGGCGCGCCTCGGGGTACTCGCCGCGATCCAGGGCGAGTTGACCCAGCAGACCATGCGTGGACGCGGGATTCGGGCCCAGGGCCAGCGCCCGCTCCAAGGCGCGGCGGGCCGAATCGGGCTGGTCGATCTGGTAGAGATAGGCCCCAAGTCCAGCCCAGGCTGCAGAGAAACTGGAGTCCGCCCGCAGCGCGCGCCGGTAGAAGCGGCCAGCGTCGGGCCAGACTCCCATGGCGCGATAGCCGTCCCCGAGGCCGGTCAGGACCTCCGCATCTTCTCCCACCCTCGCCCGCTGCTCTTCCAGAAGCAGAATCCCCGCATTGAACCGGCCCGCCGCGAAAAGATCCCGCGCCTCGCGTACCGCGGAGGGGCTCCCGGCCGGCGCGAGTGATGACACCCCCGGCGTGGTCGCAAAGAGCGCGGCGGCGGTAAAGATCAACGCAATCCGGAAGGCACGAAGCGGGTTCACGGGCAGAGAATAGCAGATAGGTCCCCCGTGGCGGGCACCCGAAGGCGCCGCCGTGCCAGGCGGCCATCGAGCGCCGGAGGAGCACTCGGGGCCGTTAAAGCCGGCTGGATGGCGATCGCGTCGGTGATCCCTGGCGGCGCGGTTGTCACGGGCGCTGCAGAAAGATCTCGACCCGCCGATTGCGGATGCGACTCGCCGGATCGGCGTCGCGGGTCAGTGGGCGGGTGTCGGCGTAACCTACTGCGGCCATCTTCTCCTCGGGGATGGAAGCCCGCGCCCGCAGCGACCTCACGACGGCGGCGGCGCGGGCCGCCGACAACTCCCAGTTCGAGGGATAGACCTCATTGTGAATCGGGAGATCGTCGGTGTGACCCTCGACCCAGATGCGGCCGGGGTAGCGGGCGAAGACCGGCGCGAGATGATCCAGGGTAGCCTCGGCGGCACCCAGCAGGTCGGCGCGACCGCTCTCGAACATGAACTGCTCCGCAAACCGTAGGCGCTGGCCGTCGCGTACCGTCACCACCGAGGCTCCGGCCGGAAGCACGCCGTCGTCGGCCCAGTCCGCGAGTTGCCGCTCGATGCGCCGGGCCTCGGCCGCCTCAGGGGTCTCCGGAGGCGGCGGCAAGTCCCGGACTGAATCGACCGCGGATCCGCCGAAAGCGGATCGCAGGCTGGCCGACATCGCGCGGTAGCGTTCGACGTCGGTTCGCGACATCGACACGATGAGGACGAAGAAGGCCAGCAGCAGACTCATGATGTCGGCGAAGGTGATGGCCCAGTCCGGCACGGCAGCGCGGCCCGGCTCGGGGTCGGCGGATCGCCAGGGCGGCTCGATGGCGCGGCTCACGCGGCTTCCCGTCTGCGCCGGCGAAGCGTCGAGACCCGGTTGACGCCCGGATCGAGCAGGCCGAGCAGACGCGCCTCCACCAGTCGCGGGTGATGCCCGGCCAGGATCGAAAGCAGACCCTGGATGACGATCTCGCGGTTGATCTGCTCCTGCCGGGCGCGCTCCGACAGTTTGTCAGCCAGCGGCAAGAAGACAAGATAGGCGAGCAGAGCGCCGTAGAACGTGGTGAGCAGCGCGACGGCCATGGCCGAGCCGATCTTGCCGGGATCATCAAGCTGCGTCAGCATCTGGACGAGGCCGATCAGCGTTCCGATCATCCCGAAGGCCGGGGCCGATGCTCCCATGCCGCGCAGGACCCGTTGACCGCGCTCGTGATGCTCCTGGATCGTGGCCCCCTCGCAACGGAGGTTGTGTTCCAGGTAGGCCGGTTCGACTCCATCCGCGCAGAGGGCGATACCCCGGCGGAGAAAGGGATCGCGCGCGGGCATCCGTTCGATCGCCAGCAGGCTCTCGCGGCGGGCACGCTCGGACATGTGCACCAGATCCCGCGCCAGCGTCACAGGCGGGAGCAGCCGGCACACGAAAGCCTGGCGGAGCACCCGGCCGCTCTGGATCACCACCGTGGCAGGGAAGCGGATCAACGTCGTGGCCAGGACGCCGCCCAGGACGATCATGAAGGAAGGGAAGTTCCAGAAGGTCGTCCGCGAGGGGCCCAGGGCGATCGCAGTGGTGACCAGCCCGAGCCCCAGGGCTATGCCGGCCAGCGTTGAGGTATCCCAGCCCTGGCTGGGCGCCTGGTTGCCGTCCATCACGCGTCCCTTCCTCCGGAGAGCAGGGCGTGGAAAGCTCGGGTCCTGTCCCACTCCCGCTCGAAGCCATCGCGCAGCCGCCGCCAGGTCACGGCATCGATCTCCAGCGCATCCATCGGACGTGGCTCTTCCTGAGAAGCCATCGTATCCAGCGCCTCGACCTCATCCGGCGAACTCGGCGGTACCGGACGGGCTTCCCAGATTCGACTCCAGCGTGCTTCCTCGGTGGACTCAGAGGTGAGCAGATGCGCCGCGTGCACCAGGACCGGAAGCCATTCCCCCCTCCCCCGGGGCGCTTCATGGGTGGCTACCGCGTCCACAATCACCGTCGGGAAGTCCCAGCGCTCCAACAACGCGGCGCCAACCGCCCCGTGGTCGAACCCCAGGACTTCGCGCTCTGCCTCCGCGAGAGGCGTCCCCGCCTCGATCAGCCTGGCGATCCGGCGGAAGTCCTCCTGGAAGTACTGGTCCAAGACCACGAAGCCGAGGTCATGGATGAGACCGGCCAGGAAGCCCTCCTCGGGCTCGGCGTTGCGCAGTTGCTGCGCCAGAAAGCGGGTGGCCCAGGCGCAGGTGGCCGCGTGGCGCCAGAGGTCAGCGTGACGGAAAGCCAGCTCGCGCGGTCCCGTCGCGAAAGTCCGGACCAACGCAGTCGAGAACGCCAGATTGCGAACCGTCCGAGAGCCCAGGAGGATCACGGCGTCGCGGATGGTCGCGACCCTGCGCGACAGCCCGCAGAACGGAGAGTTGACCAGGCGCATGATCGATGAGGTCAGCGAGAGATCCTGACCGATCTTCTCCGCCAGATCGTCAGCAGAGACCGCGGGATCATCGACGAGCGGGAGAATCTGGACGATGACCTCGGGAAGCGTCGGCAAGCGGGAGATCCCGTCAAGGACCGAGGCGAAGCGGAGTCCCACGGACGGCCCGAGGGCGGACACGTCTCGCGTCGGCGGACCCGCGAGGCCGCCGGGGATCACTCCCGATCCTGCCTGCGTCACGGCAGGCGTCCATCCAGCAACCGGCAGACCTCGCGCGAGTCTGTGGCGCAGACACGCCCGCCCCGGCTCGGCAGGGCGCTCCCGAGGTACGCGATGCCTGCGGCCAGGGCCTGGAAATCGGGCTCGTTGCCGCCCGCGCGCCCGATGCGCTCCACCAGCGCCTCCATGCGGCCCGCGACCTCGGCCGTTTCCTTGAAGCCAAGCTGCGCGGAGGATCCGCGCAGGTTGTGGACAAGGCGCAGGGCGGCCTGGCTGGCTCCCCGCCGGTCGCCGGCCCGCAGTCCGGCGAGATGCTCCTCCAGGCAACGCACCGCGCTTCGCACGGTCGTCGCGTAGATCCCTAGAATCTCCTGGTCAAGTCCTTCGTCACAAGGCGGGTCAATGCTCGGCATCCGCGGCGCCTCCATGGGTTGTCCCTGTCATCGGCGGCAACCGGGGCATTCTTGAAGGCGCGGTTTCTCAGGAGGAGGCGATCGGGCGCTGCGGCGCGAACTTCTCGAAGTAGCGGGTTACGCCCCGAGCCAGCGCCGCGGCCAACGCCTGTCGGTGCTTCTGGGTCTTGAGCTTCTCCCGGTCCGCCGCGCTGGAGAGGAAACCGAGTTCCACGAGAACCGAGGGGACCTGGTACGACTTGAGCACGGCGAATCCTGCCTGCTTCACCCCCCGCGCCGGTGCGAGCTTCTCATCGGTCAGGACATTCAGGACGACTTCGGCCGCATGGCTGCTGCGGAGCAGGGTGTCGGACTGGCGCAGATCCAGCATGAACGGCAGCTTCTTCAATCCCTCGTCCTCTTCCACCACGTAGGTGGGGTCCGCCTCGTTCTCCAGACGCGCGAGTTCCCGGCTGGCTTCGTCCGAGGCGGCGCCCAGCGAAAGGTAGAAGACCTCCACCCCTTGCGCCTTGCGGCTGGGGGCCGAGTTCACGTGCAGGCTGAGGAAGAGGTCGGCGTTCTGCTTCTCGGCG
Organism: Candidatus Eiseniibacteriota bacterium; assembly: GCA_029569475.1. The sequence continues at coordinate 18,944 of JAKQSZ010000008.1, read as the reverse complement.
AACCGCATGCGATCTCGAAGGGGAATGAACGTGTCCTTGTCCCGCGTGAGAACGGCCTTGAAGCCAGGGGTCTTGTTGATCGCCTTGGCCATGAGTTGGGCGACCTCCAGGCAGATCTCCTTCTCGCGAACTCCCTTGGCGACGGTACCCGGATCCCGTCCCCCGTGCCCAGCGTCGATCACGACGATGCGCGTGTGGTCCGCGCTCGCGGGCGCCGGCTTCTTCGCCGGCGTCTGGCCTTTCGGCTCAGCCTGGCCTCTCGTTTCCGCCACGCCCTTGACCGGCACTGGATCGCTCGCGGACTTCGCCGGATCAGCGGCCGGCGCGCCGGGGGGCTTCGCTGCCTGGGCGACCGGCGTCAGGTCCACCACCACCCGCAGTGGCTTTCCCGCGCCCGGCGGGATCGTGAAGGCTTGCGCCTCGCAAGGGGTGGCGCAGCGAAGGCGCGCCTGCGTGTCCTTGCCATTTCGAACGAGTTCGATGCTCTCGATCGCCCGGCCCCGGGGCAGACTCAGCCCCGAACCCGCCTCGACCCCGGGAAGCACGACCGTGATCTCGGTGGCCGGCTGCCTGGACAAGGTGGGCCGGCAACTGGAGCCCTTGATGTCAAAGACCAGGCGCGTGCGACCCTCTTCGCCCCCCAGGCGAACGGCGGTCAGTTCGAGGGCGGGCGGGCGCGCCTTTTTCGACCGGGCAGCCGGCGCCTCGCCGGCCGCAAGGACCGAGGAGACGAGCAGGAGTAGCCCCAGGAGCATACGGATCGACACCTGCGCCCGCATGGATCAGTGCCCTCCCCGCGACCCATCCGGCTTCCCCGGCAGCGCCGTGTACCAGCGGCCCGCTCCCCGCCGCAGGCGAACGATGGCGGGGCGGCCGGACCGGTGCGCTCTCTCGACCGCGTCGAGGCAGGCTTTTGCGCTTGAGGGGATCGCGCCATCGACCTCGATGATGAGGTCTCCCGCCATGATGCCGGCAGCCTCCGCCAGGCTTCGCGCTTCGACCCCGATCACCGCAACGCCGCCGGCCGCGGCCGCGTCATCCGGTGCAGCCTCGCTGTCCTCCGTGGCCTCGCCGTCGGCCGTGGACTCGCCGTCGGCCGTGGCCTCGCCGTCGGCCGTGGACTCGTCGTCGGCCATGGGCTCGTCATCTCCCGTAGCCTGTGCATCCGCCAAGGCTTCGCCGCCGGCCGCGGCCTCGCCGTCCGCCGGACGGTCGCTCGCGCTCTCCGCCAGCTTCAAGCCGAGCTCCGTCGGTACCGGTAGCGGATCCGGACGCGGCTCCGGCGGTTCGTCTTCCGACGCGGGTCGCTCCGCCAGTTCCACCCTGAGCTCGCCCTCCCGGCCCTGCCTCACATAGCGGACCGGCACCTGCCGGCCAGCCCCCGCTCTGGCCACCAGCAGCCGGAACGCGGAGAGGTTTTCCACCCTCTGCCCGTCGAAAGTGACCACGACATCGCCATCCTTCAGGCCGGCCCGTTCCGCGGGGGTGCCCGGCTGGACCTCGCGGATGATGACGCCGCGCGTGTCGGGCAAGCCGAAGCCCGCGGCCAGATCGGTGTCCAACGGCTGCAGCATGACACCCAGATAGCCGCGGACTACCCGCCCGTGCTCGATCAGACTGCGCGCGACCTCGCGCGCCATGTTGATCGAGACCGCAAAGCCGATGCCCCGCCCGGGACCGCCGAAGGCGGTATTGATGCCGACCGCCTCGCCTTGCGCATTGACCAGCGGGCCCCCGCTGTTGCCGAAGTTGATGGCGGCGTCGGTCTGGATGAAGTCCTGGTAGGAGGGCGTGCCCCCCGCGATGCGAATCTCGTTGCGCTTCTTGGCGCTGACCACGCCCACGGTGACGCTTCCCTCGAGAACGCCCATCGGATTGCCCACGGCAGCGACCCACTCGCCGATCCGCACAGCGTCGGAGTCGCCGAGTCGCACGCTCGGCAAACGTTCGGGGCTGTCAATCTTGATGACCGCGACGTCCGTCTGGGGATCGGAACCCACCAGCGTAGCCGGCATCTCGCGTCCGCCGACCAGTTGCACGCGGATCGAGGCACTCCCCGCCACGACATGGTGGTTGGTGAGAACATGCCCCTCCTCGTCGATGATGAAACCACTGCCGGCGGAGGGGATGATCATCCCGTCTTCATCGAAAAGGTCCTCGATGTCTTCGAGGGAGTCGACGGCTGGATGCTGGAACAACCTGTTGGACCTCACCGACACGACGGCCGGAAGGACCTCCTCGGCGACCCGAACAAAGGGCCCGCCATTGTCCCCGGCCGCGACGCGCGCCGGCTGCTCCTGGGCTCGAGAGGGGCCGCCGCGCGCCGTCATCATCGTTCCGATCAGGATGACAACCAGCGTCAGGACGCCGGCCGCCACCAGTTTCTGCGTGAGACTGCGCATTGGGGGCACTTCCCCTCCTCTCCGGCGAGAACCCGCGGCGAATGCAGGCTGGGCCTCGATGCACGGGACCCGCGCCGGCCGCCTGTGCCGGCGGACGGATCGCCGTCGCCAGCCCTCGATACTAGCCGCAATCCGCCGGGAATTTGTGAGCGAAAACCGGAGGGAAAGAGCAAGAATGGCGCGCGCGGCGGTGGCCATGGCGGACGCGGCCAGGGCGGTGGCGGGCTCGGCGGTGGGAGTGGCGGTCGCGGCGGAGGGAGTGGCGGACGCAGGTGTCGGAGTGGCGGGTGCGGGCGCGGTTGGAGTGGCGGGCGCAGCTGTCGGGGTGGCGGGAGCGGCGGGGGAGCCCTGGGTCCGCCGGCACGCGCAAACCCGGGCGCTCCCGGGGGCTCGCCGGTATACTGCATCCATGCAGATCGACGTCGAACTCCCCCAGGGCCCCTTCCTGTTCGTTTCCGATGCCCACCTCGGTATACCCGTGGGCACGCCCGGCCGGGAGCAGGACCTGGTAAGCCTGTTGCGCGAGGAAGGGCGGAATGCCCGGGGCGTGTTTGTCCTCGGCGACCTCTTCGACTTCTGGTTTGAATACCGGCACGCGGTGCCGAAATTCGCCTTTGCGACGTTGCACGCCCTCGCCTCGCTCGTCCACGACGGGGTCCCCGTCTTCTATCTCGGCGGCAACCATGACTTCTGGGCGGGAAGCTACCTGGAGCGTGAGGTCGGCGTGCGCGCGTTCGATCGCCCGATCCTGGCCCGGCTGGAGGGTCGCGTGGTCCAACTGGCGCACGGGGACGGGCTCGGCCCGGGGGACACCGGCTACAAGATCCTCAAGAAGATCCTGCGCCATCCCTTGTCGATCGCGCTCTACCGGGCTTTGCACCCCGATCTCGGCATCCCCTTCGCGCAAGCGATGTCGGCGGAGAGCCGCAAGCACTCGGAACCTCGCGACATCCTGCTCCCCAAAGTCGTCCGCGACGTGGCGCGTCCCCGTCTGGGAGCGGATATCACCGCGATGGTGATGGGGCATGTGCACGAGCCCTGCCACTACCGGGAGAACAAACAGGACTTTCTCATCATCGGAGACTGGATCGAGAATCGGACCTTTGTCGTCTTCGATGGGGAATTCTCGTTGCGGAGGTTCGACCACGCGGGGAGCAACGTGATCCAGGCGGAGGCGTTCCCGCCCGCTCCCCTTGCCCCCCGGAGACGACGTCGATCCGGCGGGCGCTGACGGCGTCCAGCGTGGCGGTGACCGCTCAGCGGCGTAGCGGTGCCGCCTGAGCCGCCGGGCCGCGGTCTACCAGTGTGCGGAAACGGAGAAGGTGTGCTGCTCGCCCAGGTTCTCGGAAAAGGGCACCAACGCGTACTGACCCTGGAACCGATGGTTGCCGACCGCGAAACCGAACGTCACATCCTGTGTGTCCAGGCCGCTGCGGTAACCGGTCTGCAACCGGGCGTTCTCCCGGTACCGGTATTCGGCCCCGAAGAGCAGGTTGGCGTCCTCGTCCCGGATCTTGCGCGCTTCCGCCGAGACGAGGAACCGGCCATCCAGGGCGCGGACCGGCAAGACATAGGTCGCGCCTCCCTGAACGGTCAGGGGCAAGTCGAAGCTCTCCCGTTCGTACTCCATGGAGCCACCAAGGTTGCGAACCGCGACCCCAGCGTGGAGTCCGCGGACGATCTCACGGGCCTGGAGGCCGAAGCCCAGGGCCATGCCGCTGGTGGAGAAGACGTCCATGCCCTCCTGGAGATAGGACGCCAGCACGCCGACGGAGATCCGCTCCATCACGGCCAGCCCATAGGCCGCCTCCACCGCAAGTCCGTAGTAGCCGAAGTCTCCCTCAAACCGCCCCGTCTCATCGTAGCCGCGCAGTTGATCCATCCAAACGCCGTTGAACGCCAGTCCGACCGCATGGCGATCATTGAGCCTCCGCGTCACCGACGCGAACTCGTAGCGCACGTCCTGGAAGCTCTCATTGTGCATGAGTTCGGCGTGCATCCCGGACAGCTGGGCCAATGCCGCCGGATTCCAGTAGACGGCGGAAGCGTCATCCACGTTGGAGACGACTGCTCCTCCCAAGGCCATCGCCCGGGCGCCGGCGCCCATCTTCAGGAAAGAGAGACCGGTGGATGCCTCGGCGGAAGGCGCCAGACCCGGCGCCGCCGCGTACAGGAAACCCAGAACGAACATCACAGCCCGGACACTCCCGGGTGTAACTGACTGCATCGTGCCTCCTCCACGCGGCGCGGCGGCAGGAGTCTGTCGACGGCTGCCACCGCTGGACATCGTGCCTCGCCCTCGGCGAAGCCGACGTCATCTTAGGTCCGGATCCGAGCGCCGGTCAACGCGGGCGGCGCCCGGACTCCGATTTGCGGGTGTCCCGGTTTTCCTGCTCCCGCGGGTGGGAACCGCCCTTGTCCCGGCTTTCCCTACCCCGCTGCCGGTCGACTTCCCGGCGGTTTTCCTGGTCGCTCTCCCGCGACGGCCGAACCTCTCCCCGGCTGTCGCCGTTTCGGCCCCGCTGTGGCGGCTGAGCAACTTCCCGGCTGCCGTCGTTTGAGCTCCGTCCCGGCGGCCGGGCGGCTCGGGCAGGTTCCGGGCGGTTGGTTTCCACCGGGCGAACGGCCTCGCGTCGCCCTGCCGGCTTCCCGCCGACGTCTTCCGCCCGAAGGTCGTCGGTCCGGGACCCGGTTCTCTCCGGCTTCTCTACACCGCCCCTGGCGGACGCGTTCCTCCCGCCGCCCCCGGTCGATCCCGGGAGATCTCCCAAACGAAACTCGGAGTCGTCGGCTACCCGGCCCCAGCCTCCCCGGCCAGGACCCTGGTTGTCCGCATGGCGGACTCCCGGCTTCCCTCCTCCTTTCTTCCCGTTCTCTCGCCGGTCGGTCCAGTCGTCCCGCTCCGATGAGCGCTCCCTCGGGTGGAAGCATTCCCTCATGCGCTTTCGACCGTCCGAGGAGGACCACACCCAGCGGCCATCGGGACCATCCCAGCGCGTGCCGCACCATCCACGAGGGCGCCACTCCCGGCGCACCACATAGGTGAAGCGGGGCACGAAGACAATGCGAAAGTCGATCCACCCCGTGCAAGGGATGTCGCCGACCCGCATGGTGACCGCGGCGCAGGTCGCGCCGTACGGATCGACTCCGCGCGCGTGGCAATCACCGCAGACATAGCGGGGGTAGCTCACCGTGCGGCCCAGGTAGAAGTGGATATAGGCCATCGACGTAGCTTCGTAAGGGACATCGACCAGCAGATGCCGGGCGAAGGTGCGCATGTGCAGGAACGGATCGCCCATGATCCAGCCGGTCTCGTACGGGTCCTCGTCATGGAAGTCCTCGTAGTCCACCCAGGCCGGGGAGTTGTCACAGGCGAACCACACCGGGAAATGCGGGCGCATCGGCCTCGGGGAGGCGATGGCGTAGACGTACTCGATTCCCGGGGGACCGGCGAAGAGCAGATCGTGACCGGACGCTCCCGCCGGAAGCCGCCGCACACGCCCTCTCTGAACCCATCCGCTCTCCGACGGAGGAGGGAAGAGGAGCCGCAGACGTCCTTCGGTGTCGACCGAAACCACGGTCACGAAACAATCATCATTCGGCTGGAAGTACAGCCGCGCGCGATCGCCGGGGCGGACGACGGCGCCGGGGCCGGGATCGGACCAGAGGTCGACGTGCAAAGCGCCGGGTGCACGCTCCAGGCCAGAGGCGCCTCGCGGCAGGACGGCGGCCACGAAGAGCGCCGCCACGACCGCTGCCCATCGCAGGGGCAGACATCGAACCAGGTCGAGGAGCCAGGGCAAGCGCGTTGACTGCCGTCTCGCGTCTCGAGAAAGTGATCGAAGAGATGGGAGATGCTCACGCGGCTCCTTCATGACGCGCTCCTCCTTTTCGGCCCGTGCTCGTGTTCTCGGACTCCGCCGCCCGCGGGACGCCTTACTGGATCCACGGACAGCTCGACGTTGTCGGGATCGAGTTGATAGGCCCATTCGAGCACCACGCGCTCCGAGTCCAAAGCCACGACGTGGAACTTTGCGAAGTGGCCGTCCCAGGTCCAGACGACGTAGCTGTGGCCTCGGATCAACGGAACTTCGCCCCGGGGCGACCAGCCATCGCGGGGGGCGACATCAATGACCTCCAGGGGAACAAAGCCGGCGTCCTGGATATCGGTGTAGACCTCGGCCGAGCGTTCGGTCGCGATCATCCACGGCCCGGCATCGCCGGAGTGCCAGAAATAGATGTCAGCTTCCAGATCGCGGTAGTCGACCACTCGGTCCTCGGAGAAGTCGTATCCGGACATCCTGCTCTCGGCATCGGCGTTGTACAGCTGAACGGACCCCTCCGGCCGCGGCGTGTCACCGGGTACATCCTGGGAGAGGTCGCTTTCGTTGCCGTCTTGATCGAAAGCGGAGACCGCGTAGTAGTAGGTCCTGCCGTTACGAGCGCTCCCGTCGAGAAACCGGGATTGGTGCGCTCCCACCGCGGCCAGTCGATCGAAGCGCCCTCTCGGCTCCGAGCCGCGGTAGATGCGATAGCCTGCCAGATCATCGTCGTGACACGAGGACCAGAAGACCGTCACGAGGCCATCGCCCGTCTCGGTCCACACCGCCGCGGGCGGTTGCGGAGCCTCCCAATCGCCGCCGCAGCAGAACGTGTCGTCGTCGCAACCCGTTCCGCAGAGTAGAAAAAGCACAACGATGGGCAAGGCCAGCCGGCCCCACAACCCTGGCCGGCTGATCCGGGAAACGGACCGGCGCGGGAACTCCTCTTCGCGGGCGATCCGAAGTGTCTTCGATATCATGTCGGTCCCCTCGTTGGTTTGACGCCTCGGACGCGGCTGGGCCGTTCCCCCATCACCCGGGGGCAGCTGAAGGTCGAGGTGGAAGGCAGTCCTCGCCGGCCGGTTTGTCCATGCCATGCCCGCGCCAACGCGGAGCCTGTGATGCCGCGCACCACCTACAAGCGAGTGTCCGAGACCGGCGCCCGTCCCGGGGATTCAAGGTGTGACGGTCGTAACTGTCCTGCTGGCGCGGGTCTAGGTCCGTTGCCGCCGATCGATCTCGTGGCGTGGCCGATGGGAACACCCGCGCGCGGCGCCCTGCCGCTACGATGTCCGTTCGCGCGGCCGCACACCGGGAAGGGGGCCGGCCTCCACCAAGGTGCGGCGCCGACGCCACAGCGTGTGGCGCATTCGCCACGCGAGCCTGTGATATTGTGAGGGATCATGAACGAAGCGCCCGCATCCCAGAAGATCCGCCTGCTGGGTCTCGCGGCCCCGGAGATGCGCGAGGCCGGCGGACCCCTCGCCGAACTGCCGGCCTTCCGTGCGCGGCAGATCGCCAGGTGGGTCTACGCGCGGGGCGAAACCGATTTCTCCCGGATGACGGACCTGGCGCGCCCCCTCCGCGAGGCCCTCGACCGGGCCTACACGGTCGCTCCCGACCCCGTGATCTCGATCCAGCGCGGCGGCGGCAACGAGGCGTACAAGTTTCTTTTCCGGCTGGACGATGGACGCTCGGTGGAGGCGGTGCTGATCAACGCGCCGCGCCGCCGCACCATCTGCGTCTCGTCCCAGGCCGGCTGCGCCTACGGCTGCGCCTTCTGCGCCACGGCCGCCATGGGTCCGGGGCGGAATCTGGATGCGCGTGAGTTGGTCGGCCAGGTTCTGGCGGTCCGGACGCTGATGCGCGAGGAAGGGATGACCGGAGGACACAACCTGGTCTTCATGGGAATGGGCGAGCCCCTGGCCAACCTGCGTCACCTCATCCCCGCCCTCCGTCTCCTGCAGGACGACGAGGGCCTCGCCGTGGGGCGAAGGAGGATCACGGTCAGCACCGTGGGGCTGGTTCCGGCGATACGCGAGCTGGCCGAGAGCGACGTCCGGGTACGCCTCGCCTATTCGCTCAACGCCACCACCACAGAGGTCCGCCAGCAGCTCATGCCCGTGGAGAAGAAGTATCCCCACACGGAGGTCCTGGAGGAACTGGCAGCCTTCCAGCGCGCCACGCGCATGCGGGTCAGCCTGGAGTACGTCCTCCTGGACGGCGTCAACGACAGCGACGACGACGCGCTGCGCCTCTCGCGGCTGGCCCGGCGCTACCGCTTCAAGGTCAACCTGATCGCCTTCAACCCGCATCCGGCGGCGCCGTTTGCGCCGACACCGGAAAGCGGGATCGCGCGCTTCGTGACCCGGATGGTGCCCGTCGCCCCCTCCGTGACCCTGCGCTACAGCAAGGGTCGCGACATCCTGGCGGCGTGCGGCCAGCTCTCCACGGTCTGGGCAACGCCCGGCTCCGGCCCGGCGCGAAGCCGGGCGGGGGTATGAGGCTAGGGTCCCGCCTCTTCCTGCTCGTGGCTGGCTGCAGCCTGATCCCCTCGCTGTTCGTGCTCGCGGCCGGATGGCTCCAGCTCCGCCACCAGCTCCGCCTGTGGACGCTCCCTTCGATCGAGAGCGCTCTCGACTCCTCGATCGAGGGTCAACGACAGGCGCTCGACCGGCTGCAACGCCATCTCGAACACGGGGGGATGGAGGTCGCCGCGAGAGCATTGGAGGCGTGCGCGCTTCCCGTGAGTGCGCAGGAGGGCAGGGACACCTTGCTGGCCGGCCTGAGCCGCGAACTCGACGTGGATCTCCTCCAGATCTACCGCATGGAGAACGGCGCCTTTGTTCGCAGCGGATCGAGCCAGTTCGGCGACGCCGGCGGACCCGACGCGGCGGCGTTGTTGAGGGTTCCGGCGAGCTCGCCGGCAGGGCCGCAGCGGCCGGCTACACTCCGCATCTCCTCGAGCCAGGGCGACTTCCTGGCGGTACCGGTCTACCTGTGGTCGCCGGGCGCCACGGATCAGGCCGAACTCGCCGGCGCGCTGGTCCTGGGTGATCATCTCGGAACCGGCCATCACGGCCGTTTCGCCCAGATCTCCTCGACGCTGCTTTTCTACCGCCGCCTTGGAGAGGTCGGCGCGATGCTCAAGACCGGCTACGGACTCCTGGCCGGGATCGGCTTGCTGGCCTGCCTTGCGGTCAGCCTGTTCCTGGCCGCCCGCGTCGCCCGCGAGATCTCGCGACCGGTCAACGCCCTGGTGAGGCAAATGGAGGACTTCTCTGCCAGAGACGTCATCACCGCAGGCGATCGAACGGGCCGATCACCACCGGCTGCCCCGTGGGACGTTCTGTCCGGGTCTGCTCCAGGCGCCCTCGATCTCCACGGCTCGACCGATCGCCGGCCTGGCGCGAGGGCAACCTGGCCGGCAGGTGGTGCGCCGGCGCCCGAGTCACCGGTAGACCCTGGCTCCACCGGCGAGCAGCGAAACGGCCAGGGTGCCGGCGAGTCCGGCATCCCGGAGATCCGCACGCTCTCGCGGGCCTTCTCCCGAATGGCCGCGCAGCTGCGGTCGTATGAGGACCACCTCCGTGAAGGCGAACGGATCCGCGGCTCCCAGGAGACCGCCCGATTCGTGGCCCACGAGATCCGCAACGCCCTGACCCCCGTACGCGCGGCCCTTGGCATCCTCCAGCGTTCCATGTCCGCGGACACGCCGGATCCGAATCGCTCTCGCCAGGCCCTGGAACTCATCCAGGAAGAGGCCGAGCGCATGACAATGCTGGCCGGCACGTTCAGCGAGTACGCCCGATTCCCCGAGCGGCGCCCGGCGGCAGTGGATCTCGTGGAGGTGATCGAAAAGCAAGCCCGGGAGCTGATCCCGTCACGGGTCCAGTTTCACTCCCGCCACCCGCGGCCGGAAGCGCCGGGGGGAGGCGGCGCGGTCACCACGACGCCGGGCGGCCGCGAGAAGCGCGCCGCCCTGGTCCAGGTCGATCGGGACGAGATCGACCGCGTGGTCCGCAACCTGATCCAGAATGCGGTCCAGGCAACCTCCGGGCCGGGCACGATCACTTCGACCGTGGAGATCGACTCCGCGTCCTTGACCCTCCTCTGGACCCTGGAAGACACCGGCGCAGGCATGGACGAGGCCACGCTTGCCAGGGCTTTCCAGCTCGGCTACACGACCCGCCCGGGCGGATCCGGCCTGGGCCTGGCCCTGGTGCGGTCGGCCTTGAACCACTACGGCGGGTCGATCCGGCTGGAGAGCCGTCCCGGAGAAGGCACCCTCTGCCGGGTGGCGCTCCCGCTGGCCGTGAAGCCGGTCAGTCCGCCAGATGCGGGAGACGTCACGGCTCGACCGCACGGGAGTCCGGGGGAGCCCCAGCGACGTGACGTGAACGACGTCACGGCTCGATCTGCCGGGAGCCCGGGGAAGCCCCTGCGACGCGACGTGAACGGCGAAGCTCGCTCCACCGAAACGATGGGTCGCCCGGGGGTCGAAGGTCCGACTCCCGAAGGCCCTGTTCCCGGAGGAAGGATTCCCGGAGGAAGGATTCCCGAAGGCCCCGTTCCCGGAGGGACGATTCCCGGAGGACCGACGCGTTGAAGAAGCGGGTGTTGATCGTGGACGACGAGAGCAGGATCCGGCGTGCGCTCTCGCTGCTCCTGGAAGAACGAGGCTTTGAAACCGTCGTGGCGTCCGGTGGAGCCGAGGCTCTCGCCCGCTTGGAGGCGCAGTCCTTCGCGCTGATGCTCTGCGATGTGGCGATGCCCGGGATGAGCGGCATCGAGCTGCTCGAGGAGGCGCGGCGGGCCTGGCCGGATCTGCCGGTGATCATGATCTCGGCCCACGGTGAGCTGGAAATGGCGGTGCCGGCGGTGCGGGCCGGTGCCTATGACTACCTGCTCAAGCCGATCGACGAGGAGCGGCTGTTCCACACGATCGACCAGGCGCTGGAACTCCATCGTCTGGCCCACGAGAACCGGACCCTCCGCCAGGAGACCGCCGCGGAGGGCGAACTCCTCGGCCAGTCCCCCTGCATGATGCGCTTGCGCGAGGAGATCGCCCGCGCGGCGCCCAGCGAAGGGCGGATCCTCATCCTCGGAGAGAATGGGGTGGGCAAGGAGGTCGTCGCCCGCCTCATCCACGACCACAGCCTTCGCCGCGACCGGCCCTTCGTCAAGGTCAACAGCGCCGCCATCCCGCGGGACCTCATCGAGAGCGAGCTCTTCGGCCACGAAGCCGGCGCCTTCACCGGCGCCACGCGCCCTCGCAAGGGAAAGCTGGAGTCGGCCGACGGCGGCACGCTCTTCCTGGACGAGATCGGGGACATGTCCCCGGAAGTGCAAGCCCGGCTCTTGCGGGTGCTCGCCACCGGTGAGTTGGAGAGAGTCGGCGGCTCACGTCCCATCTCCTTCGATGTCCGCCTGATCACCGCCACCAATCAGGACCTGGCGCGGGAGATCCGCGAGGGACGATTCCGCGAGGATCTCTACCATCGCGTCGCCGTCATTCCGATCCGGGTCCCCCCCTTGCGCGAGCGGGGCGAGGACATCCTCCTGCTCGCCCGGCACTTCCTGGGCAGCTTCACCGCGGGATACCGGCGCCAGCCACCGGAGTTCGCGGCCGACGCGGAAGAAGTCCTGCAACGCTATCCCTGGCCGGGAAATGTCCGCGAGCTACGCAACCTGATGGAACGGATCGCCATCATGCACCCGCGGCCGACCGTGACCGGGGCCGATCTGGGCAACCTGCTGGGCGCCACCTCGCCGTTCTATGGTGGGTCGCCCGCCCCCGCCGAAGACGCGCCCCCTGCGGTCGACCGCCGGGCTCTGCTCGAAGAGGAGGAGCGGTGGCTGCTGCTCAAGACCCTGGAGGAGTGCGGCTGGCGGGTTTCTCTGGCAGCCGCTCGCCTGAAGATCGACCGCACCACGTTCCACCGCCGGATGAGGCGGCTCGGCATCGAGCGCCCCAAAGGATAGGCGTGGCGGCCGCAGCGCAGCGACGTCGGAGTTGCCGATCGCTCCTCCAACGATGGAGCGGTCAGGCCGCTCTCACCGTGGCTTTCGTGCTCGCGGTGCTGCTCGGCCCGCCGGCAGCTCGCGCAGGACGTCCAGAGATCATGGTTTCCGGCGGAGACTCGCTCCGCCTGCATGTTCTTCTGGCATGGCCCGATCCACTATCGGACTTCGTGGAGAAGCGCCTGCAGCGGGGACTCCCCGTCACCGTGGGGATCCGCCTCGAGTTGTGGCAGAACCGTTCGGCGTGGTTCGACCGTCGCCTGCTTACCGTGACGCGGGAGTTCCAGGTCAGCCGCGATCCCTGGGACAATTCCTACGTGACCGATGACGGCGAGGTCCTGGAACGAGCCGACTCCCTCGCGCAGTTGGAAGGGCTGCTGGAACGCCAACAAAGCACATTCGCGCTCGATCGCTCGTGGGTGGACAGCGGTGCCCGGTTCCAGGTCACGGGGGTCGCCTTCGTGCGTCCCCTGAGCGCGCGCGACGTGCGCGAGGTGGAGGTCTGGCTCAACGGTGAACTGGGAGAGTCACCCGGCGGAATCCTCGGGCTGCCTCGCGGCCTCTTCGCCCTGGCACGCGACCTGGCAGGCCTGGGCGAACAAAGCAGCCACGTCGAAAGCCGGTCGTTTCGCCTGACGGTAGTGCCCAGTGGCCGGCTACGGGTGGTGATACCGGGGAACTGACCGGAGGGATCCAGAGCGTCGAAGTCCATCCGGCGCGAGCGGCGGCGTGGCCTCCGGCGACACTCCGCCGCCCCTCGAACGATTACTGGAGGGCCGGTTGCGGCGCCGGCGGCAGCGAGACATCCGTTCCGGGCGCGGCCCCCGTCGCATGGCTCCCGAAGCGGGTCACGAGGAGCGCCCCCAGGCCGAAGGTTGCGGAGACCCAGATCGCGGCGTACCCGAAGACGGTGATCCCGATACCGAGCAGGTGCATCGGTCCGCCGAGGGAACGCAGGATCGCTCCGATCAGGGGGATGCTCTCGAAAAGCACCAGCCCGGCCGCCGCCGCTTTGATGAAGGCCCACTTGTCTCCCGCGGCCGGCTTGGCGATGCGCCGCCCGACCATGGAGGCCACGATGAGGTAGCCGATCAGAAGCGTCAGGGCCAGCACGAGCGGCGCCAGGAGAGCGACAGGAATGCCCACGATCGTGATGAGGAGCACCACGCAGGCTGCCGGGGTCAGGATCAACACGGCCAGCCCCGTCAAGAGGTCCTTCCACAGGTTCATCTCGAGATGGCGGGACATGGCAGCGACCTTCTTCTCCATGAGAACGGCGAGCAGCCAGGCGGCGAGGATCAGGACGATGAGCTTCATGCCGGTGAACAGCACTTTCATGAAAGGGAAGCCCCGATCCGGTCTCCCCCAACCGAAGACCGATGACGGCAGGAAGTGCATTCCGACGTTCTGTCCTCCGAGCCGGGCGGAGGGATCGCGCCGGATCCGCCCGCCGACGCTGACAGCGTCTCCCTCGACCACGGCGTCGTCGCGGAGATCGACGTCCCCGCCGATGGCCACCACGTCACCCTCGACGCGGCCGAAGACAACGACGCTCCCGCCGACGGCAACGACATCCCCCCGGACCGTCTGCCCGGGCCCGATCGTGAGGTCTTCACCCATCCTGACGATGTCCTCGGCATCCCCCAGGGCTTCTCCCTGAGGTCTCTGATAGCGCCCCTCCTCGCTCTCCCTCCAGGCTTCACGCACCTGGGAATCCGCCTCGACCGGGGACATCCCGGGAGAAGGCGGAGGCGGAGGCTCGGGCCGGTCGCTCTCCGAGATCGATGGCGGCGCGCCGGGCCCCGCGTCCCGGTCACGGATCTTCACTCCGAAGACGGTGCCCGCGATGACGGTGCAGAGCAGGAGCCCCAATGCCATTGCCGTTCCCCATCTAGTGAGGCTTTGCATGTCCCACGCTCCTTTTCTGCGAGCCCCGGGCGACGCGCCACACGAGCGCGACGGACAACGCCACGCCAAGGGCGATGGAAAACCAGAAGGTGCTGGCGACCCCGCCAAGGGCGACGCGGATCGCCTTCTGCACCGGCGCGAACCGGCTGAGAAAGTCCTGAAGGACGGACCACCCCGCCCGGAGATCCTGGAATGAGCGGAGCAGCCCATCGAGGAAGCCATGGCCGGTGTTGGGCGACGTGCCCAGGAGCGAGTCCACCGGGCTGAGCGGAATGAAGCGGCCCGGCCAGAGCAGCAGGACCAACAGCACCAGCATGCCCGAGCCGGCCAGCCCGCCGAAGGCGTAAAGCCACCCGGCGTGGATCCGCTCCCGCTTCGGGGACGGGCGTGCGGACGCAGCGCTTCGCGCCGCCTCCATGCTCGCCCGAACCAGGACCCCCTCGAGGTGATCGGGAAACGCCGGCGCGGGAAGGGCGCCGAGATCATGGGCGAGACGACGTTCAAAGGCGACAAAGTCGCGACAGGACGGGCAGCCGATGAGATGATCATCCACCTGGCGCCGGTCCCCCGCGGCAAGCTCCCCGACCGCGTATTCGAAGAGGAGCTCTTTGTCAAATCCACAGGTCATGTGGTCCCCTCAGAAAGTGCCCGTCCTACTGAACTAAATGAAATAGAACGACTTGCGACCAACAACACCCCTTCTACGGCCTCTCTTCGCCCGAGGTTTCACCCTTTCTTCCCAGCGGGGCGGTCAGCCTCCATGATCCAAATCCCTTGCCGGCTCCGGCGCGGTGCGGTTCTCGATCCAGGACTGGATCGTTCGATGGGCGCGGAAGAGCCGCGCCTTGACCGTGTTCAGCGGCATCTCCAGCACATCGGCGATCTCCTCATAGGAGAGCTGCTGGATGTACCGCAGGTGGATGACGATCCGATAGGGTGGGGACAACCGCTCGCAGATCGCCTCCAGCCGTTCCTGGCCGCGCGTCTTCTCGAGATGTCCGTCGGGCAGGTCGCGCCCGTCTACCAGGATCGGAGGACGACGGTCGGGATCTTCGGGGTCTTCGTGGATGCTGACCATCCGGTGGCGCCGCTTGCGCAGCAGGTCGTAGGAGAGGTTGACCGCGATGCGGTTGATCCACGCGGAGAAGCTGCGCGTCTCGTCGAAGGTGTCCAGGGCACGGAAAGCCTTGATGAAGGTCTCCTGCGCGATATCGCGAGCGTCTTCGTCATTGGCCACCATACGCCAGGCGAGATAGTAGATGGGCCTCTCGTAGCGTTGGACGATCTGGCGGAAGGCCGCCTCCTCGCCGCTACGGCATCGCCGGACCAGATCCGCTTCCTGGCTGGTCATGAGCTCACTCTACTCCCGTCGCCTTTTCCCGCCCGGAGAGCTCCCAAGGTCGCCCTGCGCGACCTCGACGGCAACGGAGCACGACTCGGGCCTCCCCGCGGAACACGGTGGAAACAGCCAGGCAGCAGACTAGGCGGTCCGATCTCGTGGTGTCAAGCCGCATCGGGAGCTTCCGCGTGCGGGCCACGCCCTCGTTCCCTCGTACGCGACCGCCATCGGCGTCTCGCATCGCTCCACCGCCTGGCCTGGATGGCGGCGCGCTTGCCTTGCGTGGCCTGTCCCGTGGCAGACCTGCAGACGCCAACGGACCCAGGCGATGGAACCGCGGCGATTGACTCCGCGACGGGGCGCGTCTACGTTAGCGTTCTGGACCTCAGCAGGCAGACTGAATGCCTTCGGACCTACAAGGAGGTTTTTGCCATGACCACGATCACGCAGGTTGTCGCCCGGGAAATCCTGGATTCGCGCGGGAACCCGACCGTCGAAGTCGAGGTGCGCCTCGACGGCGGCGCTTTCGGGCGCGCGGCCGTGCCGTCGGGAGCCTCCACCGGCGAACACGAGGCCCTGGAGCTGCGTGACGGCACCGGCGACCGCTACCTCGGCAAAGGCGTCCGCAAGGCGGTCCAGAACGTGATCGAGAGGATCGCTCCGGCGCTGGTGGGACAAGACGCGTGCGACCAGGTGTACCTGGACCAGCTCATGTCCGACCTGGACGGGACCGAGAACAAGGGCAACCTCGGCGCCAATGCTACGCTCGGCGCCTCCATGGCGGTGGCCCGGGCGGCGGCCGACGCGGTGGGCCTGCCGCTCTATCGCTACCTCGGGGGCGCGCGGGCTCGTGTGCTGCCGGTGCCCATGATGAACGTCCTCAACGGCGGCCGTCACGCCGACAACAACGTCGACCTCCAGGAGTTCATGATCATGCCGGTGGGCGCCACCCACTTCCACGAGGCTGTCCGCATGGGCGCCGAGGTCTTCCATCACCTCAAGCGCGTGCTGGACCTGCGCGGCTACGCCACCGCCGTGGGAGACGAAGGGGGCTTCGCGCCCAACCTCAAGTCGAACCGGGAGGCGCTGGAACTGCTGGTGGAGGCCATCGAGAAGGCGGGCTACCAGCCGCGCCAGGAGATCGCCCTGGCCCTCGACTGCGCCGCCAGCGAGTTCTTCATCGACGGACGTTACATGCTCAACGCCGAGGAGAAGACCGACTACTCCGCCTCCGCGCTGATCGAGTTCTACGCCGGGCTGGTCCGCGACTTCCCCATCCTCTCCATCGAGGACGGCCTTTCCCAGGACGACTGGGACGGCTGGCGGGAGATGACCCAGGCTCTCGGCGGCCGCGTGATGCTCGTCGGGGATGACCTCTTCGTGACCAACCCCAAGCGTCTCCAGCAGGGGCTGGACCGCCAGGTGGCCAACTCCATCCTGATCAAGCTCAACCAGATCGGCACCGTCTCCGAAACGCTCCAGACCATGGACCTCGCCCGCAGCCACGGCTACACCACGGTCGTCTCGCACCGTTCGGGCGAGACCGAGGACACCTTCATCTCCGACCTGGCGGCCGGGCTCAACGCCGGCTTCATCAAGACCGGTTCGTTGTGCCGGTCCGAGCGGGTGGCGAAGTACAACCAGTTGATGCGGATCGAGGAGGAGCTGGGGCCGCAAGCCACCTACGCCGGGCGCCAGGCGCTGCAACGCTGGTTCCAGAAGGGCTAGCCGGCACGGCCATGAGCAAGCCAGGCAGCGGAACAGGGGGCGGAACAGGTAGCGGAAACAGCCTGCCGGGAAGACCGGCCGCGCCCGGCACCGCCAGGCCGCGGGGCTGGTCCGTCCTCCAGGGGAACGCCTGGGGTTCCATCCGGCGGCGCGGCCAGCATCCCGCCCTGCGCGGCCTGTGGGAGGCCCGGCGCGGCGGCATCTTCCGCGCCGGTATCGCCGTCCTGCTGGTCTGGGGCCTCTACAACATGATCGCCGGCAGCCACGGAGTCCTGGAGCTGCGCCGGCTCCAGCACCGGGAGGCCGACCTGCTGCGCCGAAGCCAGGATCTCACCGCGGAGCTGCGCGAGGTCAACCGCGAGCTGCAGGCCGACCCGTCGCTGGCGGCCGAGCGGGGGATCCGGGAGAAGTTCCTCCGGAGCCGACCCAACGAGATCGTCTACCACTTCCGGACCTACTCGGGATCGGACTCGGCCACGGGTTCGGCGGGTGGCGACGAAGCGGCGGGCCGGGATTCTGCGATGGAGGACATTCCGGTGGTTGACAAGGAGCGTGCCCTCGACTAGAGTGGCTTTTCGCTGCGGGGTGGAGCAGTCTGGTAGCTCGTTGGGCTCATAACCCAAAGGTCGCTGGTTCAAATCCAGCCCCCGCTACCATATTGAAAGAGCTCCCGGTGCCAGGACTTCTGGCATCGGGAGTTTTTTCTTGCCTCCGGTCTTGGCCTCGCCCCGGCGGCGGGCCTCGGTTGATCCAGGCCAAGGCCACGCGCACCCCAACGCCCGCGATGGCTGCACCGATACGGCGTCTGGGGGCCACCTGGCACGCCCCCCTGGCGCCTGGGGTGGCGCTGTAGTGCTGCTGATCCACCAGGCCTCGCGATCCGTTCCGGGCGGTGGCCGGTCATCGTCATCGGCCCAGCGCTGCCGTGGCCGCAGTTTCCTCGCGAGGCCTCGGGCGAGTAGGTGGATGACGCCCACGCGGATGGACGGAACTACCGCCCGGCGCTAACTCCGTCCCCCACGCCCGGAACGCCATCTCCACAACCTGATCTCCCTACCGGTTTCTTCTTGTAACGAGGGCCACGGTGAGTCCATACGAGAAGCGGGAGACGGAGCCGTCGCCCCCCTTCCGTTCAGGGTGGCCCCGTGGGCGGGGACGTCGGCGGCCTGTCGCACACAAAGGAGGATGTATGGGAATGCCCGTGTCTCGCGGTGCCGTCAGAGCCGTCAGTCGTCTGGCGGCTCCCCTTGCCGCACTGCTGTTAGTGGCGCCTCCGGCCCTGTCCAACCTGCTGGTCAATCCGGGTTTCGAGTCGGGCTCGGGCCATGGCCAGCCGCCGCCGGCCCCATGGCAACAAGCGTACGTGCCCGGTTCCGCGGGGTCGGTGACGACATCTACGGCGGCACGCACCGGAACGTTCGGTGTCTGGGCGTACACAAACGACGGGTCGTCCGCCTCGTACTCGCACGTCTACCAGGACGTTGCGGCGCAGCCGGGGAGTCGATTCCGCGCGAGCTTCTACGCTCGCACCGCGCCGGTGCCCGGAGGCGGCACGTGGGTTGAGGGATCAACGGCGCGCCTGCGGTTGAGCTTCCTTACGGCATTAGCAGGATGCTGAAAAACCCACTTGGAACGGTGACCGGATGTGGTACGAAGGGATGGACAGCTTTCCTACCCCACACGACCGGCCAA
Organism: Candidatus Eiseniibacteriota bacterium; assembly: GCA_029569475.1. The sequence goes on along the minus strand of JAKQSZ010000008.1, from coordinate 30 downwards.
GGAGGGCCCCCTTGCGAGGTGATGATCCGA
>JAKQSZ010000005.1 GCA_029569475.1 Candidatus Eiseniibacteriota bacterium | reverse complement strand
GATCGGGCTCAAGCCCGACGCGATCATCTTCACCAACGGGGACAACGACACCTTTCCGCTGTGGTACCTGCAGGAGGTGGAGAAGATCCGCCGGGACGTGCGGGTGGCCAACCTCAGCCTGCTCAACACCGACTGGTACATCCGCCAGCTCCGCGACCAGGCCCCCAAGGTCGATATCGGGTGGAGCGATGCGGAGATCTCGCGGCTCCGGCCCTACTGGGATACCAAGGCCGACAAGGGGGTCTACGTCAAGGACCTGGCGGTGCACCACATCGTGGGGCGCGAGAGCGGCAAGCGTCCCCTCTACGTCGCCACGACGGTGCCGGACCTGATGGGGCTGGAATCACGTCTGGTGATGAAGGGGGTCGTCTTCGAGGTGCAGGAGGCGATCGCCGGCCGGGAGGAGAGAATCGACGCCGACGCCACCCTCCATGCGCTCAACGAGGTTTATCTCTATCGCGGCCTTCTCCTTCCCGACGGCCGGCCGGACGACTCGGTGTACAAGGACGAAAACGCCCGGCGGCTTGTCCAGAACTACTCGGCGGCGCTGCTCCAGGCGGCCGAGGCGAAACTCGAGGAGAAGGACAAGGAAGCGGCGCTGGCGGCCATCGAGAAGGCGCAGGCCGTCTCGCCGGGATCGCGGGCCATCCGCTACTCGACCGGCCTGCTCCTGCTGCGCGCGGGGGAGTACGAAGAGGCGGAGCGCCGGCTGAACGAGGTCCTCGCCGAGATTCCCGACGACCCCAGGATCTTCCGGCTGCTCGGGCGCGCCCAGGAAGCGGGCGGCCGCCTCGACGAAGCCGAAGCCACCTACCGCCGGATGGTTGCGGCGGATCCCGGCGACTTCGAGTACTTCGGGGACTTCTTCTCCTTCCTCTGGCAGGTCCGGGAGAAGCGGAGTGAGGCGGTCGATCTGCTCCGCGGCTGGGCCGAACGTCATCCCGACGAACCGGCGCTGGCCCGCACCCTCCAGGCCTACGAGGACTCGCTGGCCTTCTACTCGGGGAGGAGCAGGTAGCCATGCCCACGGCACTCGTGACCGGCGCTGCCGGTTTCATCGGGTCCCATCTCTGCGCCGAGCTGCTGCGACGGGGCTGGATGGTGCGCGGCCTCGACGGGTTCACCAGCTACTACGATCCGGCGCTCAAGGAGCGGAATGTCGCCGGGCTGGCCGGGCGCGCGGGCTTCGATCTCCGGCGCGCGGATCTCCGGGAAGCGCCGCTGGAGGAGTGGCTGGAGGGTGTGGACGTCGTCTGGCACCTCGCCGCGCAGGCGGGCGTGCGCCACAGCTGGGGACCGGCGTTTGAGGAGTACGCCGCGCAGAACATCCTCGCGACGCAGACGCTGCTGGAGGCGGTCGTCCGCTCGAAGGTCTCCCGGCTGGTCTACGCCTCTTCATCGTCGATCTACGGGGAAGCCGCGGCCTTTCCGGTGTCGGAGGAGACGCTGCCCCGGCCGATCTCTCCCTACGGTGTGACCAAGCTGGCGGGGGAACAGCTCGTGCGCCTCTACGGAGCCAATCACGGGCTGGCCGTGGTCAGCCTCCGCTACTTCACGGTCTATGGTCCCCGGCAGCGCCCCGACATGGGATTCCATCGTTTCTTCCGCGCCCTGCTGCGGGGAGAGGAGATCGCCGTCTACGGGGATGGACGCCAGACGCGGGACTTCACCTACGTGGACGACGTGACGGAGGCCAACATCCTGGCCGCCGAGAAGGGCGAACCGGGGGCGGCCTACAACATCTCCGGCGGCAGCCGGGTCGAGCTCATGGATGTCCTGCGCTTGATGGAAGATGCCACGGGATGCCGGGCCTTGATCCGCCATCAGCCGGCCCAGAAGGGCGATCCGCGCAACACCGGAGGGGACGCCTCAGCGGCTCGCGCCTGCCTGGGATTCGCGCCCCGGACGCCCATGTCCGAGGGACTCGCGCGGATGGCGGCCTGGATGCGGCGTTACCTGGACGGCGAGCCAGAGCAGGCGTGAGGTCGGGGTCATCGCGATGAAGACGCCGCAGACTCCCCGGGAGGCCTTGATGGGCGGGAGCGACGCGCGTGGCGAGTCCGGCAATGCCCCGGGGACGGTGGGCAGCCGGGCCGACCTCTTCCACCCGCGCCCCGGCCCGGACCGGCTTGCCGGTGATGAAACCGGGCCGATGCCGCCGGCGTTGCGTCCGGCGGTGGGAGTCTCGGTGGTGATCCCGGCGTACAACGAGGCGGAGTCGCTGCGCGAACTGGTGCCGGCGGTGGCGGGCGTCCTGCGCCGGACCGGGCGGACCTTCGAGATCATTGTCATCGACGACGGCTCGACCGACGGCACCCCGGACGTCCTGGAGGAACTCTGCCGGGCCGAGCCGTCGCTCGCGGCCCTCACCTTCCGGCGCAATTTCGGCAAGTCGGCCGCGCTGGCCACCGGCTTCTCCCGGGTCCGGGGGACGTTCGTCATCACCATGGACGCGGATCTGCAGGACGATCCGGAAGAGATTCCGGCGCTGCTGTCCGACCTGGAGGGGGGCCTCGACCTCGTCTCCGGGTGGAAGAAGCGGCGGCACGACCCGATCACCAAGACCTGGCCGAGCCGCTTCTTCAACCGGGTCACCGCCGCCGTCACCGGGATCCGCCTGCATGACTTCAACTGCGGCCTGAAGGGCTATCGCCGCGCCGTCTGCCAGGAGGTGGAGCTCTACGGGGAGATGCACCGGTACATCCCGGTCCTGGCGCACCGCCAGGGCTTCCGGATCGGAGAGCGGGAGGTACGCCACCACCCGCGCCGGTACGGCCGCTCGAAGTTCGGCTCGACCCGCTTCGTCAATGGGTTCCTGGACCTTCTGGAAGTCGTGTTTCTGGCCCAGGGCAGGCGGACGCCGCTGCACGTCTTCGGGCGCATCGGGACGGTGTGCCTGGGGGTGGGCCTCGGCCTCAACCTCTACATGGCGGTGATCTGGATCCTGGAGGGGCGGCTGCGGGTGCGCCCGCTCTTGCTCTTCGGCGTGATTCTCGTCATCCTGGGAATTCAGTTCATTTCCATCGGACTGCTGGCCGCCCTGATCCACGCGCCGCGCTCGCGGCAGAGGACCTATCCGATCAGCCGGGTCTACCCGGTCCGGGAGGAGTCTTGAAGAGAGCGATTCGGAGGTAGAGCATGCGGGTCGTCATCACCGGAGGTGCCGGGTTCATCGGGTCGCATCTCTGCGACTATTTCCTCGACCAGGGGATGGAGGTCGTCGCCATCGACAACCTCTCGACCGGCTCGGTGGACAACATCGCCCACATCCGCAATTCCCGGTTCTCCTTCATCCAGTATGACGTGACGAACTACCTCTACATCGACGGACCGGTGGATCTGGTGCTGCACTTCGCCAGTCCGGCCAGCCCGGTCGACTACCTGCGCCTTCCCATCCAGACGCTGAAGGTGGGGGCGCTGGGCACGCACAAGGCCCTCGGCCTGGCCCGGGCCAAGTCCGCCCGTTTCCTGCTCGCCTCCACTTCCGAGGTCTACGGCGATCCGCTCCTCCACCCGCAGCCGGAGTCCTACTGGGGCAACGTCAATCCGGTCGGATTGCGCGGCGTCTACGACGAGGCCAAACGCTACGCCGAGGCCTTGAGCATGGCCTACCATCGCTACCACGGCGTGGACGTGAAGATCGTGCGGATCTTCAACACGTTCGGCCCGCGGATGCGGCGCCACGACGGCCGCGCCGTCCCCAACTTCATCATGCAAGCGCTGCGTCGCGAGCCGTTGACCATCTTCGGCGACGGCAGCCAGACGCGCAGCTTCGGCTATATCTCGGACCTCGTGCGCGGCATCCACCTGCTGGCGCTCTCCAAGCTGAACGAGCCGGTCAACCTGGGCAATCCGCAGGAGCTGACGGTCCTGCAGATGGCCGAGCTGATCCGTTCGATCATCGGTGAAGAGGTCCCCCTGGTCTTCCAGCCGCTGCCCGAGGACGACCCGAAGGTCCGCCAGCCGGACATCTCGCTGGCCGGGCGCGCCCTGGACTGGAAACCGGAGGTGGATGTGCGCGAGGCGCTGCGGCTCACGGTGGAGTGGTTCCGTCAGGGGATGTGAATCCGGTGCCGGAACACGTGAAATCGGTGTCTTCCGTGTCGCCCGCCGCGGGGCGGCCCGGTGCGTCGCCGGCGGGGCGGCCAGACGCGCCCCCGCCGGTGAAAGCACAGGGGGAAGGGACAACGGGATCGCCTCCGGCCGGCCGCGCGCTGGTCGTGATCCCCACCTTCAACGAGGTCGACAACGTCCGGGAGATCATTCCGGCGGTCCTGGCTGTGGGCGAGCGTGGCTATCGCCTGGAGGTGCTGGTCGTCGACGACAACTCTCCCGACGGCACCGGCGCCGAGGTGGAGCGCATGGGCGCGGCGGACCCTCGGATCCACTGCCTGCGCCGCCCGGGCAAGATGGGGCTCGGCTCGGCTTACGTGGCAGGCTTCCGCTGGGCGCTGGCGCGGGACTACGAGTTCGTGTTCGAGATGGACGCCGACTTCTCGCACGATCCGGCGGCGCTGCCCTCCTTCTTCGAGGCGATCCGGGAAGCCGACCTCGTCGTGGGGTCGCGCTATCTCCGGGGAGTCACCGTGGTCAACTGGCCACTCCGGCGGCTCATCCTCAGCTATGGCGCCAATGTCTACAGCCGCATTCTCACCGGGTTGCCGTTGCGCGACGCCACCGGCGGCTTCAAGCTCTTCCGTCGTGAGGCGCTCGCCGACATCAACTTGGACAGGGTCCGGTCCGACGGCTATTCGTTCCAGATCGAGATGAACTTCCATTGCTGGCGGCGCGGCTGGCGGCTGGTCGAGATCCCGATCATATTCGCCGACCGCCGAGTCGGCATCTCCAAGATGAACCGGCGCATCGTCTACGAGGCGGTCTTCATGGTCTGGCGGCTTTTCTTCACCCGCCTCTTCACCCGGCGCCGGAAGGCGCCGCCGGTCTCCCGATGACGCTCCCTCCGAAGAACGGCGCCGCGGATCCGGTCGCCGTCGCCCCGCCCGAGCCGCCGGCGGCAGCCTCCGGGATCGAACTCTCCGTCGTCATCGTCGTGTACAAGACCCCGGAGTATCTCCGCCGTTGCCTGGATGCCCTGGAGACGGCCCGCATCGCCCTGCCGTGGGAGGCGATCGTCATCGACAACGCTCCGGAGACGGGCGACTGCCGCTCCGTGGCCGCCGGGCGGGAGCGGGTGACGTACATCGCGAACCAAAGCAATGTCGGATTCGGCCGGGCCTGCAACCAGGGGATGCGGGCGGCGCGGGGACGCTACTACGTGATGCTCAACCCGGACATGGAGGTCCGGCCCGGCAGCCTGGAGGAACTGCACGCCCTCGCCGAGCGGGAGCCGGACGTCGGCATCGTGGCGCCGCGCCTCCACTACGCGGACGGAACGCTCCAGGAGTCCTGCCGCACCTTCTACACCTGGCGGATCTTTCTCTTGCGGCGGACCTTCCTCGGGAAGATCTTCCGCGACTCGCAACTCATCCGCCGTCATCTCATGCTTGACTGGGATCACGAAAGCGTCAGGGACATCGACTGGTGCATGGGGGCCTGCATGCTGGCGCGTCGCGAGGCGGTCGACGAGGTCGGCATGATGGACGAACGCTTCTTCATGTACTTCGAGGACGTGGACTGGTGCTATCGGATGCACCAGCGCGGCTGGCGGGTGGTCTACAATCCGCAAGCCCGCATGGTGCACCACTACCAGCGCGCCAGCGCGGGCTGGAAACCGTCGCGCGGGCTGCTCCTGCACCTGGGCTCGACCTTCCGCTACTACGAGAAGTGGAGCTTCCTCCTCTACTGGCTGAAGCTGCGCAGCGCCGCCCTGCGGCGGGTCGCCCTCTTCCTCAGCGACGTGGCGATGGTCGTGCTGGCCTTCGTGCTGGCCTATTCCCTGCGCAGCCTGCTGGCGGGTTACCTGACCAAGCCGATGTATGCCTTCGAGGCGTACGCCCGATTCCTGGTCTTCACCACCGGGGTCGCCGCCGCCACCTTCCTGAGCTTCGGCCTCTATCGCGAGCGCATGGGGGCGTCGTTTGTCGAGAATGGTCTGGCGGTCGGCAAGGCGCTGGCCTGGACGTCGATGATCATGATGGCCGCGACGTTCCTCTTCTCGGTGCGCCTCTATTCGCGCATCGTGGTTCTGCTCTTCTTCCCGCTGGCGCTGCTGTTGGTCACGCTGGGCCGGGTGGCGCTGCTGCGGGCCGTGGAGTCGGTGCGGCGCCGGGATCTGAACCTCCGCCGCGTCGGCATCCTGGGCCCGCCCGGGGCCGTAGCGGACCTGCTGGACCGCTTCGAGCGCCACGGCCGCTTCGGCATGGAGCCGATCGTGCTCCCGAGTCCGCCGCCCGAGGAGGGCCCGCGCGCCCTGGTGCGGCGCGTGCGCCTGGAACGCCTGCAGGAGATCGTGGTCTTCGAGGACTGGGAGGGGGATGTCCCCGCGCTCCTCGAGAGGATGAAGGGCGAGGCCACCGCGGTTCGCCTGATCCCCCGCCTGCGGGATCATCTGCCGCGCTCGGGGGGACTGACGGACTTCATGGGCTTCGCCTCGGTGGCCCTGGCCGAGCGGGTCACGACCCGGCTGCGCAGCCCGTCACGGCGCCTGGGCGACGCCTTGGCCGCGGTCAGCCTCGCGCTGATCTGGTTGATCCCCTACCTTCTCACGACGCTGGCGCGCGCGATGGCCGGCCGAGGCGTGGGGGAGAGGGTCGAGATCCGCGGTTGGGGAGGACGGGCCCTCACGGTGACGGTCATCCCCGGACTGCGCGACGGGTGCGGCGCGTTTCGCTCGCTGTTGCACTGGTATCCATCCCTGCCCCAGGTGGTTTCGGGGAGCTTGAGCCTCGCCGGGATCTATCCGTTCCGGGAGTCGCAGTGGAATGGTCTGGATCCGGCTTACCGGGCCCACCCCCCCGAGGCGCCCCCGGCCATCCTCGGCCCGTGGACGGTCGCGCCGATGTCGGCGGAAGAACTCTGCGAGTGGAACCGCCGCTATCCCGGAAGCTGGTCCGCGGCCGGGGATTTTCGTATCTTCTGGTCGTCGTTTCTCGGTATCCGCGAGACCCAGGGAGGCACGCGTTGAACCTCACGGCCCTTCATCGAATTGCCATGGCCGCCGGATGGGCCTTGCTCGTCCTGGCCGGCCGCTCGCCGGCGCAGACTACCGGCAGCTGGACCACCTACCTCAACGGCAACCAGATCCAGGAACTGGCGGTGGACGGTGAACACGTCTGGGCCGCTACCGACGGGGGGCTCGTCCGCCTGCTGCCCGATGGCCAGATGCAGCAGTGGAACCATGCGGTACGAGGGCTGCTCAGCGATTCGGTGCAGACCGTGGCGGTGGACGCGTCGGGCAAGGTCTGGTGCGGCACGCCCAACTCGGGCATCTCGATCTTCGACTACGACGCAGGCCGATGGGAACCCTTCACCTCACTCCTGGAGGCGATCCCCGGTGACAGGATCCGGCGGTTGCGCATCCACGGCCCGGCCGAGTCCGAGACATTGCTGGTCGGCACCACCGAAGGATTCGCCTTCTTCGTCTCCGGCAACCTGCGGGAGACCTGCTACGCCAACGTGGACCTCTGCGCCCTGCCCAGCCACAACGTGCGCGATCTGATGTTTGCCGGCGATAGCCTCTGGCTGGCCACCGACCGGGGAGCAACCGTGCGTTATCCGGCGCGAGGCGGCGAGCCTGCCGGATTCCGTGATCACTCGACGGGGCTCGGCGGCATCGGCCTGGACCTGCTGGCCCGAGCCGACCGGGTCTATGGCGCGGGCTCCGACGGACGCATCTGGGCATGGAACGGCGCCAGTTGGGAAGCGGCCTACGAGGCGGGAGATGTGATACCGGTGGCATTCCGCTGCCGCGGTCTGTGGAGCCAGGGAGACACCCTCTGGGCCGCCGGCTATGTGGCCAACAGCGGCCAGGGAGGAGTCTACCGCCATCAAGACGGCCTCTGGTCGCGCGTCGGGCCCCCCCTGTCCTGGGCGACCTCCGTCGCCCGCACGGCGTCGGGACGTCTGCTGGCGGGCACGGTGGATCGGGATCGGGGGGACCTTGACGGAATCTGGGAGTATCTGGGCGGCTCGTGGGTGCAACACAAGCTGGCCGGCCCCGACGTGCGCCAGCACTATCGCAGCCTCGCCTTCGACGCCGAAGGCGCTCTTTGGCTGTCGGCCGCCGAGTCGGGGGCGCGCCCCATCCTGACCCGTTTCTTCCAGGGGGCGTGGACGGTCTTCCGGGGCGGCGAGGAGGGACGCTCGGCGCAGTGGACTTTCGATATCCTTCCGGTGGGCGACCAGATCTGGCTCGGGCACTGCTGCTGCACCGCCGACAACGCCCAGGTCTGCACGATGGAGCGAGTCTCGGAGAACGGAGAGATCTTCGAGGCCTGGGATGCCCTCGGTGCCTTGACCATGGACACCGACGCGCGGGGGAGGATCTGGGTGGGGACGCAGAACCGCGACGAGGACGCGGGGCGCGGCCTCTACCGGATCGACCCGGCTGACGGCAGCTCGATCAGTTTCGACAAGGTCTCCGAGCCGCAGCTCCGGGAGAACCAGATCCAGGCGGTGGTGGTCAGCGGGCGACTCCTGTGGATTGGCTACAAGAACCAGGGGCTGAGCCGCTGGGATCTGGGATCCGACCAGACCCCCCAGACGGCCGACGACTCCTGGACCCACTTCACCCACGACCCGGAGTCCAACTCGCTGCTCAACGACCAGGTCACCGAGATGGCGATGGCCTCCGACGGCAAACTGTGGATCGGCACAACCGAGGGGATCTCGATTTTCGACGGCAGCCGCTTCACCAACATCACCGCGGCTGCCAGCCGGATCCCGCAGTCGAACGTGACCGCGCTGCTGCCGGTGGCCGATGGCGCGGCCTGGGTGGGAACGCGGAGCGGCGGCCTCACCCGCATGACGGTGCGGGATCTCGGCGGCTACAACTACGAGACCTTCGCCCGGGACTACCTGCCCAACGTCACCATCGAGGATCTGGCGCTCGATCCCGACGGCCGCCGGCTCTGGATCGCGACCGAGCGCGGTCTGGCCAGCTTTCTTCCCCAGGAGGTGTCCGCCGCCAGCGAGGCCGGCCAGGCGGGCGCCTACCCGAATCCCTTCCGCAGCGGCTGCTCGCTGCACCGGTCGATCGCCCTGACCGCGACCGGCGGAAGGGCCGGTGGCGTGATCGTGGATCTGACCGGTCGCGTGGTGGGTCGATTCGCGGACCGTGAGCCCGGGCAAGCGGTCTGGAACGGGCGTATCGGATCGCGCGATGGCGAAGGGGGCGGCGAACCGGCAGCTCCCGGACTCTACATCATCCGCGCCCTGACGCCGACGGGCGAGCACTCGATCGGCGTCGCGGTGGTGGATGCCGGCTGCGATTGAGGGAACTCTTTCACACCGATTGAAGAAGCTCCTCTACATCGCCTATTTCTTTCCTCCGATCGGCGGCGCGGGGGTGCAGCGCTCGCTGAAGTTCGTGCGCTATCTCCCAGAGCACGGCTGGGAACCGACCGTGATCACCGCCCGGGCCCGTTACTGGATGGAGGACGCGGCGCTCCTTGCGGAACTGGTTCCCCGCACCCGCATCCGGCGCGCCCGTTTCCTCGGCGGTGCGCTCGTCCATGGTCGGCCCCCGCGCTTGCGAGGAGACCCGGGCGCTGCCGCGGAAGGTGGTCCGCACTCGATCCCGACACCGCACGTGGCGCCGTCGCCCTCGGCCCCGATATCTCCAGAAGCTTCTGCCGGAGGGCAACGGTCCACCGCGCGGATCCGGATGTTGCGGAGCCTCTCCGGCGCGCTCCTCGTGCCGGATCCATATCTGGGCTGGGCTCTGCCGGCCTGGCGGCTGGCGGCGGCCGAGCTGCGCGCGGGCTCCTATGACGCGATCCTCACGACCTCGTCGCCCGACAGCACGCACCTGATCGGACACAGCCTTCGTCGAAGATTCGGGATCCCCTGGGTCGCGGACTTTCGTGATCCGTGGACCCGCCGCCTGTCCTTTGCTCCGCCGACGCCGCTCCACCTCCGGCTTCATCGGGCAATGGAGGCCGCGTGTTTGCGGCAGGCCGACCGCGTCGTGGTGACGAACGAGGAGACCGCCGAGGACTTCCGCCGGCTTCATCGCCTCGATGCTCCGGGGAAGATCGTGGTCATCATGAACGGTTACGATGAGGAGGACTTCACCAAGGCAACAACCTGGCTGGAGACACAGCCCGCACCCGGGGATGCCTCCTGCCCCGCGCATCTGCGCGCCGGGATCCTGCACGCCGGGCAGCTCAACCCCGAACGTCCGATCACGCCCTTTCTACGCGGTCTGCGGCTCTGGATCGACCGCAATCCCGGCCAGGCGCACCGCGCCTCGACGGTCTTCCTGGGAGCGCACTACGATCGAGATCGTGCAGCGGTGCGGCAGAACTCGCTCGAGGACTTCGTGCGCTTCGAGCCGCCGCGCACGCACCTGGAGTCGGTTGCGGCGCTCCTGCGTTGCCGGGCGTTGCTTCTTCTGGAACAGAACAGCGAGCGAGGCGCCCTGATCCTTCCGGGCAAGGTCTTCGAGTACCTGCGGTCGGGCCGGCCGATCCTCGCCCTCGTGCCTTCCGGAGGCGCGGCCGACCGCTTCGTCCGCTCGCGCCACGCCGGCGTCACGATGAGCGGCGCGGATCCCGCGGAAGTCGCCGCCGGGATCGACGCCGTGCTTCAGCGCGCCGACGCCTCGGAAAGCGTCGCACCAGGCGCGGAGCGCGGCTCCTCGGCCGATCTGGCGGCGGTGGAACGGCGGCAACTCACGGCCGACCTGGCGCGTGTCCTCGATGGCCTGTGCCGCGAAATCCGCTGAAGGCGAGAATCGGCCAACCTCACTTGCACGCTCCTTTCCTCTCGCCGGTCGACTACACCCTCTACTGGTCGGAGCACTGGGTGCGCTTGGAGACGGCCGCTGGAACGAGGACGGCGCGCTGGATCGTCATCCGGTAGCGCTGCACCTCTCCCACCGTAACCTGGTCGAGCGGTGCCATCGGCGATGGAAAGAAGAAAGAGCAGGCGGTACGAGGAACTAATGGAGCAAGGAACAAGGAAGTCTGGGCATCTGCGACGCGGCGGAGCGAAATGGAGCAGACACCTTGTTCCTTGTTCCGGTTCCCTTCCTCCGTCCGCTTGCCTCCCTCCTCCTGGACGCGAAGCGATGTCGGTGTGCGACGCAATGAAATCCGCCTCGACTACAGATTCCCGTTCCATCCATCGTCCGTAACCGGCAAGTCGCGCGACTACCCCACCAGAATCGCGACCACCACACCAGAATGGAGTCGGAACCCGCGCCGGATCCGGCGTCCGTAGCGTTGGGGTTGAGAAGGGAGTCGCCTTGAGAACGTCGATCCTCCTCTTTGTTGGTCTCTCGTTTTGTCTCACCTGGGGCGGAACGGTCGTGCCTGCCTCGGCATCCAGTTGGATCCACGTCAACGGGCCGGAGCCGCCGGTTGTGATGGGGCTGGCCGAGGCCGGCGGGGTGCTGGTGCTGGGCACGGGCGAAGCCGACTCCGGCGACATCTTTCGCTCCACCGACGGCGGAGCGACCTGGAGCAATGGCGGGTTGCCCAACGGCGGGGTTCTTCTGGTCTATGCCCACGACGGCGTCTTCTTCCTCTCGACCTACCTGTCGGGAGTCTACCGCTCCGCCGATGCCGGCCAGAGTTGGACCCCGGTGAACGGGATCCCGGGCGCCGGGGGAGACATGGCCGCCATCGGATCCACCATCATCTTCGGCACCGGCTTCTTCGGGGACCGCGTGATCTACCGCTCCTCCGACCACGGCATCAGCTGGGCCCCGGTTCCGGGCGCGCCGACGCTGGAAACGCGGGCGCTGCTGGCGGTGGACAACACGTTCCTCCTGGGCAGCGCGGGCGCGGGAGCGCTGCGGTCAACGAACGGCGGCCTCACCTGGGCGCCCGCGAACAGCGGCCTGCCCAGCAACGCCAACGTCGACGCGCTCGGCCTTTCCGGGGCGGCGGTGCTGGCGGCGGTGGCGGTGCCCGGGGCGCCGAGCCAGTCGGGCCTGTATCGGTCGACCAACCAGGGCGTCTCCTGGAGCCGGATCAGCGGAGATCTGCCCTCCGGTCCGAGCGTGGAGTACTGCGAGGTCATCGACCTGGGAGGCGTTCTCTTCACCGGCATCCGCTGGATCGGCTCGGCCTCCGGAGTCTATCGCTCCACCAACCAGGGAGTGAACTGGACGCTGGTCTCCCAGGGACTGCCGGCGGACGGCCAGACCACCGTGCTGACCGCCGCGGGAGGCCGCCTGCACGCGGGGTTCAACCAGGGTCTCTATGCATCCACCGATTTCGGAGACACCTGGAGCTACCGGGGGCAGGGCACCAGCGCGATCCGTGGAGTCGGATCCCTGCTCGCCTCTTCGGATCGCGTGCTGGTCGGCCTGCAGACCAATGGAGGCCTGGGCCGTGGCGTCTGGAAAACCACTGACGAAGGCGGAGACTGGACGATGGGGACGGGGCTCCCGGAAGTCGGCACGGCCGAAGCGCTGCTCGAGCATGAGGATGTCCTCTACGCCGCGATGTCGGTCGCTTTTCCCCGGGGCGTGTTCAAGTCGACCGATGACGGCGCGAACTGGACCTATACCTCGACCGGCATTCCCACCAACGCGATCCTCTTCTCCCTCTGGGCCGAGGGAAACGTCATGCTGGCCGGGGCGTGGGAAGGGATCTTCCGCTCAACCGACCAGGGAGCATCCTGGTCCCAGGTCAACGGCGCCCCGCCGTATGCCACGGCCTTCGTCGATCATGGCGGCGCGGTCTGGGCGGCCTTTGCCGGTCAGGGCGTGGCGCGTTCCACGGACCGGGGCGCGACCTGGACTTCGATCAACGGCGGGCTGACCGGCAACGAGCGCTCAGTCAACACCCTTCTTTCTCTGGGGGGCGCCTTGTACATGGGCAGTCACGGGGAAGGTGTGCACCGGCTGCAAGGCGAAACCTGGGTGCCGGCTGGCCTGGACGATCACTTCGTCTCCAAGCTCTGCGAGGTCCCCGGCCTCATCGTCGCCGCCACCGCTTTGGATGACTATTTGTACTGGAGCGACAACGACGGGGCGGAGTGGCATTCCCTGCTCGAGGGATACCACGGCGATGAGCCATACGAACTGGCCGCGCTCGGCCATGATCTGTGGGTCGGCACCCGCGGTCACGGAGTCTGGAAGCGCTCCCTGACCGACATCCTCGACCCCGCCGGCATCGCCGAGGGCGGGCCCGGCGAAGATGGCCCGCTGGCCGCTGCCCGAACCGGCGGACCGCGGATCGAGTCGATCGCGCCCCATCCTCTCGGCAGTTCCTCGGTGCTTCGGTTCCGCCTCGAGGAAGCCGGGATGGCGAGCTTCGAGCTCTTCGATCCGGCGGGCCGTCATGTGGCCACCCCTCTGCGGGAGTGGCGTTCGGCGGGGGCTCAGAGCATGACGCTGGCGCGCGGCGGCCTTCCCGCGGGCGTCTATTGGGGGCGCCTGACCTCGGGCGGCCGCAGCTCGAGCGAACGGGTCGTGATCCGCTGATCAGCCCTATCCCGGGTTGGCCATAATGCCGTCTAGGATCTAATGTAGAAGACAGATAAGCGGAAGATAGGAAGACACGCTGTAATCGTCTCTTGTCGAAGGTTCTCCCGTTCGCTCCTTTTCTGCAAGGAGCAAGGAGATCCGGGCGTCTCCCTTCGCTCCCTTCGTCAGCGAAACCGGTAACGCGTGTTCTTGCCCTGACCTTCTCGAGCAACCAGGCCTTGTTCGACCAGCGTCCCGAGGTCCTTCTGCGCCGTGCGGACATGGACCGAGAGCCTGTCCGCGTACACCTGCGCGGTGAAGGGCGAGCGGATCTGGTTCATCGCTTCCATGAACTGCCGTGGACGGTCGGCCAGCAACAGCAGCTTTTCCCGGGGCGGCTCCCCGATCGGGCCAGGGAACGCGACGGAGAAGGAATCCGGCGAAACCTCGAATCGGGGGGGAGGGAGCTTCCATTCCGACATCAGCGCCTGCATCCGACCGATGCCGGAGCCGAGCTTCTCTCCCTCACCGGCGCGATAGAACAACTCCGCCAGGAGGGGATTCCGCCGCCGGGACTTTCCCTCGAGGTTCTCGATCGTCAGGTGACCCAGAAGGCCGCCGGGGTTGGTGAACTCGATGCGGTCATCGAAGTGGTCGACCATGATCTCGCCGCCCGTTTCGGAGTAATCACGGTGGATCAGCGCATTGATGAGCGCTTCCTCCAACGCCCGGAGCGGATACGCGGGAATCTCCTGACGTCCCGCCCCTTCGGTGAACCGATAGCGTAGCGGAACGTGGGTCCGTAGCTTGTTCAGAGTCTCGTCCAGTTGCCGCGGGAGCGGACCGTTGACGATGATCCGGTCCACGACGTGGCGCTTGTCCGTCCCCTGGTATCGGGCATAGCTGGTCTTGGCGTGCAGCAGGTACTTCTGAGGGTTGGATCCGAAGAAGAGAATGCCCGCGTGGTTGAAGATGATCCGTCTGGCTTGTTGCTCGGCGACCCCCAGGGAAAGCAGGAGTCCGGTCTTGCCCAGCGCCCGGAGGGCCGTCTCGAGCCCGGCTCGCTCCACGAAGGCGCGAAAGGTCGGTTCGGAGAACGCGCCCGGATAGTCGAAGGCCGGCACCTGCAGCGCCTCGAACCGGATGCGATTCAGCCGGACCGCCAGGTCGAGGATTTCGTCGCGCGTCAGCTTCTGGTTGGCGGCGCCGGAACGCAGGTAGAACCCATCCGAGCACTTGTAGGGTTTCTGTTCCCCTTCCTTGACGATCACCGCCAGGGCCTCACCCAAGTCGATGGTGGATATCTCCACGGGAGGATCGGTGTTTCGAGCGATGCTCTGGACCTCGGCCTTGAGGCGGTTCGTGATCCGCAGGCCGGAGAACGCGCCTTCGTCGTTCACCCCCAGATAGACCACCCCGCCGCGGGCGTTGGCGAAGGCCACCATCGTGCGGTCCAGCTTCTCGAGGGAGGTCTTGAACTCCTGCAGGAGCCCTTCGCCTTCGGAGATTCTCTTCAACAGCTCTCGTGGATTCATGGGGAAAGGCTACCGGCTCGAGCAGCCCGAGTCCACTTCGTTCGCGAATATTCGCGAATATTCGCGAACGTTCGCGAATGATCCGACTCGGATCGGAGGGAGAACATGGACCGTGTCGAAGTGAGCGCTGGCATAGGCGTGGAGCTGGACCAGCTCCCGGAGGATGCGGGCGGTCACCAGCCCCGGAGAGCCGCCCGCCTCGTGCCGTCCCCTGGAGTCCGCGAACGGCGCGCGATCTGGAAGGACTGAATCCCCAGGGCGCACCTCGACGGCCTCGCGCGAACCCTGCGGTCGCTGCCTGCCGCCTGCTCTCCGCGCGGCCCAGCGTCGCGGCTTAGCCTTTGTCACCGGGCGAGGCGGGGCACCGGCCCGCGCCTGCTCGGCCGCCACCATCGTGAGGAGACGCAACTTCTCATAAAAAAAGGGTTGAATCGGGTGGCGCGGGGGTCGATATTCCCGCTGTGGGGGTAGAAATGGGTAGGATTCCCTGGCTGTGGGTGGTCACCAAGGGGTCATGACGAGTCTCCTATGGCGCTCTTTCTCGGGAAATTCGCGTACGGCGTTGATGACAAGGGGAGAGTCAACATCCCCGCGCGCTTCCGCGAGCAGATCGCCAAGGAACTCGATCCGACGCTGGCCATCTTCAAAGGGACGGACCAGTGCATCTTCGTGTACCCCATGAGCGCATTAGAAGAGATCCGAAGCAAGTTTGCCAAGGATCAATTCACGGCTGACCGGGAAGCGCGCAAGTTGCAGCGGCTGATGGCGGATGGAGGGTCGACGGGGCATCCGGACGGGCAAGGGAGAATCACCTTGTCCGAGGAGCAACGCCAGCATGCCGGACTGGTCAAGGACGTGGTGATCTTCGGGAATTTCAACCGCATCGAGATCTGGAATCCGGACAGGCTCGAGGAGCATCTGGGGGCGGACAGGGGAGAGGGCATCGATTCCTTGGCCGCGCGTCACTTCGGGGAACCCGGGGGAAAGGGGACTGAAGCATGAGCTCCAGAGCAGACCGTCCAAGCGTCGTCGTCTACCGCCTGCCGCAATGGGTGGGCCGTGCGGCGCTGGAAACGATCCTCGAAGAGATTGCCCGGGGGGGCCGGGCGTTCCATGTCCTGGACTGGTCCGGGGTCGGGCACGTTCAGTTCAGGGCGTTCCAGTGGTTCGTGCGGCGGCTCCGCCTGCTGGATCGTGCCCAGCAGCCGATTCAGCTCACGGGTCTGACCGTGTACTGCGCAGAAATCCTGCGGTTCGCGCTCTCGGCGCAGGACTGGGATTTCTTCCAGGAGACGGCGGGCCACTCGGCCATGCCGGCGGGAATGCCGGCCTCGAGGCTGGAACTGGCAGGGATGTCGGGGTGCGGCGACGCGGGGGAGACTGTCCTCCCGGTCCCGTTCCCCTGCGGCAACTAGACACACGACGGGGCGACGGGCGCGCCAGCCGCGCGCCGGCCGGCTCCGCCGGGGTCTTCCCCCGGTTGCCGCGCTTCTGGGCTGCGGTTGCAGCGATCTGGGCTGTGGTTGCAGCGGTTCGTGGCCGCGGTTGCGGTGTGTCTTGGCTGGGTCCTGTGCCCGGGGGGGCCTGATCCGGCCTGCGACTCGGCCGGTCCTGTTCGGGTCGTCTGGTTCGGTTCGTTTCGGTCGGGGTTGGTCAGGTTCGTTTTTCTTCGTCGTCGTCGGTCTGCGGGGGATAGGACCAGCTCGGGAAGCTCGCTCCCGGGCAATATCGTTCGGCTCCCTTGCCCACCTCCTCGCTGGAGCGGGCGAGTCCGGGCTGGTCCCTTCTCCCGCGGACACAACCGGGGTTGCGGGATCTGTGGATCTACACGAGCCGGTACTCGTCCGCGAGGTCATCGAGTCCCTCAGGCTCGTGCCGCAGGGATGGTATCTCGACGGCACCTGTGGGACGGGAGGCCATGCGGAAGCGATCTCGTCGGAGCTTCCGCCGTCCAGCCGGCTTGTCTGCCTTGACCAAGACCCCGAGGTGATCGAGATCGCGCGCGCGAGACTGGGGGCGCATGGTGAACGGGTTTCCTTTTTCCGGGGAAGCTTTTCCGGCCTCGATGAAGTCCTGGAGAAGGTGGGGATCTCTGCCTTCGACGGGATCCTTCTTGACCTGGGGCTCAACACCTGGTCGCTCGCGCAGCCGCACAAAGGGCTCAGCTACCTCGTGGACGGACCGCTGCGGATGGACGTCGATCCGGACCTTCCGCAGAACGCCGAGCAGTACCTGCGGCACGTCACCGAGAACGAGCTGGCCGATGTCTTCGCGGAGTTCGGGGGAGTTCGGCGGCCGCGTCTTTTCGCGCGGAAAGTGGTGGCGGCGCGCGCTCGTGGAGCCCTGCGCACGACCTATGAGCTTGTCCGGGCCTTCACCGGCGATCGACCCGGTGACCTCGGTCCTGCCGAACTCTCCAGGCTCTTCCAGGCCATCCGCGTGGTCGTGGGACAGGAGATGGAGCGTCTGGAGGAGTTCCTCCGCGCCGCGCCGCGCTGGGTGGCGGCCGGGGGGCGTCTCGTCATCCTGACCTACGCCAGCCACGAGGATCGCCGGGTGAAGGAGCTGGCCCGGCCCGGTGGCGCCGCGTCGTTCGTGCCGGTCCACAAGAAGCCGATCGCGCCGGGGGCGGCTGAGATCGAGCGAAATCGACGGGCGCGGAGCGCCCGGCTGCGCTGCTTCGAACGCAAGGGGGGAACATGACACCGACGACTCGTGAGGGCTGGGTGACGGCGCGGCCGGGAGGACATACCCATGGCCGGGATGGGACGCCGGCGCGATCGGGGGTGACGGCCTCCGGCCAGGGCTGGACAGCGGCGCGATCCGCGGCAGCGGTTGCCGGCCGGGGCTGGACAGCGGCGCGACCCGCGGCAGCGGTTGCCGGCCAGGGCCGGACGCCGAAGCGACCGGCGGCAACCGTCTCCGGCCAGGACCCGATGCCGGCGCGGGCCACGGACGAAGGAGCCTACCTGTGGCGCGGGTCGGTCGCGTTGCGCGCGGAACGCACGGCGCGGCATCGGCGGATGCGCAGCGTCGTGTTGGTGCTGGCCGTGTTCGCCTACGCCTTGCTGCAGATTCGCATTTCGACGGAGATCGCCGAGCGGGGCAGCCGCGTGACCCAGCTTTCCCGCGAGATGGCGCGGCTGCAGGAGGAAATCAAGATCGCCCGCGCCCGGCTGGACCGTGTGCAGATCTACCCCGACCTGCTCGAGCCCGCCCAGGCGGCTGGCTTCGCGCCGGGCGGAACCCACCGCGTGATCTGGTCGAGCGAGGAATCGCAGGCGGCTGAGGCGGATCTCTGGGCCGAGGTCCGGGGAGAACTCAAGCGCGGCACCGACGTTCTCCTGCCGCAGGCCATCGCGCGGGAGATCCGGCCGCCGGAGCGCGGCCGTGCGCAACGACCCTAGACTCCGCTTCTGCGCCCGGCTGGTCGTCGGCCTGCTGGCGGCCCTGGTGCTGCGGGCCGCGCACGTCCAGCTATTCCAGCACGAACGCTGGGAACGTGAAGGCAACCGCATGCGCCGGGAGGTCGAGAACATCCCGGCACGCCGCGGCGAGATCCGCTCCAGCGATGGGCAGATCCTGGCCCGCACCGTGATCAACTGGTCGCTCGGCGTCGATCCCGGCATGGTCGAGGATGAAGGCGCCCTGGCGGTGGCCCTGGATTCGCTCGGCCTCATCCGGCCGGCCGAGCTGCGGCGCAAGCTCGATGTTCCATCCGACGTCCGCTTTGTCTGGCTGCGCCGCGAGGTCCTCCGCGAAGCTCCCCTTCTTCAACTGAAGAAGCGTTTCCCCTGCATCTCGCTGCAGCGCGAGGCGAAGCGCCTCTATCCGTTGGGCCCGGCCGGAGGATCGGTGGTCGGCCTGGTGAACCGCGATGAGGCGCCCTTGGGAGGCCTGGAAGAAACCTACGACGAGTTTCTGCGCGGCCAACCGGGGCGCGTCCTTCGCGTGAAGGACGCGGTGGACAGCACCTTTCAGGGATTCCTGGAGAATGTCCTCCAGGACAGCCTGCCCGGCGCGGACGTGGAGGTGACCCTTCATGGCCGGCTGCAGGAGATCGCCGCCGCCCGCCTCGCGGCCGGCGTGAAGCGCGAAGGCGCCGCCGGCGGCTTCTGTATCGTGACCCGGCCCGCCACGGGGGAGATCCTGGCCATGGCGGCGGTTCCGGGATTCGATCCGATCGACTCGGAGACCTGGAGGCCCGAGCACATCAAGGTGCGGCCGGTCACGGACGTCTTCGAGCCGGGCTCGAGCTACAAGATCGTCGCCTTCGCCGCCTGCATGGAGGCAGGGCTCTTCCACCAGGACGAGATCATCGACTGTATGAACGGCAGCCGGCCCGTGCCGGGAAGCAAGCCGATCACCGACCATCACCGCTACGGGGCGCTGCCCGCGTGGGAGGTGTTGGCGAAGTCATCGAACATCGGGAGCGGGATCCTGGCCGAACGGGCAGGGGCGGAGCGGTTCTACCGAATGGAGAAGGCCTTCGGTTTCGGACTTCCTACCGGGATCTGTCTGTCCGGGGAAGGGCGGGGAAGGATCCCCGAACCCTCCTCTCCCCATTGGACCAGGTCCCGCTCCCTGATCACCATGGCTTTCGGGCAGGAGATCTCCTGCTCGGCGCTGCAGATGGCCATGGCCTACGGCGCCGTGGCCAACGGCGGAAAGCTCATGCGTCCGCTGCTCGTGCGGTCGGTCCGCGGACCTGACGGCGAGGTCCTGGAACAGACCGACCCCGAGGTCGTGCGCACCGTCCTGCGCCCCAGCGTGGCCGCCGAGCTGCGCCAGATTCTGCGCCGCGTCGTGGCCGAGGGGACCGGCGAGAAGGCCGAGATCGCCGGCTTCGAGCCGGCCGGAAAGACCTCGACCGCGCAAAAGTACATACCCGAGGAGAAGGCCTACAGCACGAGGCGCTACATCGGATCCTTTGTCGGCTTCGCCCCCTGGGACGATCCGCAGATCCTCTGCCTGGTCCTGCTCGACGAGCCGACGAGTTCGATCTACGGAGGAAGCGTGGCCGCGCCCATCTTTCGGGAGATCGTCTCCGACGCCATTCCCTTCCTGGCCGGCGGGCGTGATGAGCTGGCTTCTTCGCCTCCGACGATCTGGAAGCGTCCGGAGCCCGATCCGCGACGCTCGATCCCTTCGGTGACGGGTCTCTCCGCGACCCTCGGTCGCCGCCTCGTTCGCGAGGCGGACTTCCTGCCGCGCCTGATCGGAGAAGGCGACCGCGTCCTGCGTACGGTGCCGGCGGCGGGCGAGCAGGCCCTGCCCGGAACGGTGGTGACGCTGGAGCTCTGCTGGGAGCATGATCCCGAAGACACGCTGGCCGGCGGTACTCCGCTGGCCGGGGCCGGCCCGGGGTCCGGTGGAGTCGAGATGAGCCCCGGGACGGATGCCGAAGGCGTGGCCGGCGAGGCTCCGAGCGACCCGCGGGCGCGACCCCTGACCCCGGCGGAGTCCAACGAGCCGCCTCCGGCAGCGGGTTCCGGCCCGCCGATGCCTGACCTCCGCGGGCTCTGCCTGCGTGACGCGCTGCTGCGTGCGCGCTCGGCCGGCGTGCGGGTGCGGGTTGAAGGATCCGGATGGGTCATCCTGCAGTCTCCCGAGCCCGGGATGCCCCTACCCGAAGGAGTCGCCTGTTGGATCACGCTGGGACCGGATTCGAGCCGTGCGTACAAGGAGTTCCTGCAAGGTGACCAGCCTCCCTCTCGAAACATTGCTCGCGGAGATCTGGCCGGTGCGCCCGCGCGTTGACTCTCCGCTGCCCGAGTTGGTGGTCAGCGGCGTCTCCCATGACAGCCGCCGCGTACGGCCGGGCGATGTCTTCGTCTGCCTTCCGGGACAGGCCCACGACGGTCACGCCTATGCCCTCGCCGCGGTCGAGAGCGGCGCCGTGCTGGTGGTGGGGGAGAAGGAGTCGATTCCCGGCGTGGAGTCCTACGTGCGCGTGGGCGACGCCCGCCGGGCCCTGGCCTTGCTTGCGCGCGCTCTCCATGGCCATCCGAGCGCCGCGCTGCGCCTGGCCGGCGTGACCGGGACCAATGGGAAGAGTTCCGTCACCTGGCTGATCGCCTCCGCGATGCGGGCGGCCGGCTGGCGCGCGGGCGTCATGGGGACGCTGGGAAGCGGCCCGTTGGAGAGCGCGACCGCGATGGCTGCCGGGGCTTCCGAATGGAAGCCGGCGCTCTTCACCACTCCCGAGGCCGATGTCTTCCAGGCCGAACTCGCCCGCTGGCGCGCGCTGGGATTGACCGCGGGGGCGGTCGAGGTCTCCTCGCACGCCCTGGCGTTGCGGCGCACGTGGGGCACGCGCTTCTCCTGTGTTGTCTTCACCAACCTCTCGCCCGACCACCTCGACTTTCACGAGACCCTCGACGCCTACCTGGCAGCCAAGGCGATGCTGTTTCGGCCGCACGAGCGCGGCCCTGAGAACGAGCCGGCCATCGCGGTGATTCACGCGGACGATCCGGCGGCGGCGCGCCTGCTGGAACCCTCCTGCCAGGAGCGGCAAGATCGGGTGATCCTCTACGGGCGCGCGGACATGGCGCACGTACGCCTGCGCGAGGCGCGGATGTCCCCAACGGGAATCGAAATGCGCGTTCATCTGGCGCCCTCCCTGGCGGGCCGGGGGGAGGAGAGCGAGTTCGTGATCCGCTCGCCTCTGATCGGCACCTTCCAGGTGGACAACCTTCTGGCGGCCTTCACCGCCAGCCTTGCGCTGGGGGTTGAGCCGGCGGCCGCCTGCGCCGGCCTGGGAGCGCTCGAGGGGATTCCCGGAAGGATGGAGCGCGTCGACCGCGGACAGCCCTTCCCGGTGGTCGTCGATTACGCGCACACCCCTGACGCGCTGCGGCGGGCCTGTGAGAGTCTGCGGCCCTTCACGCCGGGTCGGCTGCTGCTTGTCTTCGGCTGCGGAGGCGACCGCGACCGGATCAAGCGCCCGATGATGGGAGCGATCGCCGGGGAGTCTGCCGATTGGAGCGTCGTCACGGATGACAATCCCCGCACCGAGGATCCATCGGCGATCCGTGCCGAGGTGATGGCCGGGATGCCGGCCGGCAAGCGTGCCGAGGAGATCGGCGACCGGGGCCACGCGATCGCGCGCGCCCTGGCGGAGGCGCGCCCCGGTGACACCGTCCTGATCGCGGGCAAGGGGCACGAGACGTACCAGGAGCGACACGGCATCCGTTCTCCCTTCGACGATCGCGCGGTGGCCGCCGCGGCGCTGGCGGGGATGCGATGACCGGCGCGCCCTCGTGGACGCTCGGCGAGATCGCCGGACTGGCCGGGGGAAAGCTGAGCCCGGAGTCGGCCTCGGATCTGCGGGTGGACTGGAATCAGATCAGCCTCGACTCGCGCACCATCAAGCCGGGCGATCTCTTCGTCGCTTTGCGCGGCGAGAGTCACGATGGGCATGACTTCATCGAGTCGGCGGCGGAGGCGGGCGCCGCCGCGGCCCTGGTCTCGCGGCCTCTGCACCTGCCGGGCTGGCCGCAGATCGCGGTCGAGGATACGTTGAGCGCGTGGCAGCAGTGGGCCGCAGCGCACCGCGCCGCCTGCGAATCGGTGCATTGCCTCAGCCTGACCGGCTCGAGCGGCAAGACCACGACCAAGGATCTGCTCGCGCACCTGCTCGCCCCCCTGGGGCCGGTCTGGGCCACCCGGGGCAACCGCAACAACCACGTGGGCGTTCCCTGGATGCTGCTGGGGCTGACCGCCGAACACCGCCACGCCGTGATCGAAATGGGAATGAACCACCCGGGAGAGATCTCGCTGCTCTCGCGCCTGGCGGCGCCGCGGGTCGCGGTGATCACCGACATCGGCACCGCGCACGTCGGGTATCTCGGATCGCGCGAGGCCATCCTGCGGGCGAAGCTGGAGATCCTCGACGGCCTGCGGGGGGACGCGCCGGTGGTCCTGCCGCAGGATCCCTGGGTGTTGGAGCGGGCGGCCGGATATCTCGGCGGCCGGCGCGTGATCACCTTCGGCCTGCAGGCTCCGGCCGACTGGCATCCCGAGGGGCCGGTCGAGTGGTCACTCTCCGGGACCGGCTTCCGCACCCGCCAGGCGGGCCGGCTGCACGTGCCCTTGCTCGGGATGGGCGGCCTGCTCTCCTCCCTGGCCGCGCTGGCTACGGTCGATGCGCTGGGGGCCGACGTGGCGCGCCTGGCGGACCGGCTGGCCTCGGCGCCGCGACGGGCGTTGCGCATGGAGCCGCGCCGGCTCGGCAACACCGACTGGGTGATGGACTGCTACAACGCCAGCCCCGAATCGACGCGGCTGTCGATCGCGTTTCTGCGCGAGGTGCCGCATCCGGGGAGGCGCATCCTCGTCCTGGGCGCTCTGGGGGAACTGGGCGGTCATAGCCAGTCGATCCACGAGGATCTGGGCCGTCGCGCCCGGGCGATCGACACGGTGCTTTTCGTGGGCGAGGAGACGCAGGCGGCCTGGAAGGCCAACCGCGAGGCTGCGATCTCCTCCGGCAGCGCGGCCTGGGTGCCCGACGCGGGCGCGGCCGCCGCCTGGCTGCGCCCGCGGCTGCGCGACGGCGATCTGATCCTTTTGAAGGGGGCTCGGAGGATGGCGCTGGAGCGCATCCCCGATCTTCTGCATCCGGCCCCGGCCGAGCCGAGGTGAGGAACCCATGCTTTACCACCTGCTCTACCCGCTCCACCAGGACATCTCGGTTTTCAATGTCTTCCGCTACATCACCTTCCGGGCGGCCTACGCCACCGTGACGGCCCTCATCATCTCCTTCGTGCTGGGCCCCTGGATCATCCGCCGCCTGCGCGACTGGAAGCTGGGGCAGCTCATCCGGGAAGAGGGACCAGCCTCGCACAAGCCCAAGGCGGGCACTCCCACCATGGGCGGGATCCTCATCCTCGTCTCCATCATCGTGCCGACCCTGCTCTGGGCCAACCTGCGCAATCCGAACATCTGGATCATGATCTTCACGACGGCCTCGCTCGGAGCGCTCGGCTTCCTCGATGACTACCTGCACGTGGTGCGCAAGGAGCGCAAGGGGCTGCAGGGAAGATGGAAGCTGCTCGGCCAGGTCACGGTCGGCCTGGCCGTCGGGGCCATGATCCTCTGGCTGCGGCCCTTCGGCGCCACCGGGGCGACCTTGACCTCGGTGCCGTTCCTGAAGAACCTGCTCGATCTGGGCATCGTCTACATCCCCTTCGTCGCGCTGGTCGTGACCGCCTCCTCCAACGCGGTCAACCTGGCCGACGGTCTCGATGGTCTGGCCATCGGCCTCCTCGTCCCGCCGGCCATCGCGCTGGGAGGACTGGCCTACCTTTCGGGCAACGCCGTCTTCGCGCGCTACCTGAACATTCCCTTCCTGGAGTCGAGCGGCGAGCTGGCGATCTACGCCGGCGCCCTGGTGGGCGCGGCCCTGGGATTCCTCTGGTACAACGCGCATCCGGCGCAGATCTTCATGGGCGATACCGGCAGCCTGGCCCTGGGGGGATCGCTCGGAGCTCTCGCCGTCCTGGTCAAGCGCGAGCTGCTGCTGGTCATCGTGGGAGGCATCTTCGTGGCCGAGACCCTCTCGGTGGCGATCCAGGTCATTTCCTACCGCTATCGAGGGAAACGGGTCTTTCGCATGGCGCCGTTGCACCACCATTTCGAACTGCTCGGCTGGCCCGAGACACGGGTCGTGGTGCGCTTCTGGATCATCGGCATCCTCCTCGGGCTGGTCACGCTCAGCACGGTGAAGCTGCAATGAACCGCAGCCCGCAGGACAAGGCTGGGAAACTCCCCGGCCGCCCCGCGTGGCCCCTGGACCTCCTGGGCCTTTGCGGCAGGGGCCCCGCGCCGAGCGCCGCCGTACTGGGGCTCGCGCGCTCGGGGATGGGCGCGGCGCGCCTGCTGCTCGCGCGCGGCTGCCGGGTGGACCTTCTCGATCTCGCGCTCCCGCGGGAGGGGCGGGAAGCGCTGGCGCATCTGCAACGGGGCGGGGCCAGGTTGCGCGTGGGTCCCCATGATCCTGATTGGGCATCCGACTATGACTTCGTGGTCAAGAGCCCCGGCGTGCCGCGCGGCATCGAGTTTCTGCGCGCGGCGGAGCGGAGCGGGGTGGCGGTCATCGGCGAGTGCGAGCTGGCGTTTCTGGCCTCGACCGGCCCGGTCCTGGCGATCACCGGCACCAACGGAAAGTCGACCACCACGGCGTGGGCGGGCGACATGCTGCGGCGCGCCGGCGCACCGGCCCTCGTGGTCGGCAACATCGGCCGGGCATTCAGCGAAGGGGTGCTCGAAGACCCCGCCGCCTGCTTCGTCTGCGAGATCTCGAGCTTCCAGCTCGAGGACATCCGCCGCTTCCGGCCGCGCGCCGCGGTGATCCTGAATTTCACGCCGGATCACCTGGACCGGCATGGAAGCCTGGAGGAGTACCGGGAGGCGAAGCTGCGGATCTTCGCCCGGCAAGGCCCCGAGGACCTGGCCTGCGTCGGTCCTGATCCGGACCTGGCGGCGGCCGCACGTCCACGGGCGCCGGGGCGCTGGGCGCGCTTCGGCCGGGAGGATCATGGGGAGGAGGGCGGTTTTCTCCGTGACGGCAGCCTCTGGCTGCGCCGCGGCGGCCGCGAGGCGTGCCTGGCGGAGGCCTCGCGCCTGTCCCTGCCGGGTCCCCACAACGTCGAGAACGCCCTCGCCGCCGCGGTCCTGGCCGCCGAGTGTCCGTGGGAGCTGATTCCCGGGGCGAGTCCGCCGGAGCGCCAGGAACGCCTGCGGCAGGGTATCGTGGAGTCGCTCACCTCGTTCGGGGGCCTCCCGCACCGCCTGCAGCCGGCGGGTGTGGTGCGGGGCGTCCGCTTCGTCAACGACTCCAAGGCCACCAACACCGACTCCCTGGCGGTGGCCCTGCGCGCGTTCGCGCAGCCGGTGGTGCTGATCGCCGGAGGACGGGACAAAGGACAGGACTTTCGGCCGCTGCGGGATCTGGTCCGGACGCACGTCCACCACCTCGTCCTCATCGGAGAAGCGGCTGAGACGCTGGAGAGGAGTTGGCCCGGGGTGGCGGGAGAGCGCGCGAGCTCGCTGGAAGAGGCGGTGGAAGCAGCCTGGAAGGCGGCTCTTCCCGGCCGGACCGTCCTTTTGTCGCCCGCGTGCGCGAGCTTTGATATGTTTGCCAACTATGAGGATCGAGGGCGCCGCTTCTGCGAGGCGGTCGCCCGGCTGGCCACGGGGGCGGCGGAGGACGGCGAGGCATCATGAGACAACCAGACCGGGTTGACGGGGTTTTGCTGGCCGCCGTCCTGCTGCTGTGCCTGGCCGGCCTCGTCATGGTGTACTCATCCAGCGCCATCCTGGCCCAGAGCGAGCAGTTGCCGGAAACGGAGTACCTGAGGTCGCAGACGGAGAAACTGGTCCTCGGCCTCGCCCTGATGTTCATGCTCTCCCGGCTGCCCGGACATTGGTTCGCGGCGCGGGCCGCGTGGGGCGCTCTGGGGATTTCGGCGGCGCTGCTGATGCTCCTGCTTCTGCCCACCGGGCTGACGGTCATGGTCCGCGGAACCAGGCGATTCCTGCAGTTTGGTCCGGTTCAGACACAGCCGGCCGAGGTCGCCCGGCTTGGTATCGTCCTCTTCCTGGCCTGGTTCTGCGGGCGCCGGCCCGAGTGGATCCGGCAAAGCTGGAAGAGCCTGATCGTCCCGCTGGCGGTCATCGGCATCCTCTCGATGCTGATCGTGCTCCAGCCCAATCTGTCCTCAGCGTTGTTGCTGGGGCTGCTGGGGTTTGGTGTCCTGTTTTTTTCGGGCCAGCCGCTGCGCCGGCTGGCCGCGGTCGTCTTGCCCCTGGGGCTGGCGGCGGCGTTGTTCGTGCGGGGTTACCAGCTCGAGCGGCTCTCGAGTTTCTGGCGCGTGCTGTTCGGCGACGCTGGCGCCCTGCCCTACCAGGTCAAGCAGTCCCTGATCGCCATCGGCTCCGGGGGATTCCACGGCGCCGGGATCGGCCGGGGGCTGCAGAAGTTTCATTATCTCCCGTTTCCCTTCAGCGACAGCATTCTCGGCATCATTGGGGAGGAAACGGGTTTTATCGGCATCCTGGCGCTCTACACGTTGTACGGCATCGTGCTTCTTCGAGGATTCCGCATCGCCCGCCTCGCCCCTGATCGATTCAGCGGGCTGCTGGCCGCGGGGTTGACCATGAATGTGGGGTTGAACGTGTTCCTCCACTCGGTCGTCGCGCTCGGGCTCGGCCCGGTCACCGGCGTTCCGTTGCCCTTTGTCAGCCATGGAGGGAGTTCGCTTCTGGTCAACCTCGCCGGCATGGGGATTCTCCTGTCCATCTCGCGACGGGCCCGTCCGGATCTCGAGACCGCTGCCAGAACGTGGAAGTTTGCCGGGAGCCCATTGAGGAACGAGTGAAAGTCTTGATGACGGGCGGCGGCACCGGCGGGCACCTATATCCGGTGCTCGCGGTCGCCGACGCGTTGAAGAAGCTCCATCGGGACACCGAGATCCTGTTCGTCGGTTCGGACCGGGGATTGGAGTCGAAGGAAGTGCCGGAGGCGGGGTTCCGCTTTCACGGGCTCAAGACGGTGCCCTTTCCGCGTCGCTTCGGGCCGAAGACGCCGGCCGCCGCGCTGGCGCTCGGCCGCGCGGTGCTGGCCACTCGCAAGATCCTGCGCGAGTTCGCGCCGCAGGTGGTCTTCTCTTCCGGAGGCTATGCCTCCGCGCCGGTGGCGGTCGCGGCCCGGCTGGAGCGGGCGCCGCTGGTGCTGCAGGAGCAGAACAGCATCCCCGGCCGCACCAATCGCGTCGCCTCGCGCTTCGCCGCCGAGGTGCACCTGGCCTATCCCAGCGCCCGGGTCTGGTTTCCCAGGAGGGGACACCTGCGCCTCTCCGGCAATCCGATCCGCGAGCAGATCCTCTCCGGCCAGGCCAGCCGGGCGCTTCGCCTCTTCCGTCTCGAGGAGGGGCGGCGCACGGTGCTGGTCTTCGGCGGAAGCCAGGGCGCGCACTCCATCAACGAGGCGCTCCTCGATGCGCTGCCGCGTTTCGACGGGCGCGAGGACGTTCAGTTTCTCATCCAGTGCGGGGATCGCGACTACGAGGCCTTTCTGGCGCGCTGCCGCGACCTCCACGTCAAGACCTGGGTCCGCCGGTTCATCGCCAACATGGGCGACGCCTATGCCCTGGCCGACCTGGTCATCTGCCGCGCCGGCGCGCTGACGATCTCCGAGCTGGCGGCCTGCGGCCTGCCGTCGATCCTCGTCCCCTATCCGTACGCGGCCGACAATCATCAGAAGCTGAACGCGGAACTGATGGTCGAGGGCGGCGCCGCGGTGCTGCTGCCCGATCATGAGATGAACGGGACGACGCTGGCCAGCCAGGCCGAGGCGTTGCTGGCCGCGCCCGTGAAGCTGCGTGAGATGTCGGTCAACGCGCTGAGGATCGCGCGACCCCAGGCCGCCGACAAGATCGCGCGCGCCCTGCTGCGCTTCCGTCCGGCCTCGGAGATTCCTCCGGAACCGGAGTTCCCCAGGTCGCGCGGCGAGGGACGGGGCCGCTCGCGGGAGGGGCCACGCGGCGGATCCGGGCGTTCCGGTCCGGGCGGTCCGGGGGGGAGCAGACGCTCCGGAGCAGGCCGCGCGGGCGGTCCCGGAGATCGTCCCCAGACGGGACGTCCCCGCCAGTCCGGTCCGCCACCGTCGGGGCCGGTGCGGAGGACCCAGCCCGGAGCTTCCGGGCAGGCCGGGCGCCAGGATCGAGGCCCCGCAGCGGCGGGACGCGGGGACATGCCGGCAGAGAGCGCGACACGCACGGATCGACCGGCGGAACATGCTCAAGCCCGGGACATTCCACGGCTGCAGAGTCTGTCGAGCGCAGATGGCTCCACCCTTGTGCTGCCGGTCGCCGCGGCTGCTTCGACGCAGGCGGGCGCGGCCATCGACAACCGGGGCCGCCGCCCGGCTCGCGGCAGAAGGAGCGGCACCCGATGAGCCCGACACGCGTACGTCGCATTCACTTCGTCGGGATCGGGGGCACCGGCATGAGCGGCCTGGCCGAAGTGCTCCTGCGGATGGATTACCAGGTCAGCGGCAGCGACCTGATGCGCTCGGAGGTAACGGACCGCCTCTCCGCGATGGGAGCGCACATCTCGATCGGCCACGCCGCCGGGCACGTGCGCGGCGTCGATCTGCTGGTCGTCTCCTCAGCCGTGGGGCGGGGCAACCCCGAGGTGAGCGCGGCGCGCCGACTCGGCCTGCCGACGCTGCGCCGGGGGGAGATGCTGGCCGAGATCATGCGCCTGCACTTCGGGATCGCGGTGGCGGGCAGCCACGGCAAGACCACCACCACCTCCCTGGCCGGCCATCTTCTGGCGTGCGCCGGGGCCGACCCGACGGTGGTGGTCGGAGGCCGGTTGAAGATGATCGGCGGCAATGTCCGTCTGGGGCAGGGGCGCTATCTGGTGGCCGAAGCCGATGAAAGCGATGGATCCTTCCTCGACCTCAGCCCGACCATCGCGGTAGTGACCAATATCGATCGAGAGCATCTCGACCACTATCGCGATCTGCCGGTCATCCAGAAGACCTTCCTGGAGTTCATGCGCAAGGTGCCCTTCTACGGCCTGGCCATCGTCTGCGGAGACGATCCCAATGTGCGCGCCATCCTGCCGCGCATGCGCAAGCGGATCGTGACCTACGGCTTCGGTCCGGACAACCATCTGCGGGCGATCGATCTGAAGACCGACGGGATGGCCCAGGACTACGGGGTGGCTTGGCAGGGGGTACGCCTGGGGCGAGCCCGGCTCAGCTTGCCGGGGCGCCACAACGTGCAGAACGCTCTCGCGGCCCTGGCCATCGGGCTGGAACTGGGCTACGACACGGACACCTGCCTGCGCGCACTGGGGGACTTCGATGGCGTCGGCCGCCGCTTCGAGATCCGCGGGGAGACCGGCGGCGTCGTTCTCCTCGACGATTACGGTCACCATCCCACCGAGCTGGCCGCGGTCCTGGCGACGGCGCGTTCCGTCTGGGACCGCCGTCAGGTCGTCGTCTTCCAGCCCCACCGCTACAGCCGGACGCGAGCCCTGGCGCGCGAGTTCGCGGAGGTTCTCAAGGATGCCGATGTGCTCGTGCTGGCCGACATCTACAGCGCGGGGGAACGGCCGATTGCGGGGGTCACCTCGGATCTGATCATGGACGGAGTGCGGGCGCTCAATGGCCGCGAGGTCATCCGGGTCCACGGCGGCGACGACGCGGTGACGACGATCTCCGCCCTGCTGGCCCCGGGGGATCTCCTGATGACGCTAGGGGCGGGTGACGTGTCGCGCTGGGGGAACGCGATTCTCCAGGCCTATGAGCAACGGGCCGGCGCCGAACGCCAGGCCGGCGCGCACGCCCCCCACGGGGCGGCGAGCCAGGCCGGCGCGGCCGGGCAGCCCACTGCCGGGCCGCCCGCCGGAAAGGGGTTCTGATGCAGCGTCGATCCCGCCGGTTCCATCTCGTCCCATGGTCCGTCCTTCTGCTGGCGGCGGCCGGGATCGTGGCTCACGCTCGCTACAGCGCGCGCCCGATCTGGTCGGTGGAGACCGTGACCGTCGAGGGCAACCGGTCCATCCAGACCGGCGACCTGCTCGAGCTGCTGGGGTTGCGTCCCGGGCTGCCGTGGTGGCAGTTGGATCGTCCTGACGAGGATCGGCTGAGACGAAGTTGTCCTCGCCTTGGCGAGGTCGGGTACGCCTGGCAGTGGCCGCGTGGGCTGCACGTGCGCGTGCGCGAGCGGGAGAGCGTGGTGCGCACGGTCGGCCCGTCGCCGATGGAGATTGCGGCCGACGGCATCGTGCTGGATCCGCGGGAGTGGGTCGACCCGGCGGATCTGCCCATCCTGACCGGCGCGGTCCCCTCCGGCCTCGTGCCCGGCGACCGGTGCGTGCTGGGGCAGCCGGACGCGGAGTGGAGCGAGATCCTCCAACTCGCCGTTACCGAGCCGGAAACCTGGAGGCTGATCTCAGAGATCCACTACGTGTCCGGCAGCGAGTTCCACCTCTGCCTGCGCCGCGGACACCGCGTCGTCCTCTGGGAGACCGGGATCCACCGGGACCCGGGCGCCCGGCTGGGACGCGTCCTCGAGGACCTCGACCGGCAGGGTCTGGCTGACGCGGTGGTGGACCTCCGTTTCCGCGACCAGGTGGTGGTGCGGCTGCCCCTGGACATGCAGGCCGACAGTCTGGGCGCCTCCGGGCGCGCCAGGAAGCAGGGAGCATGAAGACATGAGAGGGCGACAGATCGCGGTCGGGCTGGACGTCGGCACCACGAAGGTCTGCACCGTCGTGGCCGAACTGGTGGAAGGATCGCGGCCCGAAGAACCCGCCCTCTCGATTCTGGGCGTCGGCCAACGCGCCTGCCAGGGGCTCGAGCGCGGCGTGGTGGTGAACCTGGAGGCGACCATCCAGGCGATCACCGACTCGGTCAAGGCGGCCGAGCAGATGGCCGGGGTGCCGATCCGCTCGGTGCTGGTCGGGATCGCCGGCGAGCACGTGCACTCGCTCAACTCCACCGGTGTCATCGGCGTCTCGCGCAAGGAGAACGAGATCACCCGCGAGGACGTCCAGCGTGTGCTCGAGGCCGCCCGTGCGGTCGCGGTCCCCGGCGACCGCGAAGTGCTGCACGTGCTGCCCCGCGCCTATCGGGTCGACGAGCAGGGCGGGATCAAGGAGCCGATCGGCATGTCCGGCGTGCGCCTCGAGGCCGAGGTCCACATCGTGACGGTGCAGACCACGGCGGTCCGCAATCTCCTGCGCGGCGTCACCCGCGCCGGACTCCAGGTAAGCGCCGTCGTCCTCGAACCGCTGGCCGCGGCCGAAGCGGTGCTGGGCGACGACGAGCGCGCGCTCGGCGTGCTGTTGCTCGACATCGGCGGGGGCACCACCGACGTCGCCGTGTTCGTGGACGGCACGATCGGGCACACGGCGGTCATCGGCTATGGAGGCCAGGCCGTCACGAACGATCTGGCCGTCGGGTTGCGCACCCCGCTGGAACAGGCGGAGCGGCTCAAGGTGCGTTTCGGTTCCGCCATCGCATCCAAGGTTCCGGCCGACGCCGTCGTGGATGTCCCGGGCGTCGGAGGTCGGGAGCCCCGTCGCGTCACCCAACAGGTGCTCGCCAGCATTTGCGAGCCGCGCCTGGAGGAGATCCTGGGGCTCGTGTTGGAGGATGTGGACCGGGCCATCGACCCCTCGGTCCTGGCGGCCGGCGTCGTCATCACGGGCGGCACCGCGCAGATGCCGGGGCTCTGCGAACTGGCCGAGCGCGTTCTGGGCGTGCCCGCCCGCGTCGGCTTCCCCGACGGCCTTTCGGGAATCACCGATCTCGCCAGCGATCCGCGCCTGGCCACCGCCGTCGGGCTGGTGCGCCACGCCGCCGAGGAGAATCGTACGACGCGCGTGCGCAGCGGTCTCTTCGGCCGCTTCCGCAGGCCGTTCCGGGAGATCATCCAGGAGTACTTCTAACCCGGGCCGTGCCGGAGCGCCCCGTTGCGAGTGGCTTCGTGATGGTCCGGCTTG
This sequence comes from Candidatus Eiseniibacteriota bacterium, assembly GCA_029569475.1. The sequence continues at coordinate 7,279 of JAKQSZ010000005.1, read as the reverse complement.
TTCCAAAGTCTTGTCAGCCCAGGGATGGGATGCTATAAAGCTCGTGGGTCCGCTTCCCCCCAAGATCCTGACCCCGAGCATCCCGCGGTACACAGGGAGGTGCCTCGATGCTCGAAATCGTTGAGAACAATGCCTCGCCCGCCCGTATCAAGGTCTTCGGGTGCGGAGGCGGGGGTTCCAACGCAGTCAACCGGATGATCCAATCCGGTCTTGCCGGCGTGGAGTTCTGGGTCGCCAACACCGACCTTCAGGCGCTGGAGAAGTCCGCCTGCGCCAACCGGCTCCAGATCGGTTGCGGGGTGACCCGTGGTCTGGGCGCCGGCGGCGATCCCGAGATCGGGCGCATGTCCGCGGAAGAGAACCGCGTCGAGATCGAGGAAGTCCTCCGCGGCGCCGACATGCTCTTCATCACCGCCGGCATGGGCGGCGGAACCGGAACCGGCGCGGCGCCGGTCGTGGCTGAGATCGCCCGCGAACTGGGCATCCTCACCGTCGCCGTTGTGACCAAGCCCTTCAGCTTCGAGGGGAAGAAGAAGATGAACCGGGCGCAGGCGGGGCTTGCTGCCCTCTCGCGCAGCGTCGACACGCTCATCGCCATCCCCAATCAGAAGCTTCTGAACATCGTCGAGCCGGGCACGCCCTTTCTCGCCGCCATGCTCGTGGCCGACGAGGTGCTGTTGCAGGCGACCCGCGGCATCTCCGATCTCATCACCGGCCACGGCGAGATCAACCTCGACTTCGCGGACGTGAAGACGGTCATGCACAACCGCGGCAACGCGCTGCTGGGCTGCGGCGTGGCGGAAGGGCCTTCCCGCGCGATCGAGGCCGCGCAGGGCGCCGTCTCCAGCCCGCTGCTCGAGGAGGTCAGCATCTTCGGAGCCGAGGCTCTGCTGATCAACGTCCAGGGAGGCCCGGGCATGAGCCTGCACGAGGCGGCCGAGGCCGCGCGGTTCATCTCCGAGCGCGTGGGCGAGGAAGCCGATGTCTTCTGGGGTGCGGTGGTGGACCCGAACTTGCGCGACGAGATGCGGGTCACGTTGATCGCGACAGGCTTCCCCCGTACCGAGGCCAGGCCGGCCGAGCCGGCGGGGTCGGTGGCCCGGCAGATCGAGGCCGTGCTCCGCTCGCCCGAACCGCGCGTGGATGGCGGGTTGAGGACTCCCGAGGTCCGGGCGGAGGCGGCGAGCGGCGGAGGGCATTCCGAGCCGATGTTCGCGCCGGTGGATTCCGCGAAGGGCCCGGCGCCTCAGCCGGTCGAGTCGTGGGCGCCGGAGGCCGGCGCGGTGGACGGCCTTTCGGCAGACTCCCGGCCCGATGCCCGCTCGAGCGAATCTCGCCCGGAAGGATTCCGGAAGATGGCAGGCCGCCCGGCCGATACCGGACGTGAGGCGAAGGACCGGGCTCCGTTCGATCCGGCGGTGATGGAACTGATCTCCTCCACCGAGCGGATGGCGCCGCCCGCTCCCTCGCGCCCTGTCGCCGACGGACGCGGGGACCGATCGCGCCCGCCCCTGCCGCCGGAGGAGTTCCCGGAGGACCCGGGACGGTACGAGAACTTCGGCGGCGAGGCCGGCCCGGGCTGGTCCTCGGAAGAGGGAATGGATGCTCCGCTCTTCTTGCCCGAGCGCGAGGAAGAGCGGCCGGTGCACCGCGGTTTGCCGTGGCGTCACGCCTGGGACAAACTGAGTCTGTCCCCGGGCGAACGCTTCCGGCCCCGCGGCAGGAAACCGCTGTCCGGTGAAGACCAGGGTGGCGAACGTCGCGTCGGCCGGCGCAATCCGCTCGATGAGCCGACGTTCATGCGCAAGCGCATGGACTGATGGGCGACCCTCCGGCCGGTGCGCCGGTCGCAGGGGCTCTCGCGCCGCCGCGAAGAGCGGCCATTGGGGATTGCAGAGGCGGCCCGCGAGAAGGTGATTCCTGCGGGCCGCGGGCCGTTGCGGCGATCGGAACGGGCCGGCGACGGATCAGGTGAGACCGTCAAGGTGAGGCGCGAGCGGCTGGGGCCCCGCACGACGCCCCGGAGGTGAGAGCATTGTCGTTGTTGGGGCGACTCTTCTCGCGCGGGGGAATGGGGCGCTATCGCCAGGGCATCGTGCTCTTCAACCAGAAGCAGTACGAGCCGGCGGCGCGAGCCTTCGAAAACGCGCTGGCCACCATCCATGACCGCAACAATCCCTACCACAGCCTCGGCCGTTTCTACGCCGCGGAGGCTCACGCCAAGCTCGGCCTCTCGCTGCAGGAACAGGGGGCCACGAAAGCGGCGCGGGAGCAGTTCGAGCAGGCCATCCAGCAGGGCTACCGCTACCCGGACCTGCACTTTCGCCTCGCCATGATCCTGGCGCAGGGGGGGGAGCTGGCCGAGGCCGAGGAACACTGCCGGCAGGCGCTGGAGATCAATCCCCGCTATGCCGAGGCGCGCGCCGAACTGGCCGTGGTCCTCTGGAAGATGGGCCGGCTGGAACCGGCCCTCGAGGAGCTCCGCCACCTGGCGGGGACCGAGTTCCGCTTGCCCATGCGCCTGAACCTCGACCTGGCCGCGCACCTCGATGACCAGATCATAATGGAGATCCAGGCAGAGACGGCGCGGCGCCAGGAGGGGCAGGAGCACCTCAAGCGGGCGCTCGAGGCCTACGATCAGGGAGACCGGCGGCGCTCGATCGACGAGCTTCTGCAGGCGGTGGAGCGCAACCCCCGCTATGCCGACCTCCGGTGCAAGCTCGGCATCCTCTACTCGGAAGCCGGCGATTACGAGCGCGCGGAGGCCGAACTGGCCGAGGCGATCGCCATCAACCCGCAGTACGTCGAGGCGCGGCTGCAGATGGGCCTGGTCTGTCTACGCCGTGGCCGGCCGGCCGAGGCGGCCGAACACCTGGAGGTCGCCGCCGCGCGGCAACCGCAGTATCCCGACGTGATCCTCTTTCTGGGCGTGGCCGACCTGCGCCGCGGGCGGCTGGCCGTGGCGCGGCAGCGCATCGAGGAACTTCTCGCGACGCATCCCGCCTACCATCGGGCCCGCTACTTCCTGGGCCTCACCCTCGCCTGCCAGGGTGACACCGAAGCCTCCATGCGAGCGATCTCCGAGGCCCTGGAAGGAGAACCGAACCTGATGCGCGCCCGCAGCGAACTGGGCCACATGTACCTGAGATGCGGCGAGCCGGGGCGGGCGCAGGGGCTCTTCCGGTCGATCCTCGAACAGCACCCCGATTTCGCGGACGCCCACCTCGGGATGGCGCTGGTGCTCCAGGAACAGGGGAACCAGGCCGGGGCGGCGGGCCACCTGGAGGAAGCCCTGGCGCTCAATCCCGGATTCGTGCGGGCCCGGGAGGCTCTGGCGCGGCAGCTTCTGCGCCAGGGGGACCATGCCGGGGCCGAGGAGCATCTGCGGTCGGCCTTGAGCGAACAGCCGGATTATCCCGACCTGCTGTTCCTGCTGGGCAAGGCGCTCGATGGGCAGGGGCGGGGACGCGAGGCGAAGGAGTGCTACGAACGGGCGCTGGCCCACAATCCCGGCTACGTTGATGCCCGCCTGGCTTTGGGCTTCTCGCTCCTCAACGAAGGAGAGGAGGCGCGAGGGGCCGAGGTGCTGGCCGAGGCGCTGCGGGCCGATCCGGCGAACCCGGCGGCGAGGGCTTTGGCCGACCCTCGGTTGCTCGACGATCTCTAGCTCTCAGGCCTGCTACGTGGCAGGGAGCGGCCGGAGGATCGGCGACCTCGAGCAGAGACCCCGACGGAGAGGCTGCGCTTGACTTTCACTCCGCTCCCGCCTCTCGGACCTGAGCCGGCTTGACAGCGAGATGTAAGCCCACCGAACTGGGAGTCCTGCGATCACAGATACGGGTAGAAGTTGTCCTCCGGGCTGCCTACACTGCCCATTGACGTAGTGGCCGGTGTCTCGGCCGATTCCAGTCTGCTGCCGTCTACACGATGGTCGTTTGGTCCTGATCCAAACGCGGTGTTGGCCGTAAGGAAGCGGTAAGGATGACTTACTCTCGTTTCCCGATAATCCTCTCTCTCTCTCTCTCTCTCTCTCTCTCTTACTCCCTCTGGCATTGACTCGAGCCGCGATGGCCGGCGCCAACTCGGGCGGCGTTCTGGTTCTCCACTCCGGTCCGGGTGCGGCGTATACGACGGACATAGAGGACTACTGCGGTAGACACGACTTGACAGCGTGCGACTCCGCCGTGACTTCCGTCGAAGCCGATCCCACCGTGAGCCGCGTTCTCCACGTCCTGGCTGCCTTTCCGGAGAACGCCGCGCCTCGCCTCCAGGGGGTGACATTCGGACCCCCTACGACCAGACCGCCTTTACGGTTGTCGATTGGGGAACCTGCGGGGACGTCGAGTCTCCCACTCCCAACTGGCCAAGTCCAGGTTCCGGCAACACCGTGGTGTGGACCCAACCACGGACTGATCTGCTGGTGCCGTTGTACTGGATCGCGGGATACGTGGCCACCGAAGAAGTGACCTCGACCGAACTCGCCCTCACCTCCCACCCAGAGCCGTCCTTGGGCGGGCAGTTCGGCGATGACTCGATACCCAGCGTGCTCGATGACGTCGTGTCGCTCGATGTCGGTAGCCCCGTCTTGCATGGACGACCGACGTGGATCAGCCTTCACGTTCCGCCGAATTCCGCCCAGGGTGTGTTGCTGTACGATCCGGCAGGTCGCCTGATCGAGACGGTCTGTGAGGCAAAGGGGCCTGGTGATCACCGCATCCGGTGGTCGCCGGGGGCGTCGGAACGCGTTCCAAGCTCGGGGGTATTCTTCCTTGCAGCTACCGATCCCGCCGGCAAAGTCAGCGTGACGCGGAAAGTCGTGGTGGTTCGATGATGAAGCGACGGTGGCAGCAGGCCTTTCCTTTGTTGTGGCTATCCGCCAGTCTGACAGGTGCGGGTTGCGGAAGCGAGGCGTACCAGCTGGTTGGCCCCCCTTGCGGGCAAGTGGATCAGAGCGGACGGATCGAGCTTCCATCCTGGGGGCCGGACGGGCGGATCGCATTCTATCATCCGGATCTGGGGGCGCGACGGTCCGGCGTGTGGATCCGGGATAGGACAGGCCGCGCCACCTTCCTGGACTCCGGTGACATGCCGGCGTGGAGCCCGAGTGGAGACCGGCTGGCCTATGTCCGTGGCGAGGAACTGGTGGTTTGGAGCGAGCGGGAGGATACAACCCGAACCATCGTCCGCAGCCGCCTTTTCTTCCCCGCCTGGTCGCCGGACGGAACGCGCATCGCCTTCGACCGCACCACCCCGTCGGATTCAGCCGGTATCTGGATGGTGGACCTGGAGAATCCGGAACCGGTGATCTGGGTGTCGAAGCTAAGGGCCCGGGAACCGACCTGGTCGCCTGACGGCGCTTACATCGCGTTTTCCTGCTACGACGGATCGGAACAGAGCCCTGAGCTGTATCGACTGCGGATCAGCGACCGCGAGGTAGAGCGGATCGGCGGATTGGACGGCCAGGACGTGCACCCGCGCTGGTCGCCCTCCGGTGACCGGATCGCATACACGCGAGTGGATGGCGTCCACATCCTCGATCTCCGGACCGGTTCGGATCGTCGGCTGAAGGCCACCGGGTCGAAGTGCGAGCCCGGATGGCAGGACTGCTCGTGGTCGGCGGATGGGACGGAGCTGGTCTACCCAAAGCAAGGGCTCTGGGCGATCCGGGCCGACGGAACCTTCGATCGGGAGTTGAGCATCGACTGGCAGGATGACCTCGGATCACCGTAGACCGAGACGAGCGCCCTTTCCGTTGCTCCCGGCGTCTTGATCCGGGTTTCCTGACCCAGGTGCCGGTCCCATGGACCCCTTTCCCGGGATAACATGGTGTGCCGTCGGGCGCGGGTCCACCGATCCACAACCCGGCAGATTGCGCAGATCACTCGGTTGCTCCGCGATCAACACTGTCCGTGGGGGTCGCCGACGTTGAAGAGCGTGGCAACATGGCAAGTCCGCGTAGGGATCTCCAGGGACCTGGGAGATCCCGCGCCGGAAGTGACACAATGAAACGTGCCGCAATGAAACCCGGTGCGGGCTTTGGGCTGTGGCGAGCTAAGCCTCGGCGACCTTGGGCTCGCCCTTGTGCAGGCGAACGTTCTTCACGACCCGGCCGGACTTGAGGCACGTGGTGCAGACGCGCGCCCGTTGGGGGCGACCGTCGATGACGACACGCACAGTTTGCAGGTTCGGCTGCCAGATGCGGCGCGAGAGGTTGTGCGCGTGGCTGATCTGGTTGCCGAACATGATTCCCTTGCCACAGATGTCGCAAGCGCGAGACATGTCCTTCCTCCCCTAGTTGACACAAAACAGCAGTCTATCGAAGCGGGGGAGAACCGACAAGCCGAAATCCTATTTTCACGCGGGCCTCCGGCCGCTACCGTGTCAGTTCCATGGACCGCAGCATGTTGGCGCAGTACCTGCCGGGAATCGGCCCCAGGCGGGCGCAGGCCCTGGGGCGCCTGGAGATCACCACTGTCTGGGATCTGCTCTGGCACCTGCCCCGGACCTGGCTCGACCGCAGCCGGCTGGTGCCCCTTTCCGCTCTCCGGCCTGGATGCGACCATACGTCGCAAGTCGAGATCGAGATGGTTGTGGCCCAGCCTACGCGGGGCCGGGTTTCGACCGTCGAGGCCCGGCTGCGAGATGAAACGGCCTCGGCGTCAGCCGTGTGGTTCAACCAGCCGTACCTCACGCGGGTGCTCAAGCCCGGGGCCAGGCTCCTTCTCAGCGGAACGGTTCGCAGCCAGCTCGGGCGGCCGCAGTTCGTGCACCCGGAGTTCGAGGTCCTGGAGAAGGCCGCCTCGCCCGAGCCGGTCACCGGCGGGCGCATCGTACCGGTCTACGACCTGACCGCCGGTCTCTCCCAGAAGATGCTCCGGACCTGGGTCCTGACCGCCCTGAGAGAACTGCTGCCCGGTGTCGAGGATCCTCTGCCTCCCGGACGGCGCGAGGCGCTGGGGCTGGCCGAGCTGCGCTGGGCTCTTGAGCGGATCCACTATCCGCAGGCGCCCGAAGAGGCCGAGCGCGCGCGTTTACGTCTGGCCTTTGACGAGTTCCTCACCTTGCAGCTCGCCTTCGGCCTGGCCCGGCGGGGACGGCAGCATCCCCACGCCGCCGCGCCGATCGCGCCGGAGGGGCGTCTCCTGCGGCAGCTGGCGGCCGCGCTGCCCTTCCGTCTGACCCGCGGCCAACGAGAGGTCTTGAGCGAGATCCTGCGCGATCTGCGCCGGGACCAGCCGATGAACCGGCTGCTGCAGGGGGACGTGGGCTCCGGCAAGAC
>JAKQSZ010000003.1 GCA_029569475.1 Candidatus Eiseniibacteriota bacterium | reverse complement strand
GGGATGCGCGCTGGTCGTGCGCGGTGTCTTGCGAGCAATCGGCGCCGAGCAGGACACGATCGCCTTCGGGCCGGTCATCGCCCCTGGGATGGCGGGGGCGCTCTGGCCAGGCCTGACCTTCGACCCCGCCGAGGCACGTGCCTCTCTGCTCTCCTACTGCCTCATCGAGCGGGCGGAAGAGGGTTGCCTCTTCCGCGGAGGTCTCGGGAGCCGGCTGGAGCACAGCCGGATCCGCCGCTGCTGGAGACTGGGCGTGGCCGCGGGCGGCCAGGACGAGACGGACTTCGGGCTGACCATCTCCTCGTGCGTGATCGAGGAGAACGCCGCGGCCCAGGAAGACGGAGGCGGCTTGCAGATCGCGCGGCTGGGCAGCGCCGGCGATCTGTGGGTCGAGAACACGGTCGTGACCCGCAACTTCCAGACAGGCCTCGATCTCGAGTCCGGGGCCGCCGCCACGATCCGCGACTGCGAGTTCGTCAGCAATCACGGCTGGGGGATCTTCGTCGATGACGCCGTCCTTCCAGGCGGTTTCTCCATCCGCGACAGCGCCATCCACGGCAACACCGGCTCTCACGACGTCTACTGCGACTCCGGCATCGGCGTCTTCGAGGTCGATCTGCGCGGCAACGACTGGGGACCGGCGGTCACGGCGGAGATGAACACGGGTGGCAACCCCAAGAACATCTCCCGGATTCGCGACGGTTTCGACGCCATCGGAATCCCGATGGTGAACTACGGGAACTGGATCGGCGGCGCCGGCCCCTTCGGCAACTCCGCCACGGTGACGCTAGCCGATCCTCAATGGCAGGACCTGCCGGGCGGCTACCCGGCCGACACCGACTCGATCCGCGTGCTGCTCCACGAGCCCGACCTGTCGGGATCGGCCACGGTCACCGTCACGAGCGGACACGAGACCGGCGGTGAAATCGTGGTCCTTTCCGCGGTTGCCGGAGCGCCCGGACACTTTCGCGGCGCCATCGCGGTCTCTCTGCTGTCGCTTCAGTCCTATACCGCCGAGGAGCTCCAGGCGGAGACCGGTTCCGTCCTGGCGCGGCTGCAGGCAGAGCGCCCCGGACGGAGCGCCGAGTCGCTGGCCATCGAGGCGCGCCTCCTCGCCCACCGTCATCTACGGGATCGAGGCGTTATCCGGGCTGTCCCGGCGTTGCGTGGGTCGCGGCGATCGGGGCCCGGCGACGGCATCCTGGACGTGGCCTCGGGGGACATCATCGAGGTCACCTATCAGGACGGGCTCAACGAGTATGGCCAGCCCGAGCTTGTCCGCGATGAGGCCGCCTTCGGCGGCATCTCCGGAAGCGTCTCCGGCACATGGACGCTCGACGGCAGCCCTCACCTCGTGACCGGGGACGTCACCGTGGATTGCGGCGCCACCCTCACGATTGAGCCCGGCGCGGAGATCCGCTTCCTCCCGGAGTGCCGGCTGGAGGTCCTGGGACGGCTGAGCGCGCCGGGGGATCAAGAGCACCCCATCCTCTTGCGCCACGTACGCGATACCGTGGATCCGCTCGAGCCGCTTTGGGACGGCATCCTCTTCGACCCGATGTCGGAGTGCCCGAACCAACCGGCCTCCACCCTCTCGCACTGCGCCATAGAACAGGCCGCCATCGGCTGCGTCATCTCCGGCTCTTCGACGACGACCCTCTCGCATTGCTCGATCCGCGACTGCGGGGGCTATGGCGTTCTGGTCTACCAGGCCAGCCGGCCGGTCACGATCGAGAACTGCGTGATCGAGGAGTGCGGCTGGAACGACCCGGACGCCGGCGGCCTCGGCATCAGTTCGGTCTGGACGGGAAACAACCTGCAGGTCCGCGGCTGCCGGATCGAAGGGAACTACGAGACGGGAGTCGACCTCGAGTTCACCGCCGGGGGCAGGATCGTCGATTGTGTGATCACCGGCAATCACGGCTGGGGAATCTTTGTCGACGAGATGGCCATCCCCTCGGAGTTGACCTTCCGGTCCTGCCTCATCGAGGACAACGCCCGGGACCACGACGTCTACTGCGATGACGGCGTCCCCGCGTTCATCCTGGATCTGCGCGAGAACGACTGGGGAGCGCAGAGCACGGGTGAGATGAACGCCGGCCCTAATCCCCGCAACCTGACGCGAGTGCGCGACCGGTTTGACGAACCGGCGTTGCCGGAGATCAACTACGGCCGGTGGATCGGGGGCGTGGGGCCCTTCGGCTACACGGCCGAGATCGTCCTGGCCGACGAGAACTGGAATCCCATCCAGACCCGGCTGCCGGAGGAGTCGGACACCCTGCGCGTGATGGTGTTCGAGCCCGACGGCGGTTCGGCGCCCACGGGCGAGGCCCGCAGCGACAGCGATTCCTCGGGGACGCCGCTGGTCTTCGAGGTGGTGCCGGACCAACCGGGGTCGTACCGGGCGACGTTGCCGCTCGACCATCTGGAGCAAGCGGACGGTCCGCCTCCGGGAGGAAGGTACCGTTCCGGTCGAAACGACGACGTGGCTCTGACGGTACGATCGGGCGATCGGATCAACGTGTCGTACCTGGATCCCCTGGATGACTACGGCAACCAGCGTACGGTCGAGGACGAGGCGCCGCTGGGCGGCGTCGCAGGTCCCGTGTCGGGCACGTGGTCGCGGGAGGAGGGGCCGTACGTGGTCACGGGCGATCTCCTTGTGCTGACGGGCGCGTCCCTGGTCATCGAGGCCGGCACGGAGGTTCGCTTCCATCCGGAATGCGGCCTCACCGTGCGCGGCTCGTTGTCCGCGACCGGGACCGCCGAAGAGCCGATCCTCTTCGCGCCGCATCGCGACAGCGGCGAGGAGACGCCCTGGGATGGGCTCGTCTTCGACCCGCGCGGGGATGCCGGCTCCTCCCTCTCCCATGTTCGGATCGAGCGGGCCCGCGACGGCTGCCTCGTCTACGGGACCGCTCCGTTCAGCCTCACGCACAGCGCGATTGCCCAATGCTCCCGCCGCGGCGTGACCGTGACGGACATCTCGTCTGCCCTTTCCCACGAGGGGACGAGCTGGGACTCGGGTGATCCGGTGGTTCTGATCGAATCCTGCGAGATCGTCGGTAACGGCTCCACGGCCGAGGGTGTGGCCGGGCTGCAGATCGCGCAGGTCCGCCTCGGCGATCTCCTTTCGGTACGGCACACGGTCATCTCCGGCAACCGGCCGGCAGGGGTCGATCTCGGGGAGCGCGCCGCCGGCCACCTGAGCGGCTGCGCCATCACGGACAATCTCGGCTGGGGCATCCTCCTGAGCGGCGCCATCGAGCCCCACCACCTGATCGTGCGCGAGTGCTCCATCCACGGCAACGGGGCCGAAGCGGATGTCCGCTGCGGGAAAGCCGGCACGTTCAGCGTCAACCTGCGCTCGAACGACTGGGGCGAGATCACGACCCAGGAGATCCTGGGAAGCGCGAATCCGAAGAACCTCAGCCGCATCCACGACTGGTGGGATGATCATGCCCTTCCGCGGATCAACTACTCGGAGTGGATCGCGCCGCCGCAACCCTTCGCCCTCGTCTCACCGCCCGACAGCGCTCTCGTGGGGCCGGTGACAACCTTCCGCTGGCGCCGCGCGTTCGATCCCGGCGACACGGTCGACTACATCTTCCACTGGTCCCCTGATCCTTTGTTCTCCGAGAGCGAATCGCTCGCGGTCGGCTCCGACACCATGGCTACCCTGGGTGAAGACGATGTCTTGCCGTCGGTCTGGTACACCTGGAGGGTGCGCGCGGTGGACGGCTCCGGATTGAGTCGATGGTCGGAGGGCGGTGGCTGGCATTTCCAGAATCCGGCCCTTCCCGCGCTGCCGTCACTGCTGGCGACGCCGGGACCTGGCGGAATCGAGATCTCCTGGACCAGCCCGGCCGGACCCTCGTCCCTCTTCCGGGTCTACCGGCGGGACTCTGGGGGCGACGGGAACGCGCCGCCGGACGAGACCGCGCTGCCGGTAGAGGCCGAGGCTCCGGGGTGGATGGCCATCTCGCCGGATCTGCGCGCCACCGACGGGTTCGTGACCTGGCTGGATGCCGAGACCGAGCCGGGAACGCTCCATGTATATGCGGTACGCCAGACAGATCCTTCGGGAACCTGGCAATGGTGGGGACCGGTCACGGCCGGTCTTCCCGCGATCCGGGAGCTTTCCCTGAAGATACTTCCGAATCCCGGCGGCACGCCACGCGTGGCGCTGGCGCTGCCGCGGGGAGGGGACGTGAGCGTCCGCCTGTTCAACCTCGCCGGCCGCGAGATCTTGCGCGAGGACTGGCCGGGGCTGCGCGCGGGGCGGCACGAAAGAACCCTGGAAGCGCCGTCGGAGCTGCCGGCCGGCACATACTGGGCGCGGGTGTCGACTCCCTCGGGAACGTGTACAACCCGGTGGATGATGCTCCGGTAGGTTGACGATGCTCCGGTGGTTGTTGCCGGCAGCCGGCGGCGGCTATCTCCAGTCGCCGGCCGCCGTGAACCCGGCCCAGTAGAACGGATGGTCGCTCTCCCCGCGTGCGCGCCGGGCTCGCAGCAGGGCGCGGGAGGCCTCCCAGGCGGCCTCCGCCGTGTCACGCCCTTGGTTCCAGCGCCCCCGGTAGAAGTGTTCCATCCAAGTGCGAGCCGACTCGTCGTGGATGGCCCACATGCTCATGATCACGCTGCGCACGCCGGCGACCTGGAAGGCGCGCCGCAATCCGAGCACCCCTTCGCCCGGAATGAACGAGCCGAGTCCGGTGTCGCAGGCCGAGAGCACGGCCCACTGGACACCCTTCAAGTCCATGGCCGCGATCTCCTCCGCGGTCAGGATGCCGTCCTCGCCCGTCCCATCGATCTCCTGGCGATGGTTGGCGCCGGCCAGCGCGAGGCCGCTCAGATGCAGAGGGTTCTCCCGCGGTTCGGCGCTCGTGCGGCGGGCGGAAGCGGCGCTCGACTGCTCGGCAGGTGGAGCATTCGGGCGCTGGTCGGGCGGAAGAACGCTAGAACGCGCGGGACGCAGCCCGCCGATGCCGCGCGCCCCGGCGTGATCCGTGGACGACTCGCCCGCCACCTGGGGTGACGCACCACCCACCGCATGGCGCGGTTCTTCACCGGCATCGGGGGCGGGCCGTACGCCTTCCACTGCACAGTCCTCGCCGATGAAGAAGCCGTGTGTGGCCAGGTGCAGGCAGAGCCGGCCCTCCGCCTCCCGCTTGAACCTTGCTTCGGAAGCGGCGCCGCCGGCCAGCACCGAGGCGGGCCCAGGCGAATGCCCTTTCCAGACGCGGGCCACCGCCCGGGCCTCTTCTTCCGAAAACGGAAGGGCGGAGAAGCGGACGGTTGCGAACTCCGGGCAGTTCGGCCGTGAATTGAACGGATCCGCCTGCCCCCGGTACAAAGGCGAAGCGGCCAGCCCGGCCGGAGCGCCGACCGCGCCTCCAGTCGCGGCTCTTCCTCCCCGGGCTTCGAATCTTGCAGACCTGACGTCGAAGTCCGGCCCCCCGAGGGCCAGCAAACCCTCGCCCTGATCCGCGGCCGGCGGCGCCAGCAGATCCCGCTCGGTCGTGAGAAGGTGCAGGACCACGTCGGATTCAGCCAGGTACCCGCCGGCGGCCTCGGGCAAGGCGCCGAAGGGCACGAGGCAGAGCGCCCCATCGGGAACGATGAGGATCCTCCGCGCTTCACCCACGAGCGGGACGATCGGCGCCCACACCGCGGCGCGCAGGGCGGAGCCGGCCTCGCGCGCCGACGCCTCCGCGCGGGCGGCCGCGGCTGGATCCGCCGGCGGAAGGCGGCCCACGGTTTCCCGCCAACCTCGCACGAGTTCGTCGATCTCCCGGCCGTCCCCAAGAGACACCACCGCGACGTTCGGCTGATCCTCCGGCGGGCCCGCCGAACGGTTGTGCGAACGTTTCGTCGGGTTGGATTCGTGGCGGGGAGAGAGGACGAAGGCGAGATAGGCAGTGGCCGCCTCCTCAGCGTCCGACCCGGCCGCCTCCTCGGCGTCCAACCTGACCGCCTTCTCCGCCTTGAGCCCCGCCGCCTCTTCGCCGCGCTCCTGCCCGGAACCGCCGGTCTCGTACCGGACAAACGCGACAAGGGCGGCCTCCTCCGGGAGAGCGGCATGGATCGCGGCAAGATCCGGGTCGCGCACGAAACTCGGATCCACCCGCCCTGATGTCAAGGCGGCCAGCTCCTTCTCCGCCTGCTCCCTCTCCGAACGCGCGGCCTGCAGCCGCTCGGGCGCGGCGCCGCCCGATCCCTTGACCATGAAGTGAGCCAGGGAGCGGCTCGCTTCGGCCAGACGTTGCCGGGCCCGCTGGGTGGCCGGCTCGCGCGACTCCAGCAGCGCCTGCCGGCGCGCCAGTTCGTCCAGCACCACGGCGCGGGAGAGAATGACAGAGTCCCACACACGGCGCGCCAGTTCCTCTCGTGGGCCGTAGGCCTCCGTCAGGCTTTCCTCCCGCGCCAGGATCTCCAACGCGAGGTCCAGCCCTTTGACGCGCACGTCGGAATAGCGCATGGCCTGCCGCTCCGGCAGACCCTGCATCGTCAGCCGGAGATGCCGGCGCCCGATTTCCTCGGCCCGCAGCGCGGAGGCGATCGCCTCGGTGCGGCGATCCATCCGTTCCAGCAGCAGGGCCATGGAGTAGAGCGTCCCGGCGACGTCCGGATGGTCGGGTCCCAGGGTTTCTTCGCGTATCGCGAGCGCGCGCCGGTAGAAGCCCATCGCCTCCTCGACCCGGCCGGACTCCCGTGCCACCGTGCCGAGTTGCGAGAGAACCATCGCCACGCGCGGATGAAGCGCTCCCAGGGACTTCTCCGCGATCGCCAGGCCGCGGCGAAAAATCTCGTCGGCTGCCCGCAGGTCCCCGTCGATCAAGCGCAACGCCCCGAGGTTGATCAACGAGACCAGGACCCGCGGATGATCGCGGCCCACGGCCGCCTCGTCGATGGCCAGCGCGCGCTCGTAGAGCGGACGCGCCCCCGCCCGATCGCCGCGCGCCCGCAGAATGTTCGCGAGCATCGTCACGCTATGACCCAGCGAGGTCGCGTCCGCGCTGAGCGAATCCTCCCGGATGCGGAGCGCGCGCCGGCTGAGCGGCTCGGCTTCCTCGTAGTCGCCCATGGCATAGAGAAGCATCGCCATGAGGTGCAGCGCCTCCGCGGTCAGGATCCCGTCGGCGCCGTGGCGTTTTTGGCGCACGGCCAGCAGCCGCTCAGCGTACGGCAGCGCGGCGGCAGGTTCGCCCTGAGCCTCGAGCGCCAGCGCGATGTTGTACAACCCTCCCGCGACCTCTTCCCCCTCCGGACCCTGCAGACGCTCAAAGATGGCGAGGGTGCGATGATACGCATCCAGGCCCGCCTCGACGTCTCCCAGGTCGTTCAGGACAACCCCGAGATTGCCCCAGGCCTTGGCGGTTTCCGGATGATTGGTGCCGAGCTCCGCCTCCAGGATCCGCACCGTCATGCGGAGGTGTTCGCGAGCCTCTTCGTAATGGCCGGCGCGCCGCAACAACCGCCCGAGCGTGTGCGCCGCCCCCGCCACGCCGAGATCCTCGCGGGAGGAGTGGCGGCGGCGGAGCGCCAGGGCCAGGCCGGCGAGGTCCATCGTGCCGGGTTCCCGCCAGCGCCCCTGTTCCAGGCGCGCCCGGGCCCGGGTCTCGAGCATCTCGGCGAGGATCAAGGAGTCGGCGGATGACGCGGTGGGTCTCCACTTCGCCCCGATCGCAACAGCGAGGCTTTCCGCGTCTGCCCAGCGCCGCTCCTTCCCCGCCGTCCGCATTTCCTGCAGCAGAAGGGTGTCGGGATCCGACGGCTCTCGGCCCGGCGACGGACCGGTTGCGGCCGCGCTTCCGGCCGTCCCGACCAGGGCGGTCAGAAACAGGGCAAACACTGTCAGCGTGAGGGCGACCCGCGGCATGAACCAGTCCTTTGCGGCAACTCGCGTCGATTGGATCCGAATCAACAAGACCAACTCCCTGAGGAAGGTGACCCCCGATCATACCGGAACGCGAAGGACAACGGCGGCGAACTCAGCGCGGGTCCGGGGCCAGAAGCTCACGAAGCCTGCGCGCCAGGCGGCGGGTACTCACGAAGCCCTGGCGCGAGGCCGACCACTGGAGTAGGTTTTCGCAGTTGGGTTTCGCAGTACGGCCTGCAATGTCTTGACGCAAGGAGCGCGATCCGATGGACCCCCTCGAGGATTCCGACACGGTCAGGGCGCAAGTGGTGGCCGCCGTCCGCGAGACGCTGCCCGACCAGGCGACGGCTGAGGGCGCGGATCCACTTGCCGAATGCGATCTCGACTCGGTGGCGATCATCCAGCTTCTGGCCGCATTGGAGGACCGGTTCCACCTGCCGATACCGCCGGAGGAGATCCGGCCCGAGAACTTCGCCTCCGTCGATGCGCTCAGCCGGATGATCGAACGGCTGCAAGCCGCAGCTCCACCGGCCTGAAGGCTACTCCGGGACCTGACGGCATGATGATCCATCACTTCCTCTCGTCCTCGGCCCAGAAGAGCCCGGACGCCCCGCTGGTGATTCACAAGTCGGAGCGGGCCTCCTATGGTGACCTCGAAAGGGCCTCGAACCAGATCGCGCGGCTCCTCCTCGATGGAGGCCTGAAGCGCGGAGATCGTCTCGGCCTTCTCCAGCCGAACTCCATCGGCTACGTGGCCTCCTACTACGGCGCACTGAAGGCCGGAGCGGTGGTCGTTCCCCTGCACGCCGCCACCGATGCCCGCGCGCTGCGCCGGCTCCTGGGAGACTGTGAAGCCACGGGCCTGATAGCGGCCGCCGGCGCGCTGGAGCGGATCGAGAAGGCGAGCGAGGAACTGCCGCTGCTGCGCCTGGTGGTGCTGCCGCGCGCCGAGGCCGAGGCAATCCGGTTGCCGGCCCACATACGCCGGTTGCCCCGGGAGCGTGCCGGCGAACTGCCCGGCGACAGCGCCCCGGCGGTGACTGGCATCGATCTGGACCGGGCGATGATCATCTACACCTCCGGCAGCACCGGACGCCCGCGCGGGGCCGTGCTCTCCCACCTCAACATCGTGGCCAACACCCGGTCGATCCTGCAGTACCTGGAGCTGACCGCGGAGGACCGTGTCCTGCAGCTCCTTCCCTTTCCCTACGTCTACGGGAAGTCCCTGCTGAACACCCACGTGGCCGTGGGCGGGGCGCTGGTCATCCACGACAGCCTCGTCTTCCCCGACACCGCCTTGGACGCGATGGAGCGCGAAGGGGTCACCGGGCTCTCGGGCGTGCCCTCCACCTTCGCCATGCTGCTCAACCGCTCGAGCCTGGCAAGACGGCGGATCCCCTCACTTCGTTACGTGACGCAGGCCGGCGGCGGGATGCCCAGGCCGCACCTGGCGCGCTTGATCGAGGCGCTGCCCGGCGTCCGCATCTTCGTCATGTACGGAGCCACCGAGGCCGGGGCCCGGCTCTGCTGGCTCGAGCCGGAAATGCTGGGGCGGAAGCTCGGGTCGATCGGACGGGCCATCCCCAACGTCGAGATCGTGATCCGCCGTGACGACGGGTCCGAGGCCGGGGCCGGGGAAACCGGCGAAATCGTGGCGAGGGGCTCCAACATCATGGAAGGCTACTGGGGCGACCGGGACGCCACCGAGGAGGTGCTCGACCAGCACGGCTTTCACACCGGGGATCTCGGCTACCGCGACGAGGACGGTTACCTCTGGGTGGTCGGGCGCAAGCGGGAGATGATCAAGAGCGGCGCCCACCGCGTCAGTCCGCGCGAGATCGAAGAGGTCCTGCTGGAGCATCCCGACATCGAGGAGGCCGCGGTGATCGGCCTTCCCGATGAGTACCTCGGAGAGACCATCGAAGCGTATGTCACGGTGCGCCCCTCTTCTTCCCCGCAGCCGGAGGAGATCCGGACCTTCTGCCAGGACCGCCTCGTGGCCCACAAGATGCCGCACCACGTGCACGTCTGCCCCGCGCTGCCGCGCAACATGAGCGGCAAGCTCGACAAAAGGGCCCTGCGGGATTCCGCGCTCGAAGCCAGAAAGTGAACGCGCCCGGGCACAACGTGAAGTCTCCCGGAAGTCCGGGCGGACCGCGGTTCCGGCACCGCCTCCGGACGCTCCGTCCGCTCCGTCCGCTCCGTCCGCTGGGAGCTTGTCCCACAGGCGCATGCCATCTACACTGGGTTGCACAGTTCCCGTACAGGGTTTCGCGGTCCAGCACCGGGTCTCGGAGTTCCCGCGCTGGGTTGCGGTTCCCGCATCGGGTCTCGCGGTGCACGCACCCGGTTTCGCAGTTCATCGCCGGTTCAAGGCCGGCTGTCGCCGGCGCACGCCGGTAGTCTCGGGGAGGTCATTGTGCTCCACCCATCGCCCGCGCCGTCGTTCCAGGTCCCGCCCGCGCCGCCCGTCTCGGCCGGCAAGCCGGTGCCGTCGTTCCACGTCAGGCCGCCCGCGCCCTCGGCTCGGGTCCGGCGGCCCGTGCCGGCCCGCGCTCGCGTGCTTGCGCTGCTGGCCTCGGGGCTCATGGTCTGCGGCTGCGGGGTGGACTCATCGCCCGACCGCGCCGGCGAGCCCGCCGAAATCCGCGGACGCGTCCTCGTGGCGGGTTCGCCGGACCAAGGCGGCTCCACCGTCATGCTGGACCGCGAGGCGGTCGGCCGGCCGGCGCCGGCCGCACCGGCGGCTTCGGACGCGCCGTCCCCGTCAGCACCGTCCATGGCCGGCCTCCAGGCCGAGGAAGGACTCGGCGCGATCGACCACGGCACGACCACGACCGACCACGAAGGGTGGTATCGATTCCGGGACGTGGAGCCCGGGCGTTACCAGATCACTGGTTCAAGGGGAGACGCCAGCTCCGTCGTGGCCCGAGGCGTGATCGCGCGGGCCGACCAGGAGACTGTCGTGGGAGACATTGTCCTCACCCTCATCGGGTCCGTCGCGGGCCGCGTCGAGCTGGCGGGCCTCACGGATCACTCCGGCGTTGTGGTCTTCATACCGCGCGTGACGGCGGCGCAGATCACCGGCCCCGGGGGCGAGTTCAACCTGGCCGGAATTCCCGCGGGCGCGCACACCATTGTGGCCGAACGATTCGGTTATACCGTGAGCCGGGCGGGTGTGGTGGTTCCGGCGGGCCAGGTCGCTGACGCCGGGGTCCTTCGATTGACGACGGACCCGCCTTCGGGCAGCGACCAGGTTGCCCCGGCCGTCAGCATCGCCAGCCCGCTCCACGAAGCGGTCATTCAGGGCATCACCACGGTGTCGATCACGGCAACCGACGCCGTCGGGGTCGACCACGTCATCCTGTTTGTCGATGCGGGCGATGGAACGCTCCGCCCCACGGCCCTGCACGAGGCTCCCTACACCTACGACCTGGACGTGGCCGCCCTCGGGGGAGGAAGCGAGGAGGTCCGGCTCTACGCGGAGGCTTTCGATACGGCTGGAAACGTCGCCCGCTCCGACGAGGTGGTCTGTCCTCTCACGTGCCAATATGGTGATCTCCCTGAGCTCGCGGGCATCCTGCAGACAGACGAAAGCGGACAATCACTGGGCGGCGACACGAGCGACTGGTGCCTGAACCCGTCGGTTCCCGGAAGCATCCCGACGGCCCCCTATCTCGATCCCGCCTTTCCCAATCCCGCCACCAGCGCGGTCACCATCTATTTCGGGACCAACGTGGCGCAGGCCATCGACTATCTGGTGATCGTCGACGAGCACTGCCGGACCATCCAGACGCTCCTCTCCGGACAGGTCTTCAGCGCGGGCAACTACCCCGTCTTCTGGGACTGCACCAACGAGAACAACGAGCGGGTCGAGCCGGGCCTGTACCGGGCGATCATCAAGATGGGCAGCTTTACCTGCTACGGGGACATCCAGGTCGACGCCCCGTGACGAGCCGGGCGGCGGTGCCGAGGCGCGGTCAGGCGAGCACGCGCCTCCACTGCTCCACGGTCGATCTGACCATCGACTCGAGAGCAAAGCCTTCTTCAAGGAGTCCCCAGCCCTCTCGCACCCGCCGGCGGAAAGCCTCGACGTCATCCAGAACGGTCTGAAGCGCGCCGGTCATCGCCGCCGCGTCTCGGATCGGAACAACCAACCCTGTCCGGCCATGGTCGATCATGCAACGGACGTCTCCCACGTCGGTCGACACGACCGGCGTGCCCACCCCGAGAGCCTCGAGTACGATGTTGGGCGATCCTTCGCTGTCCGAGGTCAGGGCCAGGACGTCCATGTCTTTGAGGAGCGCGGGCACATCCGTGCGAACCCCCAGAAAGTGCGCCCGGCCCGCTGGCAGGCCCGCGGCCAGCAGGTCCCGGCGGTCGCAACCGAGCTTGTTTCCGATCAACACGAGATGCGCGGCGGGCCGGCGGCGGAGGAGTTCGCCGCAGGAATGCACGAGCAGGTCGAGGTTCTTGACCGGGTGGTCCTTGCCGACATAGCCGATGATCTCCGAGCCGGCGGCCAGTCCCAGCTCGCGCCGCAGGACGGGCGGATCGGCAACGCGGCGCAGGAGATCGAAGTCGACCCCGTTGGGCACGACCGTGACGCGGCCGGAGGGGGCGCTGAAGTAGCGGCAGATGAACTCCGCCCCCCGATGGGAATTGACCAGCGTCACCCGGCTGCCGCGGAACATGGAGCGGTAGACCACGCGCTTCACCCACGCCGGACGCACCACGGTGCCGCGCACGGTCGGCAGCACCCGGCTGCGTGACCCCACACAGGCCAGCCAGGAGTAGCCGGAAGCCAGCAAGTGGACCGCGTGGACGAGGTCTATCTTCTCGCGACGCAGCAGGTGAGCTGTGCGGGTCAGACGCCGGACATCAAGACTGGAAGAACGCGGGAGAACTTCCAGGCGGTAGCCCAGGTCGCGGATCCGCGGCCCATAGGGTTCGACTATCGTGGAAAGCGTGATCACCAGCACCGGCTCCCACGGGGTACCCCGCAGAAGCCGCAGCAATTCGAAGGTTTGCTTCTCCGCCCCCCCGAAGGAGAGCTGCGTCAGGACGACCGCCACCCGCGGCGGGCGGCCGGGAGGCACCGGCGGCAACCGGACCTCGCGGGGCAGTGGATCAGGCACGGCGCCCCACCAGTCCTTCGTACGCCTCGGAGATCCGGCGCATGTTCTTCGCCCGGTCGAAGCTCTCCTCGACCAGGGCGCGGTTGGTCGCGATCGCTTGCTCTCGCAGCTCCGTGTCCCGCCAGGCCCGCAGAACCGCCTCGGCCAGATCGCGGGGCCGGTCGATCGGAACCAGGAACCCGTTGTCGCCGTCCCGCACCCAGAGGCGGTTGGCGCCGATGTCGGAGATCACCGGGAAACAGCCCGCCGCCATCGCCTCGAAGTGGGAGAGGGCCAGGCCGTCGGTGATCGAGGTCGAGACATAGACCTGGGCTTCCTCCAGGCGCGACACGATGGCGTCGCGATCGAGCCGGCCGGCGAGCCGCACGCTCCTCTCCAGTCCAAGCGCACGGATCCGCTCCTCCAGTTCGCCGCGCAGCGGCCCGTCCCCCGCGATCGTGCAGAGGGCATCAGGCTCCTCGGCCAGGACGAGGGGCATGGCATCGAGAAGCTGGCCGATGTTGTAGGTCTTCTTGAGCGAACGGGTCATCACGATGCGCAGCGGCCGCGCCTGCTTTGGCCGCAGCGCCGGAAACCTCGACAGGTCCACGCCGCGCGGGCAGGTCAGCACGCGGTCCGGCGAGGCGCCATGGCGCAGGAAGGAGTCGCGGATGTTCGGGGACCACGCCTGGCAGAGTTCGGCCGCGCGGATGGCCTCGCGGACGCAGTACCGGCTGATGGGCGTGTCGGCTTCCATCAGGGTCTCGCGCTGCCCGGCCACGACGAGTGGATGGAAGCCGACCCAGCGAGCAAGAAACCCATAGCTCACCACCCGATAGGCGATGAGGACGTCCGCGCCGAAGCTGGTCAGTTCCCTGCGGATGCGCGGGATGGCGGTGAACCAACCCGGCTTGCGGGAGGCCATGGGGTTGCCCACGTGCACGATCCGCACGCCTTCGTAGGGCATCTGCGGCCTCGCCAGGGACAGCACGAGGACCTCGTGGCCGAGACTCGCGGCGAAGTGCTCGCTCCACTCCTTCAGGTGGATGCTGTTGGAGTTGCTAAAGAATGCCAACCTCATGTCGAAAGACTCTACCGTCAATCCCGGCGCGGCACCAGCGCCTTGCGGATCCTCCGCGGAATCCCGTCGAGGGAGCGGCCGTCGGCGGGGGTCTCCCGGCGGGGCGGGTCCTGGATCCCCGAGGTCATTGGTGAGAAACCTGACGGATCATTCATGAGCGTCCGGCTCGGGTGATCGGAGGAGTTCCCGATAGACCTTCTCGATTTCCTCCGCGATCACCCGGATGGAGTACTTCCGCTCCACGAAGTCCCGCGCCTGTTCGCCCATCGTTCGAATGCCCTCCGGATCAGCGAGCGCCCTCTGCATGGCCGCCGTCAGCTCGGCGCCATCTCCGGGCGGCACCAGCATTCCGGTGCGTCCGTCGTCGACCAGGTTGGGGATGCCGCCGACCCTGGAGGCAATGACGGGCACGCCCGCGGCCATGGACTCGAGGATCGCCAGCGGCAACCCCTCGGCGAGAGAAGGGAGGACTGTGCAGCGCGAGAGCGTCAGAAGTTCGGGGATGTCACGCCGTTCGCCGAGAATCGCCACGCGATCGCGCAGTCCCAACGCGTCGACCTGGCGTTCGACATCGTCCCGCAGCGGCCCGTCCCCCGCCAGGAGAAGGGCGGCGTCGGGACAGCCGGAGAGGGCCGCGAAGCTCTCCAGGAGAAGACGGTGGTTCTTGACCGGCGTCATGCTCGCGATGTGCAGAAGGCGGACCCGGTGACGCGCGCCCGCCGGCAGGATCGACTCGTCGGCGGCGGCCCGTCGCAGTGGTTCCATGTCAATGCCAACCGGAACGACCCGCACCCGCCGGGGCGCGATCAGATGGTCGGCGACCAGGATCCGGGCGATTTCCTCGGATACGGCGATCAGGATCGAGGCGCGGCGATTGAGGGCCCGTTCGATCCACACGCTCCGGCGGGACTGGGATCGAATGCGGCCGCTGTGAAAGTGACAGACCAGCTTGAGCCTGGGGTGAGCCATGGCCAGGGCGCGGCTCCAGGAGTTGGGGCCGAAGTTGTGCGAGTGCAGGACGTCGGGACGGAAGGTGCGGATCTCGCGGGCCAGGAAGCGGAGAACCTCCGGATCCAGGCGAGCCTTCCGCCGGCACGCCGACACCGGGAGATCGCGCGCGACCGTCCGAAAGAGATCGCCGTTGTCCCGCGTCGCCGCCAGCCGCACGGCGTGCCCCCGTTCCCCGAGCGCGCGGACGAGCTGCGCGGCAAAGTTCTCCGCGCCTCCGATCCTGGTCTGCGAGATGACGTGAAGGATGCGCATTGGCCCTCAGCCGAGCTTGAGCGGGAAGTCGGGCGTCCCGTAGAACATGTAGTCCGCCCAGTCCATCGACCGCAGCTCCTCGCGCAAGACCCGCCGGGCTGCCTGCAGGGCCGTTCCGATGCCTTCCTTCTTCAGCAGGGAGGCATAGAAGGTCTCGGCGAAGCTGGTGGCCGACGCATCGCCGACCGGCCAGTAGGTGCCGAGGTAGTTGGCCACCCCGCCGCGCATGAACGCCTCGGCCAGCCCCACGTTGGCATCGATGAGCGCGCGGATCCTGTCGGAGTTGGCCGCCGCACCGGCCCGCCCGGCCCGCCTGACCCTTCCGGACTCACAGGCGTTGAAGAAGACCAGCGCGGGAAGATTGGAGAGGTCGGCGAGGTCCGCTCCCCGCAGGACGCGGTTGTCCGCGCAGAGGACGCCGCTCTCCGAAGGCTGGTCCGGGTTGAAGAGGGCATGGCCGGCATAGTGGACGACGTCGTAACGGCCGGAGTGGAAGACCTCGCGCACCGCGGCGAAGGTCGCTTCGCTTCCGGTCAGCTTCTCGAGCACGATCGACTTGTTGCCCGAAAACGCCTTCTCGAGGTGGCGTCCCTCCTCCGACGCCCCCGGCAGGTCTCCCGTTGGGTTGACGATGAGGAGGATCCGAATGCCGGGGGCCTGGCGCCGGGTCTCGGCCCACTTCGCCATGGAGAGGTCATCGGCCGCATAGCGCCGGGTCGTTCCGGCCTCGGCCGCGGGGAACCAGCCGTCGATCCGTAGGACCTCCCACGGAATCCGGGCGCAAGGCGCGTCGTGCACGACGACCAGGTGGGCATCCTTGGAACGGGGCAACATCTCCAGGACGTTGGCCGGAAGCAGCAGCCGTCCCAGTTCGTCGCCCAGGCTCTCCACGGACTTCATGCTCAAGGAGGACGAGTCGAGTCGGGCCAGCAGGCGGTCCAGGACGCTGCGCTGGAAGCGGATTCGTCCGCTGAGAAGCGCGGCCCGCCCCGACGGCGTGAGCACGGCGACACTCCACTGCGTATCGCCGTCCGTCGAGGATCGTCCCGTTGCCGCTGCCGCCCTGGCGGACGACCCCGCAGCGGCGGGAGCACCCGCGGATGCTCGAGCCGCGGCGGGAGCGTCCGCGGATGCTTGGCCCGCTGCGGGACCAGCGGCGGACGCTCGGGCCGCTGTGGAGCCGCCGGCAGATGCTCCGGCCGCGAGGGCGACGCCGCGGGTCTCCGTGGCCTCCTCGCGGACAACCAGGTACATCACCGGGGGACGGACATCGGTGGCCGGTCCTGTCCCCGCACGAGACCGGCTCCTCGACTTCCGCGACCCCGCAGCCGGCGTGCGGCCCGGAGGGAACCGGCGCTCGTCCCAGAAAACCTGGTACTCCTGGAAGAGCTCCGTGTCCGCCAGGCGCAACACTTCCGCTCGCATGGCGGCATACCTCGGAGCATCGATCTCGCAGAAGGTGATCCTTCGCACCACCTGGTCGCCATCGGCCTCGCGTAACGCGTGGAGATAGCCCCGCAGCAGGTTTTCCACCGCCCGCGCCGGCTCCAGGGTTGAGCCGGCGCCGACAAGAACCGTGGCGAAGTTGTCCACGCAGGTCCGGATCAACGTTCGCGCCACGTTCTCGGCCGCCAGCCGCTGGACCTCGTCGTCGAACTCGTCCACCGAACCCAGTCCGGAGAGCAGCACCATGTCGGCATGGATCAGGTGACGTCCGGCGGGAACGACAAAGACCTCCCCGGCGCGCGCGGAAAACATGCGACGCAAGGCGAACTCGCGAATGGCCCCGCCCATGAGCCGGTCCACTGTCTCGGCGGGGCCGACCGGATCCACTCCCTGGAAGACGCCCAGCACATAGGCCCCGGCATCGACCTCGGTGATGCTGCCTCGCACGAGCCGGATCTCGAGATACCGCTGCTTCGATCGGCTCAACATCGCGTCCTCCGGACCGGGCGAACGCCCGGATCGTCGCCATCCGTCCTCACTCCGCCTGCACCGGGCGCGTTCGTCCCCGCAATCGCAGTATGTCGAGGAGGCCGGGCCCGCGCAACGTCCGGGCTATGTTGAGAGACAGCAGCACGCTCGCCCAAGGCAACCGGCGAGGCCGCGTCGGCGCACGTCCAGGCGTTGCCCGAGGTCCGCCGTTGAGGCACGATAGCGGTCGAGAGCGGCCTCCGCCGGGGCCGGTCTTCCGGGATTGGCAGACCGAGTGGCTGCCCGAGTGCGGGGTCTCCATGCCGCGGGAAACTGCTCCAACAGCTCCGACAGGGCAGGATGAAGATTCGCCCGGATCCAGGGTGTTCCGGTG
Source organism: Candidatus Eiseniibacteriota bacterium (assembly GCA_029569475.1). The sequence goes on along the minus strand of JAKQSZ010000003.1, from coordinate 11,827 downwards.
TCAGGCAACTGCTCCAGCAGCTCCACAGAGGCGGGAGGGAAAATGGTCACGATCATCACGGAGCCGGTCCTGGTGGCCGCGGCCGGGAACCCACCGAAGCGCATCCAGGAGTTCGCCGGCATGGCCAGCACGGGCTCCGCTGCGCTGAGCCTCGCGCGGATGCGCAGCCCGCGGGGCTGGTCCGAGCCGGGGCAGACCCCGGAGTTCGACGAATACACCCTGGTGTTGAGCGGCATGGTCCAGGTGGAAACGCACGCGGGAATCCACCGCGTGTCGGCCGGTCAGGCGGTGCTCGCGCCCCGTGGGGAATGGATCCGTTACAGCACGCCGGAGGGAAACGGCGCCGAGTATGTCTCGGTCTGCCTTCCCGCGTTCACGCCGCAGACGGTTCATCGGGATGAGTCGGACTGAGGTGGAGAGCCGCCGCGGCGCCGGCCGCTTCTCGTGCGAGAGCGAGAGGATTCACGCAATCGTAGGGTCGACGGTGGAGGCGTGGAATGGACATGCGTCTTGATCTGATCCGCGAGGTGGAGCAGGAGATCGAACGTCTGCTGCGCCGCCATGCCGCCTTCGCGCGCGAGCTGCCGGAGGCTCGCCTGGTCCCGGCCCGCTGGACGCTGGCGGCGCACGGCATCTGCTGGCACGTGCCGCTGGAGGAAGTCGACGAGCCGGACATCGACGTGGAGATCGCGCGCGAGGTGCTCATCGTGCGGGCGCGGCGCACCTGGCCTGACCGGGTCCTCTTCATCGGGATCCTGCCGGTCCCCCGGGGCTACGACCTCGAGCACCCGGTGATCCGGTACCTCGAAGACACGCTGGAGATCCGCCTCCGCCCCCGCTCGGAGGGTGGTCGATGAAGAACTACTACGAGATCCTGGGCGTCTCCAAGACCGCCACCTCCGAAGAGATCAAGAAAGCCTACCGGACCCTGGCGCTCAAGCATCATCCCGACCGCAATCCCGGGGACAAGAAGGCCGAGGAGAAGTTCAAGGAGCTCTCGGCCGCCTACGAGGTTCTCTCCGACCCGGCAAAGCGCCGCGAGTACGACGATGCCCTGGAGGGACGGACTCGTGCTCCCTTCGGCTCCGCGGCGGGCGGACCGGGCGGACGGGGCCAACGGGGCGGCGCCGGGGCCGGTCGTCCGGGCGGGTTCGGCGGTTCCTTCGGCGAGGATGTGGAGGCGATGTCCATCGACGAGATCCTGCGCCGCTTCGGCGGGATCTTCGGCGGCGAGTTCGGCGAGGACATGCAGCGCTCCCGCGCCGGCGCGCGCCCCGGACACGACGCCGAGGTCGAGCTCGAGATCGATCTGAAGACGGCCGTGGTCGGCGGAAAGGTCGCGGTCTCCCTGCGGGGCGAGGTGACCTGCGCCCGCTGCGAGGGACGCGGCGCGACCGGATCGAGCCCCGCCTGCCCGACCTGTCAGGGAAGCGGCCGGATCACGAGCCAGCCGCGGGAGCAGGGAGGCTTCTATACCGTCACCCGCCTCTGCACCCGCTGCGGCGGCACGGGCATCGATCCCGCGCGGCAGTGCCCCGAGTGCAAGGGGGAAAGAACGGTCGAGCGGACCCGGACCATCCACATCTCGATCCCGGAGGGCACCCTCGACGGGGCCGTGCTGCGCCTGGCCGGGCTGGGAGGAGCGGGCACCGGCGGCGCGCCCTCGGGAGATCTCCTGGTCCATGTCCGCATCCGCCCGGATCCTCAGTATCACCGGGAAGGCAACGACATCCACTCGGACGTTGTCGTTCCCGTGACGACCGCGGCTCTGGGGGGAAAGGTGGCGCTGGCCACGCTGCGGGGCCGGGTGAACCTGACGGTTCCGGCCGGCACGTCGTCGGGAACACAACTGCGGCTGCGAGGCCAGGGAGCGCCGGGGGGCGACCATGTGGCCCACGTGATGATCGGTTTGCCGGAGCGGCTGACCGAGAAGCAGAAGGCTCTCTTCGAGCAACTGGCGAAGGAGGGCGCCTGATCGGTGACCATCCCCCGGATGGAGGCAAGGCGATGTGGTGGTCAGGGTGGGAAGTGCGGCGTGCGACTCGGTGGCGGCGAATGCGGTGGGCCTGCGCGTTTCGGTGCGTGCGGATGTTCTGGGCAGTTCCTTGGGGGCGGGTGGCCTGCGCCCTTCTCTGCGCGCCGGCGCTCCCGGTGGCTCTCGCCCACGCGGCCGAGCCGGCACGCCAAGCTGCCGAGAGCCGTGTCTACGGCGGCGCTCCCGCGCGTGAGCCCTCCGCAAAACCAGGATCCGGTGATGCCCGTGGGAGTGACGGCCCCCGATTCGTCCAGTTCGCGCCCGAGCCGGACACCCTGTCGCCCCGGGTGGATTTCCTGCCCGAGGTCCCATCGATCGACGGCCGGCTCGATGATGAACTCCGGCACCTGCCGGAACGCGCCCTCGGGCTCTTGTACAAGTCCCGGGACTCCAATCCTGTTTCCCCGCCTCGCTACCGGCTCGGATACGGCACGACCTTCTTCTACCTCTATATCGAGACCGACGCCGACTCGCTGACCTTCCGGGACCGGGCCTTCCAGCACGGCGACGGTTTCGCCTTCGTCCTGGGCCGCCCCCATGACGACGGCTCGCCCACCGAGGAGTTCTACGTCCTGGCCTGCTCGGCGGTCGATCGTCCCGAGCGAGAGTGGTCGCGCGCGGTTTTCTGGTACTACAACGTTGAACGCATCTTCGTGCCGGTGGGTCGCGACACCCGCATGGAGACTCATGCGGAGGACGGGCGGATCTCCTTTGAGCTCCTGCTGCCCTGGAGCGAGGTGCCGCCCTACCATCCCTGGATCACCGGGGACGCGGCCTTTCACCTCGCGTTCACCAAGGCGGTCGGGGAGAACGAGCGTAACCGGTTCACGGACCTGGGGGACGAGGTCGGCGCCGAGATGAGGCCGAGGAGGTACGCGAGGCTCTGTTTCGCCCCGCCGGCTCTGGAGAGCAGCCTCGAGGAGACTGCCGGCGCCCCGGATCAAGGAAGCCCCGGGAGGATCAGCCGCCGCGATAAGACCATCAACTCCGGGACGGTCGGTCCCGACGCGGCCCGCACCCCACGCGATGGACGTAGCTACGGCCGAGAGCCCGGAACGTGGCAAATGTACGCGGCTCCTACCCGGCGGAACACCCCCATCGGCGACTCCCTCGCCGTCGACGTCGTCGGGATCTCGGCCGCCCCGGACACCCTGGCGGTCACACTACGTCTGCTGGCCGGCGAGGGGGAACGCCTGGCCGCACGGCGTCGAGAGTTCACGGTGGGTCCCGGTGTCTTTCGCAAGGTCTTCAACATGCCGCTCGAGGAGAGCCCTCCGGGAGCGTACCGCATGCAATGGGCCAGCGGCGACCGGCGCTACCAGGGAGAGACCGGCCTTTCGATCCTTCCCCTGGTCGATCTGGCGTCCGCGCGGACGCTCGAGCCCGGCGCGATACCCGAGGGGAGCAGGACGACCCTGCGCTTCCTCGCCGAAGAGATGGAAGAGGACCTGCGGAAGCTGCGTCCCTATGAGACCTGCGGGCCGGTGCGCAAGCGCCTGACCGAGCTGGCGGACATGATCGAAGCCGGCGGCCGTGGGGTTGATCCCTTGAAGGTGGAGGCGGCGAACCGGCCGATCTTCCAGCGGCGGGCCTTTCTGTCCCGGATCGACTCCACCCTGCAACCCTATCTGGCACGCTTGCCGCGGGGATTCGCGGATCGCCGGCTTGTCACGGCCCAGGCCGATCCCATGGATCGCGCCTCCGCCGCGGACGGTGCCGGACGCCTCCCCGCCGACGCGGGTCACGGAACGCGGAAGGAGGCGCGTTCCCCAGGGGGGAAGAGCCCGGACCGGTATCCACTCCTCGTCTTTCTCCACGGCAGCGCTTCCGACGAGATGAGCCTTCGTCCGATGACGTTCCTGAGCGAGGATCGCTGCCTCGAGATCGCCCCGCTAGGGCGCGGCGTCTCCAACGCGTTCGCCCCGCCCGAAGCGCAGATCGACATCGAGGAGGCGATCGAGGACGCGCTCCGCTGGTTCCCCTGCGACCCGCGGCGCATCATCCTCACCGGCTTCTCCATGGGAGGGTACGGGGTGCTCCGAACCTTCTACGAGCATCCGGAACGCTACCGGGCCCTGGCGATCTTTGCGGGCGGTCCTGATCTCGGCAATCGTTTCGCCCGTGTCCACCATCCGCCGGATTTCACGAACCCGGAGTTGCTCGCGCGCTTTCGTGAAGTGCCCGTCTTCGTCTACCACGGCGCCCGTGACATGAACGTTCCATTCGCGTCCACGGAGTTGCTTGTGCAGCGCCTCCGCGAGGCGGGAGCCGAGGTCGAGTTCGCGGTCGATCCCGGGAAGGGGCACGAGTCCCCGAGTCCACCGATCATCGCGCGCTATCACCGGTGGCTCGACAAGGTGCTCGCCGAACCTGGAGCCGGTGGCAACTGACGGCGCCCGCGCCAACCGCCAACCCTCGCTTGTCGGCGATCCCCTGATCACCGGCGTTCCCGGTGGCCCATGCCGGCGGCTCGGCCACAAGCGTAGTCTTGATCGCGATGGCACGAGTTCGTGGCCGGTCCCGCCAGGCCTTACCCCCACCCGTCTTGCTTGACGGGAGATCGCGGCGGGATCAAGGCGCGGCTGGAGTCGTGAGATGGCGCTCCAGCGCGGCGATCACCTGCGGCCAGGCCGCCTGGAAGTAGGTCCTTACTCCGACCCACTCCTCGGTGTGCCCTGGTTCCGCAGCATTGTTCTCGGCGAAGCCGAGGTGGCGCAACTCCACCCGGGCGGAATGGGCTCCGGCCGGCTCCACGTGCAGGACCACCCAGGTGTGCTTGTCCCGGGCGTAGGGAAACTTCGGCGGGGCGTTCCAGGAGAAGCTCAACATCCGGCTCGGATCGTAGGCGAGGACCCGACATCCCTCCGAACCGCGGCTCCCCTCGGGCGCCGACATGTCGAAGTAGATCTCGAAGGGACCCCCCACCGCGAGTTGCACGTTCGCCCCTTCGGAGAGGAAGGACTTGATTCCCTCCGAACTCGCCCAGCAGTTCCAGACCTCGGAAGCCGGCGCGTGGATCCTCGTCACGACCGTGATCGGCGCGAGTGGATCGTCGCTCCCGACGGCCGGCGGGCCCTCGGAGACCGGAGAGGGACGCGGCGACACCTGTCCTGTGGGCTGGAAGCTCTTCTTCAGGTGCTCCAGCACCCAGGCGTTGCCCTGATCGAAGAAGGCGCGCATCCGCTGGCTCTCTTCGTCCGCTGCGTATCCCATCATCGCCAGGCGCAGCCGCGTGCTCCCGCCGGCCAGCCCCTCCATGGTCGCCACCGACCAGACATTCTTCCACGCGTTGGGGAAGGGGAACTCCCGCGGCGGCTTGCTGATCCTGAACGCCACCATCCGCTCGGGCTCGAAGGCCAGAATCGTCTGCTCAATCGTGCCGTCGTCCCCGAGAACCCCCTGGGCATGGTAGTGGGAGCGGATCGTCCCCCCGGGGCGGAAGTCCATCTCGGCCAGCGCCGGGCCGAGCTTCCGGAAGCCTTCGGCCGTGCTGAAGACATTCCAGACCTCCTGCACGGAGGCGAGGATCTCGGCTTCGTGTACCAGTGGTGCCATCGCGTTTGCCTGGTTCTGACTCGCCGGCGGGGTGGCTCCGGCCAGTGCGGGAATCATGAGCGCCAGCGCGATGAAGGCGTTTCCGGTCCTGGGAATGGAGGGACGGGGGCTATCCGGCGTGGGCATGTGGGTCCTGCTTCCTTGTCTGAGTTCTTGTTCTTGGCGCCGGTACGCGTTCCGGCAATCCTCTCTGCTCTCGTCCCGCGGCTTGTCCGCGTGCTCTTGTTCGCTCGCGCTCGTGTTCGAGCCTGATTCGGCGTTTGCCGGGCCGCCTGAAGCAGATCCAGGTAGATCCGCAGCTGCGCCACGGCGCCATCAAAGGCCCCCAGATCGCCGGAGGCGCGGGCCTGCATGATGCCGCCTTCCATCACGGTCAACACCAACTCGGCGACCTGGCGGAAATCGGTTCCCGGCGGCAGACGGTCGCTCCCCTCGACGAGCCACGATTCCACCTGACCGATCCAGTTGCGGAAGTTGCGGTCGATGAGCGGGCGGACTTCCGGGTGCGAGTCGGCGACTTCCAGTGCCAGGTTCCCAATCGGGCAGCCCATCCGGCAACCGCTCGCCTCGAGGCCGTCCCGGTAGAGGCGCAACAGGCCGAAGATCCGCTCGATCGGGTCACGGCTGGTGGCTCGGGCGGGTCCCATGATGCGCGGCTCCAGCAGCTCGACGTAATACTCCAGGACCCCCGCCAGCAGCGCTTCCTTGCTGGGATAGAAGTGGTAGAGGCTGCCGGGGTTGACATCAGCCTCCCGGAGGATCGTCGAGATCCCGGTCGCGGAGTACCCCTGCTCGTGGAAGAGGCGCCGCGCCGCCTCGAGGATGCGGTCCCTGGTTCCGGAAGAGCTCATCTTGGTTGAATGATCAATCAACTCGGAACGCCTGTCAATTCGAAGTGGTCATGCCGGGAGTTGACACCCGGCGTCTCCCGCCCTGGTGGGTGATGGCCAGCGGAAACGCCCGCGGAGGTGGGATTCCGCCAGCGGGACACAATCCGTTTCGCGGGGTACGATGGCGGGCAGAGCAGAAGGACAGCAGACGGCGACTCGGGTCCCCGAGCACCTGTATCCGCTGAGATCCACCGAAACCATCCTTTCGTCAACATGGACGCTCATCCGCATGAGGAGATACTCCCGATGCCTTTTCCCCCGTTCCTGGCCCGGATCGCATGGACGCCCCTCATCCTGCTTGCCGCGCTCGGCGCCGGCCAGGGCGCCCAGGCCGCGGAGCCGGTCCTGCTCCGCGTCTACAGCGACTACGTGTGACCCTGGTGCTACCTCAGTACCGTGCGTATTGAGAAGCTCCAGAGCACGTATGACATCACCGTCGAATACATCAACTTCCCTTTGCACCCCGACACGCCGGCGGAGGGGATCGAACTGAGCCGCCTCTTCGGCTCCGCCGACTCCGCTCGAAGGGAAGCGTCGAGACGGCGATTGCGGGAACTCGCCGAGGCCGAGGGGCTCCCCATGACCGAGCGGACGATGACCTATAATAGCCGGCTGGCCCAGGAACTCGGCGCCTGGGCCACGGAGCAGGGCAAAGGCCCGGAGTTCCATCGTGCCGTCTTCCACGCCTACTTCGCCAAGGCCCGCAACATCTCCGAGCCCGACGTGCTGGTCGCCCTGGCGTCCTCCATCGGGCTCGACGCCGCCACGGCGCGCCGGGTACTCGAGGAACGGTTGTACAAGGAGCAGATCAACCGGGAGTGGAGCAGCAGCGTCGCCGCCGGCATCAACGCCGTCCCCACCTACGAGGCGGGTGGCCGGCAGGTGGTCGGCGCGCAGTCCTACGAGGTGCTCGCGCGGCTCGTGGAAGCCGCGGGAGCGACGCGAAGATAGTCCCACCGATGGTGGCGACCAAATGGCCTTGACCAGCAGTCCGGCAAGTCGTCCTGACCATTCGCCCGACGAGGGGAGCCGCGAATCATCCCAGCAAGGAGGAAACATGAACCTGAAAGGCTCGCGAGCATTGGTGACCGGCGGTAGCGAGGGAATCGGCTATGCCATCGCGGAGGCCCTTCGCGCCCGCGAGGCGCAGGTGGCGATCATGGCGCGCCGCGGCAGGCCGCTGCAGGACGCGGCCCGGGACCTCGGAGCGCTCGCCATCCAGGGAGATGTCGCGGTGGAAGAGGACGTCGTGCGCGCCGTGCGACAGGTCGTCGAGAGTTTCGGCGGCATCGACATCGCGGTCAACAACGCGGGCTTCGGGATCTTCAAACCGCTGACCGAGATCACCGTCGATGAGCTCCAGTCCGTCTTTGCCACCAACGTGGTGGGGCCGATGCTGGTCGCCCGCGAGGCGGCGCGGCACTTCATCCGGCAGGGTTCGGGGAACCTGATCTGCATCTCCTCGACCTCCGGTCTGAAAGGCGGCCGGGGCGGCACGGCATACTCCGGATCGAAGTTCGCCCTGCGGGGAATGACCGAGTGCTGGCGCGACGAGCTGCGCCGGCACAACGTGCGCGTGATGCTGGTCAACCCGAGCGAGGTCCAGACTCCGTTCTTCGCCAAGGTGGGCCGCCCCCAGGAGGAGTCGCCGAAGAAGCTGCGGGGATCGGAAGTCGCCGACGCGATCGTCGGAGCGCTGGAGATGGACGACCGCGGGTTCATTCCCGAGCTTTCCGTCTGGGCAACGAACCCGTTCTGATCGGGCGGATCCCCATCGGACCGGTGGAAGCCGGTGGTCACGGTGGAGTCGTGCCCGGACCCGCAGCAACCCCGAGGCACCCGATCGGCCACCATGCCGCGGACCGAAACGTCCGAGGCGCCCGTCCGATCCCCATGCCGTCGGCCCGAGGCGCCCGATCAGTCCCCATGCCGCCGGCGCGATGCACCCGTCCGGTCCCACCGCTACCTTCGGACGGTGCCAGTGTCCGCGAGGAACCGGCGCCCTCCCTACTCCCCTTCCGGCGGACGGTTGAACACCAGCGGATCGGAGATGTAGGTGCACGGGCCGATCGGCCACCGTTGCTGGAAGACCTTGGGATCGGGCGCCCCCTTGGGCACCATCATCAGTGACCCTTCCTGCTTCGAGACGAACATCCGCTGATCGAGGGAGTAGTCCAGGTAATAGAGGTAGGGCGTCACCCACCGAAGGTAGTCCGAGCACGAGGCCTGGCTTGTGGACCGGCACTCCGGCAGGTCTCCTCCGTCCCACATCGCTTCCGCGAACTCGGATCCGCTGAGGGGACGGCCGTCCCGCTCGGGGATGACGTCGAACTGGCCGTCGGCGAAGATCCACTTCTTCTGGTCGCGCAGCCAGACTTCGGCGACCACGTGTCCCGCGCCGGACGGCCGCGTCTCGACGTCGTGCGTCTTCAGGGCCAGCACGCGTGCCGGCATCCCGAGCGCGCGGGCGGCCCCGGCGACCACGGTGCCGTACTCGACGCACCGGAACATCTTCCCCTCCCCGGCTTCGCGCAGGATGGTCAGCGGATCGGGCTGGGAGGGCTCGTTGTTGCCGTTATGCGACCACCGGCCGTGGGTCCAGCTCGTAATCCGACGCACGCGTTCATAGTCATCGGCGGCGCCCGCCACCACCTGGTCCAACTCATACTGTGACCGCAACTGCACCAGCTCCGGAACGGTCATCCGGTCGGTACGAATCGTGGGGGGGTTCGTGGACCTGGCCGGATCCCAGGTCACGCCGAGCGATCGGCGCATCCCGTCGAGGATCCACACAAAGGTCGAATCTCCGCGCAGATCGGTGAAGTCCGAATCGAAGCGCGTGCCGATGTAGTTGTCGTATCCCGCGTCGACGGATTCGGCCAGGCGGCGCAGCGCCTCGGCCCGCTCTCCCTGGAGCGCGTGCGCGCAGGCGAGGTTATAAAGCGTGTTGCGATAGAGCGCGGGAATCTGCCGGAAATCCGGATCGACCAGCATGCCCTCAAGGACGTTCTCGACGCATGCCCAGTCCTTCGTGCTCCAGCAAGCCTGCCGCTGCTGGTCGACCTCGTGATAGCGCTCCGCGATCGACGCCTCGTCGGCGGGGGCAGCCTGGGCGAGCAGCAGAAGGAACAAAGGGACGATCATGAGGCACCTCCGATGGGTGAGCGGCAGAAACAGGATGGGACCATCACTCTCCCGCGCGGCATTGCCGCACATGCTGTCCACCTGCGGTCGACGCGGTGGAGGACGTCCCCACCCGTCATGCTGTTCGCCCGTCCTGTTCATGGATCCGGTACTGCGCTAGCAAGCACGGGATCGATCCGTTGTTCATGCGATTGCGTTTGAACGGCCGGAGGCCGAAGACCCGCTCGAACCCCTCCTGGGCGACCAGCACGACCACGCGCGCACCCAAGAGTAACAGGTTGCGAACCCGCCGGCCGGGACCGCCAGAGGTCTGGTTTCGGGTTCTCCACGTCGCCCCCGTCGGCCACAACGGCGCACCGGTGGCCGAGTTCCACGAGCAGATTGTGGAGATCGCCTTGGGGCCCAAGGGCGCGTTCGAGAACGGGAGCGTCCCCTCAAGAGGCGCGTCACTGCGGACCGGGTCGTGAACGTGGCGGCCAAGGCACGGCGCCCGGCCAAGCCTCCCAGGCAGCCCCGAACGCCTCGGGTGGTCGAGCTCCTCCGGAAGGCCCAGGAGTGGCGGCGGCAGCTAGACGACGACGAGATCGGGAGTCAGGCCGAAATCGCCCGCTGTGAAGGGATCACGCGCGCCCGCGTAACCCAGGTCATGGCTCTGTCACGCCTCGCCCCTGAGATTCAGCAGCACATATTGTCCCTACCGGAGACAGCCTGTCGCTCAGCGATTACTGAACGAGCACTCCGGCCCATCGCCCAAATCGGGGATCATAGATAGGCAGCAGATGAAACAGTTCGAAGATCTGGTGCTCCAATCATAACGTCCTAGTTTGGTTTCCGCCCCCATGCCGTGCCAGCGGCCTATACCTCTCAGGGGCAGCCGATCCGAGCAATCGCTTCTGTTGCCCCACGGATTGATACACCAACGACACGCCGAGAGTATCTAACGCCATCGAAAGGTTCCCTCTACTCGTCGCGCTGCATGGCCATCGAGGATGACCTAAATAGCTTCGCATGATTCTGCAACGCGTCGGTCATACATGCCGGCAGGTGCCCCAGCGGACAAGGAGTCTGGAATCCAGATAGAGATAAACCTGGTCCAGGAGGTCCTGGAGGGTCTTACACCGATGATTCCGAGTGACGTTGTCATGCACGTCTCTCCAGAGGCGCTCGATACGGTTCTCCTCCGGGCAATAGGGCGGGAGGAAGTGCAGGAGGATCTTCTCGCCGATGGTCCGGAGAAAGGCCACCACCGCCCGACTCTTGTGGATCGTGTAGTTGTCGAGGATGACGTGGATGCGGCGCGCCGAGCGGTAGACCTGCAGGAGAGCTCGGAGGAGGTTGAGGAAGAGCCAGACGGCCTTGCGGTCTCCATCCACGCAGACGATCCGACCGGTCCGCGGGTCGTAGGCACCCGCGATGAACGCTTTCTGATTCTTCCCCGGTGTCAGCACCAGCCTCTGGTGGCCACTCAGCATCCAGTCCCGGCCGACCCGGGGGTTCAGATGGATATCGACCTCGTCGGAAAAGAGTACGACCTCTCGTCGAGGTGGATGGCGCTGCAGCTCGCGGAGCTCTCTCACGCGCCGTCTGCGCCGGGCGGCTGGCCAGGGACAGGCCACGATCGGCCGAGCGCAGCCCCAGCGGACCTTCAGCTCTCGAAGGACCTTCCAGAGGTGACCGACGGAGATCTGGATGTGGGTGGTCTCGGCGAGGACCCGGGCCAGAACTTCCAGGGACCAGCTGGTTCGTTGATAGCCAAAGGCATCCGGGGTCCTGAGCAGGATTTCCCGGAGAGCCTGACGGACATCGTCGTCGACCTTCCGTTGCCCGTTCTCGGCCCGACGATCGTAGAGGGAAGCCTCGTCCTGCTCGAGGAAACGCGCTACGATCCGGGCGGCGGTCGAAGGCACACACCCGATCTCCCGGGCGGCCGCCCGAGCCGAGAGCCCTTGGTCCACCTTGAGGATCACCCGGCAACGGACGCGCAGGTTGGCATCGCGGGTCTTGCGGTCGAGTCGCTGCAAACGCCGTCGGCTGGATCGGGGCAGGCGGAGCCGAGTTCGCATTGTGGGACCTCCTTGTATTCTGGTTTGGTTTGGTCACCTCCAGAAATACAGGTGAGGTCTCACGCTGTGAAGCCCACAACTCCATATGAGATCCGATCTTAACGTCCCAGGTGATTTTGAATCATGCGAAGCTATTTAGA
>JAKQSZ010000001.1 GCA_029569475.1 Candidatus Eiseniibacteriota bacterium | reverse complement strand
GGCGATCTTCGTGGTCTGGCGCAACCTGATCAAGTGGCGGCGGGAGAACCAGCCGGGGGAGACGGCGGCGATGGCCGCCGGGGTGGTCCAGCGGCGCTGGCGTTGGAGCGAGGTCTTCGCGAGGCGACGGTTCCCGCGGCGAGCTGAGCTGCCCGGCTCCTGGTGGAGCTACTACTGGCGGCGGGTCAAGACCGCCGCGCTGGGGGAGAGGCAGACAGAGAACCTGCTGAAGTTCGCGTTCTGAGCGCCAGGCCAGGGCTGTGACCGATCAGCCCGGCTACCGATCGACCCGGCTACCGCTCAGCCTGGCCACTCACTTGGCTTCCCGCAGTCCTTCTCATATTCCCTCTTCGGGTCTGCACTCCCCACGAGAGCCTCAACCGTTATTCGATTGGAGCCAAACTTTACGTCCCCAGGCGTGGGAGCGTTCGGCGGGACCACCGTCGAACGCTCGTCGCGACCCGCCCAACACAAATCCTTCCACAACCAACCCCAAACCTCCGCCGGCGATGTGCCTGATCCAGGCTTGATCCGGCATCGACTTGCCAGCGCAGGCCATCAGGCGATGGATCAGGGAAGGACAGAAGGTCCCCGCTAGCAGCCATCCCTTCCGTTCACTGAGATTGACCGTTCTGGCAGGACGACGCACCGACAGATCTCTCCAGGTCGCACCCACCTGGCACCTCGCTCGTCGAGCGCGGCCAGTGCGATTCACGAGTTCCCGACGTTTCTTCGCACAGGGGGCTTCACATTCGGCCGCGCTGACGGCCACAGGAGGTGGATCGATGCAGTTCAGACCATACGGAACTTCGCCGAAGGGAGGTGGCAGGCGCCTGCTGGTGGCGGCGCTCCTCTTGGCCATGGCGGCGCTGACGCCACACGGCGCGCACGCCCATCTCTCGATCATCCGGCAAGGGCATGAGTGCGCGGGAGCGAATGAGGCGACCGATCGGACGGGCGACGCCCTGGCCGCGGGGGACTTCAACGGGGACGGCTACGAAGACCTGGCGATCGGTGCGCCCAACGAAGCGTCCAACAATCTCGACGATGCGGGGGCGGTGATCCTTTGCTGGGGAACCTCCTTCGGCCTCACGCACGAGGGATCGGTGATCCGTACGAGCGATGAGATGGGTGGCCTGGACGAGGCGGACGAGAATGTGGGATTCGCGCTGACGGCGGCGGACTTCAACCAGGACGGCTATGCGGATCTGGCGGTCGGGGCGCCCGGCTCCACCCTTGGCCTGGGGCTGGCCGATGCCGGACAAGTCTACGTGCTGGCGGGCTCCCCCAACGGGCTCGTGCCGTGGCATTCGATCACGCAGGCCACCCTCGGAGACGCCTGCGAGGCGGGCGACCGTTTCGGCGCCTCTCTGGCGGCCGGAGACCTGAACGGCGACGGACATCGCGACCTCGCCATCGGATGCCCCGGAGAGGACTCCTTCGCCGGCGCGGTCTGCTACGTGCTGGGCACCAGCATCGGCCTTTACGGCAACGGCGGCACGTTGACCGGCGCGTCCTTTGACATGCCGGGCGCGGCCGGCGACCGCATGGGCTTCTCGGTCGCCTCCGGAAATGTCATCGGAACCAGCCACGACGACATCATCACCGGGCTCCCGTACTTCGACGATGCCCAACCCAACGCGGGAGCGGTATGGATCATCCGCGGTTCGGCGACCGGCCCGGTCACCGCGCGGCCGGTCTTTCTGACGGCCTGGGAATTCGGTGGAATCCAGAACAACGGTCTGTTCGGCTATGCCGTCGCGGCCGGCCGGCTCTCCTCCGCAGACTACCGGTGGATCGCCGTCGGCGAGCCGGGCCGTGATGTGTCCGGCGCCGCCATGGCCGGAAAGGTCCACGTGGCCCGCGGCGGCGACGCCACGATCGACCTCTCCACCGCCCTGAGCCTCACCGAAACCGACTTCGGCAGCATACCCCAGAGCAACGACCAGTTCGGCCTGGCGCTGGCGGCCGGACGTTTCGAAGCAGCCAATGACGGCTTCGACGAGCTGGCCATCGGCGCTCCCGGAGATGGCATGGGTTTCACGACGTCCTCCGGCCAGGTGCACATCGCCTATGGAGGGCCCAACGGCCCCCTCGGCTACGGGTGGGCGGCCTTCAACCAGGGAACGCTGAACGACCCGATCGAAGGCTTCGAGGAACTGGGCACCTCCCTGGCTTTCGGCCGGTTTGATCACAGTGGAAAGGGCGGGCTGGCCGTCGGCGCCCCGGGAGAGGATGACGATGCAGGCCAGGTGCACCTGATCGCGCCCTGGCGCCAGGTCTACGGTCTGGGGGGGCTGCAGTCGGTCGCCTACGACTGCGAGGGGAATCTCGTCTTCTCCCAGAAACCGTTCGACCAGGTCTGTATCGCCAGCACCACCAAAACCATGACCGTGTTGATCGCCTGCGAGCGCTCGCAACTCCCCCCGAACGATCCGCGCTGGTTGGACCTGGACGGGGAAATGGTGATTCCCACCTGGGTGGCTGAGGACATTCCGGGCTCGCAGGTCCCGCTGGTGGCCGGCGAGCGGATCAACCTGCGCGATCTGATGTATACCTGCATGCTCCTCTCCGGCAACGACGCGGCCAATGCCATCGCCGAGTTCATCTACGGCGGCGGACCCAACCTCTGCCTCCCGCTCTTCGTGCAGGAGATGAACGAACGCGCGCAGCAGCTCGGCATGCTCGACACGCACTTTCACAACCCTGCCGGGCTCGACGGGGAACCGGTCGGGTACGACCTGGGCGACCACTACTCCACTCCATCCGACATGGCGAAGCTGAGCCGGGCCGCCATCGAGAATCCGCTCATGGCCGAGATCGTCGGAACGATCTCGCATGGCATGATCCGGCACTTCCCCGAGGGGTTCAATGAGTGGTCTGACGACCCCTTTGTCGTGAACAACATCTTCGGCGGCGTGCTCATGAACAACATCCAACCCGCCACGGGGATCAAAGGAGGAGGCACTCCGTGCGCGAAGTCGTGCGGTCTGTTCTCCGCCCAGGATGAGGAGGGGGGCCAGGCGATTGCGGGTTTCTACCTGATGCCGCCTGACCACCCCCAGTACGGCTCCGACGCGGCCAACCTGCTGAAACTGGGACTGGCCGAGTGCGGCTATACCCTCATCTTTTCCGAGGACTGGCTATGGCAGTTCTTCGTTTCCCATCTTTCGACCTATCTGGGCGACCGCGCCGGAGGAGGCGGCGGGATCGAGACCTTCCGGCACGGAGATGACGCCGTGCTCGACCTCTTCCGTCAGACCGGAGAGGGCACCACCGCAGCCCGACTGGACCTGCGGCGATCGGCGGAGATTCTCTTTGGCCCCAGCCAGATATTCACCTTCGGCATCTCGCCCTTTGACGAGCATGGAGACATCGTCTTCACGAACATGGGCGACGCACCCGCCGTCCTTCACATCACGCGCAGCTACAACCCGCGAGTTCCGATCGAGCTGCGGCTCGAGCCGGGAGAGAAGGGCGCGATCCCGGCCTATGCGAGTCCGACGCCGCTGAGCGACCTCACCTTGACGATCAGCAACCGCAGCGGGATCGGCGCGGCCGTTCCCGCCCACGTCGGATGCGAGGAGCCGTACGGGTTCGAGCTGACGGGCATCCGGACCTCGCCGGATCCGCTCTTCTCCGCCCTCCTCAAGCGGCAGCAGGGGGTCCAGGAGGACAACGTGCAGCTCCTCGTCACCGGACGCGATCCCGTCGCCGGAAGCGAGATCTATCTGGCGATGCACGACCAGGGCGTCACGACGGCTTCTCCCGGCCCGCTGGTCCCGCCGTCCGGCGTGGCCGAGCGCCTGACGATACGGCCGGCGGCTCCCAACCCGTTCCACGAGCGCACCAGGATCGCTTTCGATCTGGCCGCACCCGGGGTCGTCGGTTTCCGCGTCTTCGATGCGCAGGGAAGGCTCGTCCGGGACATCGGCGAGTCGAGGCTGCAGGCGGGACGTTGGAGCGCCGACTGGGACGGGACGCTCACGGGCGGGGCGCACGCGCCCCAAGGGACCTACTTCTACAGGTTGACCCTCGACGGTGAGCCGATCGGCGAGGGCAAGGTCATCAAGATCGCTCGATAGTCCTCCACCCGCGATGGGGCGGTTCGTGGTCGCCGCGGCCGCCCCATCAGATCATGCGAGGGTGTGGGAGGTCCTCTCGATGATCTCCTCCTGCAGGGCACTGGAGAGGTCGCAGAAGTAGTCGCTGTACCCCGCCACGCGCACGATGAGGTCGCGATGCGCCCCCGGATCGGCCTGCGCGGCCCGCAGGGTCGAGGCGTCCACGACGTTGAACTGCACGTGGTGGCCGTCCATGCGGAAGTAGCCCCGGATGAGCTGGGCCAGCCGGTCGATCCCTTCCTCGCCTGCCAGGAAGGCGGGGCTGAACTTCATGTTCAGCAGGGTGCCGCCCGTCTTGACGTGGTCCATCCGGCCGGCTGACTTCAAGACCGCGGTCGGGCCGCGGCGGTCGGCCCCCTGCACGGGGCTGATCCCCTCCGACAGGGGAGCCCCGGCCTTCCGCCCATCGGCAGAGGCGAGGCAGACGCCGCCGAAGTAGACGTGCGAGGTGGTGGGCAGCATCTCCAGGCGATAGGCGCCGCCCTTGCCGTTGGGCCGTCCGTCGATGTGGCGAAAGGCCAGGTCGAAGACCCGGACCATCAGGTCGTCGGCCCGCTCGTCGTCGTTGCCGTACTTGGGGGTCTTGTTCCAGAGCCTTTGGCGGAGTGGCTCGGCTCCCTCGAAGTCGCGGTCGAGGACCCCGACCAGTTCGGGCAGGCCGATCGCCTTCTCCTCGAAGACCACCGCCCGGATGGCGGAGAGGGCGTCGGTGATCGAGCCGATCCCGACCGCCTGGATGAAGGTGTTGTTGTAGCGCGCGCCGCCGGCGTTGTAGTCGAGCCCCCGGCGCACGCAGTCGTCGATCAGCACGGAGAGCAGGGGAGCCGGCATGGACTCCGCGTAGAGGCGCTCGATGGTGTGGTTGCCGCTGATCTTGATGTCGAGGAAGTGGGCGAGCTGCCGCTCGAAAGCGGCCAGCACCGACTCCAGGGAGTCGAGGTCGGGGGGGGCCCCCGTGCGCGGACCGAGCTGCCGCCCGGTGCGCGGGTCGAGGCCGTCGTGGAGCGCCAGCTCGAGGACCTTCGGCAGGTTGAAGTACCCGGTGAGGATGTAGGCTTCCTTCCCGAAGGCCCCCACTTCCACGCAACCGGAACAGCCGCCGGCGCGGGCATCCTCCAGCGTCTTCCCCTGGCGAAGCTGCTCCTCGACCACGCTGTCGGCGTTGAAGACCGAAGGAAAGCCGTAGCCGCGGCGGATGACCCGCAGGGCGGCCTTCAAGACATGGTCGGGGGTCTTGCGGCTGATCTGGACGTTGCTGCTGGGCTGCAGCAGGTGCATCTCCTCGATGACCTCGAGGAGAAGCAGGGTCAGCTCGTTGCTGCCGTCGCTGCCGTCGGGCCGGAGCCCGGCCAGGTTGATGTTGGCGAAGTCGGTGTACGTTCCCGATTCGGCCGCGGTGACGCCCACCTTGGGCGGCGCCGGGTGGTTGTTGAACTTGACGAAGAAGCATTCGAGCAGCTCGCGCGCCCGCTCCGGCGTGAGCGTCCCCTCCGCCAAACCCCGGCGGTAGAAGGGGAGCAGGTGCTGATCGAGATGGCCCGGGCAGAAGGCGTCCCAGCCGTTCAACTCGGTGATGACGCCGAGGTGGCAGAACCAGTAGGCCTGCAGCGCCTCGTGAAAGGTCCCGGGGGCGTGCGCCGGAACCCGGCGGCAGATGCGGGCGATCTCCCGCAGTTCGTCCGCTCGAACGGGATCGGGCTCGACGGCGGCACGCGCCTCGGCCGCTTCGGCGTGGCGGCGGGCCAACAGGATGAGGGCGTCGCAGGCGATGTCGAAACTCCGCAGCGCCTCGCGGCGGGCCGGTGCGCCGGGATCGTTGGCGAAGTCCAGGGCTGCCCGGGACGCGGCGATGTCGGCCTTGAAGTCCAGCATCCCCTTGCCGTAGATCTTGCCGTCGAGGACGGTGTGCCCCGGCGCGCGCTGCTCCATGAACTCGGTGAAGATCCCGGCGTCGTAGGCCGCCTTCCACTCCCGGGGCAGGAGGCTGAACATGCGGTCGCGCAGGGTGCGGCCGCGCCAGAAGGGGATGATCTTGTCCCGGTAGAGGTCCCTGGTCCGCTGGTCCACGCGGTACCAGGTCAGCGGCCGGCTATCCAGGATCTCGAGATCCTCCAGGCTGTGGCAGGTCACCTCGGGATACGTCGGCACGGCCTTCGGTTTCGGGCCGCGCTCGCCGACGATCAGCTCCAGGTCGCCCAGGTAGATGGTCTTGCGCGCGCAGAGGTCGTGGAAGGCCAGCGCCCGGAGCTCCGGCACGCTGTGGCGCCCCTCTTCGGCGCGGTAGAAGTCGGTCAGGAGGTCAGCGCGTTCGGCGGAGATGGACGGCTCGGCCTCCAGGCTCTCGCGACGCAGGCTACGGGTCCGTTCGTTCATGCTTCCCCCTGGTGTCCAGCGCCGCCGTGGCGTGCCGCCTCATCGGCCGGTGCGCAACTGGCGGCCCGCCACGTCGCCGGACGTCCTTCGAGCCTCAACCACCGATGTGAACCTCGAAACCGTGCCGCCGCCAGACCTCGGCCAACGTCTCGAGCAGGCCGGACGTCGGGACCGTCAGGAGGCCCGCGCCGCTGCCGGCGCCGCCCGGCGCCGGGCGCCCCAACGCGCGCAGCTTCTCGACTCCCAGGTGGTGCCCGGGCAGCAGGTCGACACGCTCGATCCGGCGGAGGGTCAGGGCAAGGGCAGCCATGGCCTCCATCTCCTCCTCATCGGCGGTCACACCCGGGATCACCGGGAGGCGCAGCCACACGCGCGGGTGGACCTCGCAGAGAGCCCGGAGATTGTCGATGATCGCCCCGCACGGGACACCGGTGCGGGCGCGGTGGCGTTCCTCTGCGATCCCCTTGAGATCATAGAGGAAGAGGTCGGCGAGCGCCGCGACCCCGAGGAGATCCTCGCGCCGGGCGTGTCCGCAGGTGTCGATCGCGGAATGGACGCCCAACCGCCGGCAGTCGCTGAGAATTACTCGCAGGAAGTTCGCCTGTGCCAGCGGTTCGCCGCCGGAGAAGGTAGCGCCGCCCCCGGACTCCTCGTGGAAGACCCGGTCCTTCAGGATCTCGGCCAGCACCTCATCGGGCGACATGTCACGGCCGGCCATGGAGCGCGCCTCGGTGGGGCAGGCCTCCACGCACGCGCCGCAGACGCGGCAGCGCGGATCGCCGGCGGGGACGGGCTCGCCCAGGGGGCAGCAGGCGGCGCAGGCGCCGCAACGGATGGAGCGTTCCGGGCGCACCATCATCTCCGGCTCCGGGCGGCGGCTCTCGGGGTTGTGGCACCAGGAGCAGCGCAGCGGACAGCCCTTCAGGAATACCGTCGTGCGGATACCCGGGCCGTCGTGGGTCGAGAAGCGCTGGATGTTGAAGACCGTGGCCGCCGTCATGTTGCCCCCTGCTCCCGATGATACCTCTACCCGCCCGCGTGGGCTCAGGACCCGTGGAAAGACGAGGAACCCGGAAAGATGGAAGATGGAAGACGGAAGATGTGAAAGACTCCCCGACCCTGTTCGCCCGGCAAGCCGAGCATTACAATCACGCCCCGTCGTCACTCCGCCATCGGCTGGGCGCCGCGGCGCGTCCGTTCCATTTCGGTGTGTTATCATTGAATGCGCCAATCCTTCGGAACAAGGCGGCCAGGCACGACGCGACCGCAATGCTCCAGACCTCGGTCCCCGATCACGGCTTGACCCGTCTGGACATGCACCTGCGAGGCGACGAGTGCGGGCCGGCAGACGCGCCGGAGGTTCCTCGGGTCGCACATCCCCAAGCGGGAGGAGAAGACATGCGCATCGCCACGCTACTCTCGGCCGGAATCCTGACCCTGCTCGCGACGACCGCCTCCGCGGGGACCATCCACCCCGCGGTGCAGGCGCAGATGGCGGCGGCGTCGGACCAGGATCAGCTCAGCGTCATCGTCAACATGGTCGAGCAGGCGCCGGTGGCGCAGCTCAACCAGGAGCTCAAGGCCCGCCGGGCCACGCTCCGGGAGCGGCACGCGGAGGTCGTTACCGCGCTGCAGGCGACCCGAGGTTCCCAGCAGGCTCTGCGGAGCCACCTCGAGGAGAGGATCCGCCTGGGAGGGGTCAGCGGCTATACCAGCTACTGGATCTCCAACCTGCTGGTCGTCCAGGCGACGAAGGCCGAGATCGAGACGATCGCGCGGCGCCAGGACGTTGACTTGATCGAGCCGAACTTCACGGCCAACCTGATCAAGCCGGTGGAGGAGCCCGCCCCCGGTTCCGAGGGCGAACCCTCGCGCGGCATCGGGGTGACCCCGGGCCTGCGCGCCATCAACGCGCCGCAGGTCTGGTACGAGCTGGGGATCAACGGGGCCGGCCGGCTGGTGGCGAACATCGACACCGGCGTCGACGGCAACCATCCGGCCCTCCGCACGCGCTGGCGGGGATACAACGGGGCGCATCCCTGGCAGGAGTGCTGGCTTGACCTGCTGGGCTACGGCTACACCTCGCCCCGCGACAACTACGGCCACGGCACCCACGTCATGGGCACGATCACGGGGCTGGGCGCCGGCACGCAGGACACCGTCGGCGTGGCCTGGGGCGCCAGTTGGATCGCCACCAACCCCATCGACCAGGGCGTCGGTTCGGGCTTCGACAACGACATCCTGGCCGCCTTCCAGTGGCTGACCGACCCCGACGGCAATCCGAACACCACCGATGACGTCCCCGACGTCGTCCAGAACTCCTGGGGCATCAACGAGCAGTTCGGCTCCGGCTATACCGACTGCGACTCCCGCTGGTGGGCCGTGATCGACAACTGCGAGGCGGCCGGCGTCGTGGTGACCGTCTCGGCAGGCAACGAGGGGCCGGGCGCCCGGTCGCTCCGCTCCCCGGCCGACCGCGCCACGACCGTGTACAACGCCTTCTCGATCGGCGCGGTCGACGCGACCGCCTACAACTGGCCCTATCCGATCGCCTACTTCTCCAGCCGCGGGCCGACCGGCTGCAACGTTCCCTCGGAGCGGCAGATCAAACCGGAAGTCTGCGCCCCCGGCGTCAACGTCTACTCCTGCGTGCCGGGCACGGGCTACTCGCAGAACTACAGCGGCACCTCCATGGCCGGGCCGCACGTGGCCGGTGTGGTGGCCTTGATGCGCCAGGCCAATCCGAACCTGGACGTGGACACGATCAAGGAGGTCCTGCTGGCCACCTCGCGGGACGAGGGGAACGCGGGGGAGGACAACACCTACGGCTGGGGCTTCATCGACGCCTATGCCGCTGTCGTGGCCGTCTCCCAGGGCAATGGCGAGCTCCGCGGCTATGTCCGCAACGAGACCTGGCAGAACCAGCCGGTTCCGGGCGCCCTCATCCGGCTCCTGGAAACCGGCGAGGAGTTCACCACCGACAACAACGGTTACTACACCGGGACCGCCGGCAACGGTACCTATCAGGCCGTGGCCAGCAAGGCCGGCCTTCTTCCGGACACGGCCACGGTCATTGTTCGCCTCAACCAGATCACCGCGCAGGACTTCGCCCTCCGCGACAACGCGGGGCCGCAGTTCAGCAACGTGACCCAGGTCGGCACCACCTACGACCACACCAACCCCACCACGATCGCGGCGATCATCACCGATCCCAGCACCGTGGCCTCGGCCTCTCTGTATTACCGGGTCAACCGGGGCAACTGGGTGCATGTGCCGATGACGGCCAACGGCAATCTCTACACGGGCCAGATCCCTGGCCTGCCCTCCGCCAGCCAGGTCGATTACTATCTCCGGGCCGCCGACGGACCCGGACGGGTCGCCGTCAACCCCTTCGGCGCCCCGATGTTCTTCCACACCTTCTACGTCACGGACCTCGTCTACGCCTATGCCGCGGAAGATCCCGAGGACCCCGCCTGGATGATGGGCATGCCGGGCGACGATGCCACGGGCGGCGTCTGGGTCCGCGAGGACCCGGTGGGAACGAGCTTCCTCGGCCAGCCGGTCCAGCCGGAGAATGACCACACCCCCTCGCCGGGCGTGAAGTGCTTCGTCACCGGCAACGGAAACGTCGGCGGCGTGCCGGGCGACGCCGACCTTGACGGCGGCTGCACGCGCCTGCGGAGCCCGATCTTCGACCTCAGCCAGGCTACGCAGGCCTATGTCAACTACTGGCGCTGGTTCGCGGTGGTCGGCGCCTCGCAGGATGACGGCTTCCTCGCCGAGGTCTCCAGCGACGGCGGCGCCACCTGGCGGCAGCTCGAGCTGGTGACCACCAATGCCAACACCTGGCAGCGCACGAACGCCGACTTGAACCAGTTCATCGAGCTGACCGATCAAGTGGTGTTCCGCTTCAGCGCCTGCGATACCGGCGACGAGAACCTGGTCGAGGCGGCCGTCGACGACTTCAGCGTCGAGACCTTCGACACGAGCCTCTCGGCCACCCCGCCCACGGGAATGCTCGAGCCCGGCAGCGTTCTGGCGAGCAGCTACCCCAATCCGTTCCAGCCTTCGGCGGCCGTCACCCGCATCACGTTCGTCCTCAGCAACCCGGCGCCGGCGCGGCTGGAGATCTACGACACCTCGGGCCGCATCGTCCGGGTCCTGCTGGAGGAGGCACGCCTCTCGTCGGGCTCGCACACGGTCGGCTGGGACGGCCGGGACAACGCCGGTCGTGAGCTGACGAGCGGCGTGTACTTCTATCGTTTGAAAGCCGGTGACTTCGACCAGAGCCGCCGGTTGACCTTGATCCGCTAGCGCGTCCCGGAGAGCGCCGCCGACGCGGTGGCGCCGTCGAAACGGACGCGCGCTCTCTGGCGCGCGGTCGGATCGCAGCCAGACCAGGGCCGGGGATGGCGAACCCCGGCCCTGTTCGTCTTCGAGCGGTGTTGCGTCTCATCCGACCGTGACCGAATGCTTCGCTGGCGCCCCAACTCGCCGTGCAGATGGCGCCTCGAAGTCGCCGAGGCGACATGGCGGCGCCCGCTGACTCGTCCGGGAAGGGAACACCAGCGGACGCGCGGACCCTCCAAAGCAGGGGCAGGGCCCAAGAGGGTGACCCGCGCGGGGCCAGGGAGGGCGTCTCAGCCTGCCGACTTCGTTGAGGGATGGGGTCCACCCGTGCCGTTCCCAGCGCAGCATCGGGAGACGACACGGGTCTGCGAGAGCAGATCCAGCGCCTCCTCGTCACTGGGCGCGGGCTCTTTCCCGGTATCAGGATCGGCGCCGGAGCGCACCGCAAGACCGAGCAGCCTCTCGCGCCCGCTCGGCGGACCCTGGCTCCGCGCGCGTGGCCGCCGGCCATGGAAGCAGAAGGAGGAGTTGGATGATCCCTCACCGAATCGCGTCGCTGTCTCTCGTCCTGGCGCTGGGCGTCGCCGCAAGCGCCGCGGGCGAGGAGTTGACACCGCCCTGGATCGGATACGACGTGGGGACCTCGGCCTATCCCGGCAACGAGGAGGCCTTCGAGCGCGATCCGACCGCCATCGCCACGGCCGACTTCAACGGCGACGGACTCCTCGATGTGGCGGTCTCGAACTACGAGTACGCCGCGCCGGGCGGCGGGACCGACGGCATGTCCGGCTTCGCGCTGATCTTCAATCAGGGGGATGGGACCTACGGCCCGCCGGTCCACACGACCGTCTCGAGCCTCGGCTGCTGGGATATCGTCGCCGCGGATTTCGATGAGGATGGCGACCCGGATGTGGCGGTCTCCATCTGTGACACCTTCCACGAGACCGGGCAGACCGCGCGCGTCTACTGGAACGACGGGGCGGGAGCGTTCCCCACGTTCCGGACGCTCGTCGTCGGCCAGGGTCCGATCGGTCTGGCGGCGGGGGACTTCGACGGCGACGGCGACCTCGATCTCGCCGCGGCCAACCACCGTCCCTACCAGGAGCAGAGCTCTGTCTCCATCCTCCTCGGCAACGGGGCCGGCAACTTCGCCGGGGCGGCCACCTACATGGTCTCGCGCCGTGCGCGCAAACTCGAGGCGGGCGACCTGAATGGCGACCAGCGGGATGACCTCGTGGTCGCCCACGACTGGCAGGAGGTCTCGGTCCTGCTGGCTCAGCCGGGAGGGACGTTTGGCCCCCCCGTGGCGTACGGCCAGCTCTTCGTCTACCACGATGCCATGCTCCATGCGTCGGTCGCCCTGGCCGACACCGATCGCGACGGGGACCTCGACGTCTTCTACGGGAACACCGACAGCGGTCCCTACATGGGGCTGGACCAGATCGTGCATTTCGCCAACGACGGGGCGGGGAGTCTCGTGCGCCGCCCCGACATCCCGCTGCTGGCCTACGACTCGGGGCCGTCGGATCTCGGCACCGCGGACTTCAACGGAGATGGCTGGACGGATGTCGTCTCCGTGAACTTCACCGGTCGCGCGACCGACGGCCTGCGGGTCGCGCTCAGCGACGGTGCGGGCGGTTTTCACCCGGTGCAGCCGGTCTCCGCCGGCCAGGCCACCTTCGCGGTGACGGCGGGTGACGTGGATGAAGATGGCGCCCCCGATCTGCTCTCCGCGGATCGGTACTCGATGGCGGTGACCGTTCACCGGAACCCGGGCAACGGCGTCTTCCCCGTGCTGGGGCCGGTCTTCGAGGCGACGTCGCTCAACATCCGCATGGACGTCGGCGACGTGGACGGGGATGGCGACCTGGACGTCTTCACCTCCACCGAGTCCACCGGCCGCAAGGGAAGCCTGTTGAGAAACCTCGGCGAGGGCGTCTTCGCCGCGCCGGTCTTCTACACGCACAGCGAGACGTACGGACGGGGCGCCGGACGGGCCAAGCTGCGCGACCTCAACGGCGACGGCCATCTGGACCTGCTGTACAACGATCCCCACACCGACTTCCACAACGGCTACGACTTCCACACCGCCCTGAACGACGGCGCCGGAACCTTCGGCCCCATCATCGAGTGGACGCTCGGGACAGGCGGCAACGGCGACGTGGACGCCTTCGACCTCGACAATGACGGCGATCTCGACGTCGTCAACTGCGAGGAGCTCTGCTGCGCTCCCGGGGGGGAGGCCAACCGCCTGTTCATCAGCCGCAACCGCGGCGACGGGACGTTTGACCCGCCGTACACCATCTTCATCAGCCGGGGGCCGCACGCGCTGCTCGGCGGCGATTTCAACGAGGACGGCAACGTCGATCTGGTGACCACCCACTGGATGCCCTACGGCGAGCGCGACTTCATCAACGTCCACCTCGGCAACGGCGACGGCACCCTCCGGGAGGAGGTGATCTACCCGGTCGGACAAGGCCCGCGCTGGATCGTCTCCGATGACTTCAACAGGGACGGACACGCCGATCTGGCCACCGGCAACTCCGGTGCGGACAACGAAGGGCGCGAGACCCTGACGGTGCTCTTCGGCACCGGAGCGGGCACCTTCGGATCGCGCGCCGACTACTACGCGCCCTTCTCGCCGGATCTCTTGGGTGCCACCGGCCTGGCCGCGGGGGACATCGACGATGACGGAGACATCGACCTGATGATGACGACGGTGGCCAACGGCGTGGCGGTCTACGCGAACGACGGCACCGGCGCCTTCGCGGTTCGGCCGCGCCTCGGTCTGACCTATGACCCGTGGAGCCTCCACTTCACCGATGTGACGGGGGATGGTCTGCGGGATCTGGTCATGGTGTCGTCGCTACCCGACGACATCAGCGGATCCATCAAGGGAGTGGCCGTGCTGCCGGGCGGCGCGCCGGTCTCCTCCGGTCCGGAGCTGGGGAACCGGGGCGGCCGCGGCCTGACCCGTCTCTCCCTGTCCAGCCCTCATCCCAACCCGGTGCGGGACGCCGCTTCGTTCTCCGTCACTCTGGTCGAGGAGGGCCGGGTGCGGATCGACCTGTTCGACGCCGCCGGGCGGCACGTCCAGGGACTGCACGACGGCGTCCTCGGCGCGGGGATCCCGCATGGCTTCCAGCTTCGCGGTGGCGGGCTGGCGAGCGGGATGTACTACCTGCGGGTGAGCGGGGCGACGGATGCGGCGACCCGGCCGGTTGTCATCGTCCGTTAGACCGGAAGCGGCGCCCAGGGACGGACCGACCCTGCAACGACGATCTCTGCCCGGGACTTCATCAGGACACGTGCTCCAGGCGGGGGTCCCGGATCAGTTGGCGGGCGAAAGCTGGAGATGTTCCGTGTTGACCGATCCGACCCCGGTCGGTAGACTCAGCCTTTTGATAAGAAATCAGGAATCTCCAAAGGAGGAGCTCCGTGTTCGCCATCGTCCGATGCCTGGGATTTCAGTACCGCGTCTCGCCTGATGAGACGGTGCGGATCCCTCTGACTGGAGCAGAGCCGGGCAGCACGCTTGTGCTCGACCAGGTCCTGATGATCCGTGACGGCGATGCGATCAAGCTCGGCCGGCCGGTTGTCAGCGGCGCCAGGGTGGAAGCCGAGGTGCTTCGTCACGGCCGCGGCCCCAAGATCGTGGTCGGCAAGTTCAAGAGACGCAAGGGTTACAGGCGTCGCAAGGGGCACCGCCAGGACTTCACGGAAGTCCGTATCCGGTCGATCCAGGCGTAGAGCGGCGCGCGGGAAGACGGGCCCGGGACTGAGCCCGCCGGGGCCCCGGCCGGTGAAGAGCCTGGCAGCCTCCGGGGATCCGTGAGCGTAGGCTGCAGTCGGCGGATCGCACGCGTAGTCCAGACGAAAGCAGAGCGGGAGACCATAGCAGGCCGGGCGCGCCGCGCCCGTGGAGAGATGCCGGAGGAAGTTCAGCATGGCTCACAAAAAAGGTGTAGGCAGCTCGCGCAACGGTCGCGAGTCCAATGCGCAGCGGCTCGGGGTCAAGGCTTACGGCGGCGAGTTGGTCACAGCCGGGTCGATCATCGTGCGGCAACGCGGCACTGCCATCCATCCCGGCATCAACGTAGGGCGCGGCAGGGACGACACCCTGTATGCCAAGGTCACCGGGCGCGTGGTGTACCGCCAGGTCGGCCGGACCAAGAAGCAGGTCAGCATCGCCCCCGAACCCGTCGCCGCCGAGGTCTGATCTCTCTCCGTTCCGCGGGTGGAGGCGAGGCCCTGTTCGTTCCGCGGGCGGAAGCGAAGGGACGCTGATGCGTCGTCCTGAACTGCACTGACCGTCGAGCAAGGGCCCCACGCGGCGGCGTGCCCAGCCCTCTGAGGTACGGGACCCTCGGGGCTCAGTTCTTGGGGACCGGGAGTCGTTCTCCGGGGTCGGATCCTCTCAGCGCCGCACGGCTGTGACCGCTCAGGACGACCGTCGAAACAGGCCAATAGGGTGCAGGCAGGGTCCAGGCAAGGGTTACGGTAACGGGAAACATGGCGGACACAGGAACACCCGCTCCCGAGGTCACTGCGATAGCACCCGCTCCCGAGGTCATTGCGATCGTTCCCGCCCGCTTCGCCGCCTCGCGCTTTCCCGGCAAGCTCCTCGCCACCCTCCACGGCCGCACCATCCTCTCCCACGTGATCTCCCGGGCGCGCCTCATCCGCGGATGCCACCGCCTGGTGGTCGCCACCGACGATGACAGGATCCTGGAGGAGGCGCGGCGCTGCGGCGCCGAGTGCGTGATGACCGCCTCCCATCACCGGTCCGGCAGCGACCGCATGGGCGAGGCGCTGGACCTCCTCGGCGCGGAGCCGGACTTCGTGTTGAATATCCAGGGGGATGAACCCCTGCTCGATCCGCCGGCGATCGAAGGGCTGATCGCGGATCTGCGGACGGCGCCCGATGCCATCTGGACGCTGGCCGTTCCGATCGAGAGTCCGGCCGAGCGCGATCGAGCCTCGGTCGTGAAGGTGGCCAGGGCCCGCGACGGCCGGGCGCTCTACTTTTCGCGGGCGCCCGTCCCCTTCGTGCGGGACGAGAGTCCGGCGGGGGCGCCGTACGGTCTGCGCCACATCGGCGTCTACGGTTATCCTCTGGCGTTGCTGCGGAGCTTCTTGCAGACTGCTCCGAGCCCGCTGGAGGTCACCGAGGGGCTGGAGCAGCTCCGTGCATTGGAGTCAGGGATGACCATCCGCGTCCGTCTGGGAGGCTGGCCGCAGACCGCGGTCGACACGCCCGAGGATCTCGCGGCTCTCCAACGGGCCTATCCCACCCCGGCGAGCCTTCCCGGCCCCGGGGCTGCTGACTGAAGGGGGGACGGGGATCGATGGACTCACAGCACCGCTACGTCTTCGTGACCGGGGGCGTGGTCTCCTCGCTCGGCAAGGGGATCGCGGCCTCCTCGCTTGGGCTGCTGCTGAAGGAACGAGGCCTTCGGATCACGCTGCAGAAGTTCGATCCGTACCTGAACGTGGATCCGGGGACGATGAGCCC
>JAKQSZ010000054.1 GCA_029569475.1 Candidatus Eiseniibacteriota bacterium | reverse complement strand
CCGACACCGGCCACGCCGCCTGCGGCTGCCGAGCCGCCCAAGGTGCCGACGCCATCCCCTGCGCCGCCTTCGGCTGCCGAGCCGCCCAAGGTGCCGACGCCATCCCCTGCGCCGCCTCCGGCTGCCGAGCCGCCCAAGGTGCCTGCGCCATCCCCTGCGCCGCCTCCGGCTGCCGAGCCGCCCAAGGCGCCTGCGCCAACCGGAGCGCCGCCTCCGGCTCCTGAGCCGCCCAAGGCGCCTACGCCCTATCCTGCACCCGTGCCTCCCAGAGTGCCGTCTCCACCTCCGCCGCCCGCGCCGCCGCCGGCCCCGGTGCCGCCATCGGTGCCCGCGCCGTATCCGTCGCCGGTGCCGTATCCGCCGCCCACCCCGGCTCCATCGCCGGCGCCGGTCCCTTCGCCCCTGCCGGAACCCGGCATCCCGCCGGTACCGTCCGCTCCGCCGGTGCCGTCCGTTCCGCCGGTGCCGGGCATTCCGCCGAAGCCATCCGTTCCGCCGGTCCCCGCTGTTCCATCGGTGCCACCGCCTCCGCGGGTTCCGGCCGTGCCACCCATTCCATCTCCCACGCCGTCAGCCGCCGTCCCGCCGGTGCCTCCTCCACCGGCGCCCGCGGTTCCCTCGGCTCCGGAGCCGGCTCCTGTTCCCTCTGTCCCACAGGCCGCGTCCCCCGCGCCTGCTCCGCCGCCCCCGGCGGTTCCTGTGCCGCCGTCCTCGGCACCGGCGCCGCCGGCTGCGCCTCCGGCGCAACCCACGCGGCCGCGTCCGGCCGGGCCGCCGGAGGAGCGGCCGCCGGTGCCTCTCGTCACCGCCTGGATTCACGATGCGTCTCGCCGCGAGCGGTCTCGCCGAAAGGTCTCGACGGCCGCGCTGGTGGCGATCGTCCTGGCGACGCTGGCCGTGGCCTCGATCCTCTTCGTGCCCACGACCCGCCGGCTCGTGCAGCCCGTACCCGCGGACAGCGGCCGCGCCGCCGACCGTACGGGATCTGGGATTGCGGCCGAGGGCGCGGATTCCGCCGCCCCGGGGGAGCGTGCGCAATCGGCGGCGGAGGTCCTGGCCGAGAGGAGGGCGATGGAACCCTTCGACTCCTTGTGGATTCCCGAGTCCGCACGGCGCGAGAGCCTGATGGCGGCGACCCGCGGCGAGAGGACGCAGGAGGACAGCGCGCGACGGCTGGCCGGCCTGCCGGACTCCGCCGCTCGCGCCCAGGCCGCAAGGGATCGCGCCGCGCTCGATGATGCGGCCCGCCGGCGCCTCGCGGGGGCTGCGCCGGGAGGCCTGCCAGGAGAACCGGGAGTTGCGGCGATGCCGGACTCCGCGGGAGTCCCGTCGCGATCCGGCGATCCCATGGGAAGGCTTTCCGAGATCGTTCCCCGATCCGTTGCCGGGGGTGGCGCGACTCCCGTGGAAGGCATGCCGGGAGACGCGATCCTGGCGCCCGAAATCGTGCCCTTGGATGTCTCCTCCGCCGGAGGTGCGGGGCCGGAGCAGGCGCAGCTTTCCGCGGGGGAGTTCACGATCCTGCTGGGGTCCTACCAGGAGATCGCGCAAGCCGAACGGGAGGTTGCCCGTCTGAGCCGCGCCGGGATCGAGGCTCGATACCTCTGGGTACCGGTCGCGGACCGCGATGACTGGTACCGGGTGCTGGCCGGATCGTTCCGATCGGCCGATGAGGCCGAGCGGACCGCGCGCGCCTGGACGCAATCGGGTAGGATCAGCAACGCGCGCGTCGTGGGAGGATCGGGCGCCGGCGCGCCGTCGGAAACCATCTCCCGGTAGAGGCCGCCTTTCGTCGAGCAGCGCACACGGTCCGCAACACGGACCGCCGCGCCCCTCGTTCACGCCGTTCAGGAAGGAGTCAGGGTGTTCGTCGAGAAGCTGGAGCTGTTCGGGTTCAAGTCCTTTCCCAACCGCACCGAGATCCCGCTGGCCCGGGGCATCACCGCCATCGTCGGCCCCAATGGTTGCGGCAAGAGCAACATCTCCGACGCCCTGCGGTGGGTTCTGGGCGAGCAGAATGCGCGCACGCTGCGCGGCGAGCGCATTCAGGACGTGATCTTCAAGGGCACCGGCTCCGCCAAGCCGCTCGGCCTCGCCGAGGTCATCCTCTCGGTCAGCAACGATGACGGCGTGCTTCCGCTGGAGTACACCCACGTGGCGGTGGCCCGCCGTGTCTTCCGCTCGGGGGAGAGCGAATTCGCCATCAACAAGATCCCCTGCCGCCTGAAGGACATTCGCGATCTTTTCTCCGGCACCGGTCTGGGCAGCCATGGCTACTCCGTGATCGAACGGGACATGATCGATCAGGTTCTCTCCGACAAGGATGACGCGCGTCGTTTTCTGTTCGAGGAAGCCTCCGGCATCATCCGCTACAAGCAGAGGCGCAAGGAGTCCGAACGCCGGCTCGAGGGCGTCGAGCAGGATCTGACGCGGATCGAGGACATGATCCGCGAGATCGAGCGGATGGTACGCAGCCTGGCCCGGCAGGCGGGGAAGGTCCGGCGCTTCAAGAGGCTCAAGGAGCAGCTCGGCCGTTACGAGGTGCGTCAGGCCTGGGAGAAGTGGAGCGAGCTGCGCGATCGTTCGCTCTCCTCCGAGGAATCCCACCGGCGGCGAGAGGCGGAACGGGCCGATCTCTCCTCGCGGGTGGCGGCCCTCGATGCCCGCCGTGAGGCCTTGCGCCTGCAGCTGCTGGAGCTGGGAGATCACTCCAACGAAGCGCAGCGCGCCATGGAGTCCGCCGACCGCGCCGTCTCCTCGGCCCGTGAGGAGGTCAAGCTCCTGCAGGCCCGGCAGGAGGCCTGGGTCGGCGAGCGGCAGGACCTGGCCGCCCGGCTGGCGCGCTATCGCGAGCGCCTGGCCGTCGTGGGCGAGGAACTGGCGCGGCTGGAGCCGCGGCGGGGCGAGCTGGAGGCTCTCCACGGCGAGGCCGCCGCGGCCGTGGAGGAAGCTGCCGCGGCGCGAGCCGAGGCCGAGCAGGCATTGCGCGAGGTGCGGCTGCGGCTGGCCCAGGCGCAGCAGCTGAACCTGGACCTGAGCGCGCGCCGCAGCGGCGCCCGCCAGGATCTCGAGAGCAAGCGCGAACGCCGCGCGGCCGCGGCCGCCAAGCACGCCGCGCTGGCCGAGCGGGCCGAGCAGTTCGCGGCCCGCCAGGAGCAGGTGCGCCGCGACGCCTCCGAAGCCGAGCAGCGCCACGCCGATCTGGAGGGGCGGCTGGCCGAGCTGTCCGCGGAACTCGCCGGCGTGGCCGGGGAGAGAGGACGGGCTGGCGAGCGGCAACGTGAGCTCCTGCGCCAGCGCGCGGAAGTCGACGGACGGCGCGCGGGCGTGGCCAGCCGCCTGGGGCTGCTCGAAGAGCAGCACCAGCGGCATGAAGGCTTCGATGCGGGCGTGCGCTACCTGCTGGAGGAGAAGATCCCCGGCCTGGTCGGTGTGGTCGGCGAGCAGGTGCGCCTGCGGGCCGGCAGCGAGCTGCTGGGGCGTGCGGTGCTCGGCGACCGCGTGCAGTGGGTCCTTGTCGCCTCCGAGGCCGATGCGCTGGAAGGCATCGAACGCCTTCGCGGCCGCGGCCTGGGGGGCGTGACCTTCTTCCCGCTGCGCGAGGCCTCTCCCGTGGCGGAGGCTGAGAACATCGCGGCGCTGGAGCCGCTCTTCGAGACGGCGCCGGAGGCGCGCCCCTTCCTCGCCTGGCTGGCCGCCACCACGCGCCTTGCCGGCGGCGTGGAGGAAGCGCGCCGCTCGATGCAGGAGGGGGCGGCGGAGACCGCCGACCGCGCCATCACCCCGCAAGGTCTGGTCTTCTGCCGAAACCGCACCGTCCACCTGGCGGCCGAGGAGAGCGGCGAGGTCGAGATCCTGCGGCGCGAGGCCGAGATCCCGCAGCTTCAGGCGCTCGTGGCGAAGGCCGGCGAGGAGTCCCGTGCCCTGGACGAGGAGCAGGCGGAGGCGGCGCGGCAGGAAGCGTATCTGACCGGCCGGGCCGCCTCGCTCGAGGCGGAGATGGCCGCGCTGGAAAAGGAGCGGCGCGAGATCTCCGAGGTTCGGGGCGCGGCCCGCACCGAGCTGGCGATGGTTCGCGAGGAAGCCTCCCACATCGGACAGGAACAGGCGTCGCTGCGCCTGGAGATGGACGGCCTCGAGGAGGAAATCCTGCGCCTGCAGGACGAGGTCCGGCTTTCCGAGGACGACACGACCGACGCGCACCACCGGTTCGAGGAGCTCCACGAGCGCGCCGAGGAGCAGGAGGCGCTGAAGGACGAGCGGGTCCGCCATCAGGCGGAACGGGAGATGGAGGCGCTGCGCCGCCGCAACGAGCTCGCCTCCTGCGAGGCCCAGCTCCAATCCCTCCGGCGGGAAGAAGACGAGCTGACCCGGTCGGCGGAGGAGGCCGAGTCGCGCCTGGCCGAACGCGGCCGGGATGCGGAGGAAGCTGCCTCGCGCATCCTGCGGATCGAGGAAGGGATGGGCGGGCTGGAAGAGGACCTCGCCGCCCGCCAGGGGGCGCTCGCGGACGTGCGGGGGCGCCATCAGAAGGCCCAGGATGCCCTCTTTGCCCTGGATGCCGAACTCCGGGAGGTCCGCGGCAACTTCGACGCCCTCGTGCAGACGCTCCACGAGCAGGACGTGGAGCGCCTGCAGTGGAGTCACCAGGCGGAGCAGCTGAGCGAGAGGATCCGCGAGGAGCACGGCGTCGACCTCGCCTCCTATGCGCCGCCGCCGGAGCCCGAGGAGACGAACCAGGAAGACCGGGCCGGCCGCATGGCGGCGCTGAAGCGGACCCTGGAGGCGGCGGGCAACCTGAACTTCCTGGCGGAGGAGGAGTACCGGACCCAGAGGGAACGGCTGGACTTCCATCAGCAGCAGGCCCACGACCTCAAGACCGCGCGCGAGGACCTGCTCGAGGCCATCCGCCGCATCAACGAGACCGCCGGCCAGATGTTCCAGGAGACCTTCCAGGTCGTGCAGGAGAATTTCCTGAAGACCTTCGACCAGCTCTTCCCCGGCGGCGAGGCCAGCCTGAGCCTGTTGGGTTCGGATCCGCTGGAGGGTGACATCGAGATCGCGGCGCGCCCGCGCGGCAAGCGCCTCGAGTCCATCCGGCTGCTCTCCAGTGGAGAGCGCGCCCTGACCGCCATCGCGCTGCTCTTTGCCATCTACCTGGCCAAGCCGAGCCCCGTCTGTCTTCTCGACGAGGTGGACGCGCCGCTGGACGACGCCAATCTCGAACGGTTCAACGTCCTGGTGCGTCACTTCAGCGCGCGCACCCAGTTCATCTGCATCACGCACAACAAGAAGACCATGGAGATGGCCGACCGTCTCTTCGGCGTGACCATGGAGGAGCCGGGGATTTCGAAGATCGTCTCCGTGGAACTCGATGCGATTCCCGCCACGGCCGGACCGGAGCAGGAGCGGATCGACGCGGCCGCCACGGCCGGGGCGGAGCAGGACCGGATCGACGCGGCCGCCACGACCGGACCGGAGCAGGACCGGATCGACGCGGTCTCGACGGCCGGCGAGTAACGGCGGAGTCCGGGGCCGGCGCGGGAAGCGAAGAGCACAGTGGCGCGGGGGTTTCTGGCCCGGCTCTCCGGGCGGCACGACAAGGAGATGCCGTTCCTCGAACATCTCGAGGAGCTTCGCCAGGTCATCCTAGCGAGCCTCGCCGCCATCGTGATCTGCGCCGCGGGCTGTTACGTCTTCAGCGGCCGGCTGCTGGACTACATCGTGGTGGAGAACGTCGGCGAGGCCCAGTTCCTCCGGCCCATGGAGGCGTTCTCCGTCCGCTTCAAGCTGGCCCTCATCCTGGGGACGGTGGTCAGCCTGCCCTTCGTCTCCTTCCAGATCTGGAGCTTCATCGTTCCCGGCCTGCTGGGACACGAGCGCCGGACGGTCCTGCCCCTGGTGATCGCCTCGACGATCCTCTTCCTGGGCGGCATGGCCTTCAGCTACTTTGTTCTCACCCCGATCATGCTGCAGATGCTGGTGGGCTTCGGCACGGAGCACGTCCGGCCAAACATCACGGTGGACTACCTGCTCGACTTCATCATGAAGATGGCCGTCGGCGCCGGCCTTCTCTTCCAGTTTCCCCTGGTGGTCGTCATCCTCACCCTGCTGCGGGTCATGTCCCCGCGCCAGATCTGGTCGCGGTGGCGCCACGCCATCGTGGTCATCCTGATCGTCTCCGCCGTGGTCACCCCGGGCGACGGACCGAGCCAGCTTGTCCTGGCCGCGCCGATTGTCCTCTTGTTCTTCCTCAGCGCGACCGTCGCGAGCCTGATCGACATGGCGAGGCGGCGGAAGGAAGGGAACTCCGCATGACCAGAACAAGGCCGGCCTCGGTCCGGACTCGGCGGGCCATCCGGAACGGCCGTCCGCGTCCGTCCTCGCCTGCCGCGCGCCAGTCCGGCGCGGCCGTTCGTCCGTCCGCCCGCCGGCAGATGCGCCACGGGGCGGCCTCGCCGGAGGGCGCCACCGTTCTCGCCATCGACGTCGGAAACACCCAGACGGTGCTGGGGGTACTGCGCGGGCCGGAGGTTCTGGACCTCTTCCGCCTGAACTCGGCCGTGCCCCGCACGGGGGACGAGCTCTTTCCGACGGTCGACCGTCTGCTGGCGCCCTACCGCGAGGCCTTGCGCTCTTCGGGGCGGGCCGTCATCGGTTCGGTGGTGCCCTCGCTGACCCCTGCCTGGGAGGGGCTGGTCGTCCGGTTGCTGGATCGTCCGGCGCTGGTCGCGGGCGCCGGCCAGGCGGGAAATCTGACCATCGATCTCCTCGATCCCGCCTCCCTCGGGGTGGACCGCATCTGCAATGCCGTGGCCGTGGCCGCGCTGTATCGCGTGCCGGCGATCGTGGTGGACCTGGGGACCGCCACGACCTTCGACGTCGTGCTCAAAGGACCGCGGTACGTGGGGGGCGCGATCCTGCCGGGCATCGTCACCTCGGCCGAGGAGCTCTTCCGCCGCGCCGCCCGGCTGGCCAAGGTGGAACTGAGGCGTCCTCCGCGCGTACTGGGGCGCAACACCGAGGAGAGCATCCAGTCGGGCGTCTTCTACGGCGCGGTGGCGCAGATCGACGGCCTCGTGGAGCGGCTGCGACGTGAGCTGCGGATCCGGCCTCTGGTCGTTGCGACCGGCGGACTGGCGGGGAGCCTCGCGGAGGACTCGGCCACCATCGAGGTGGTGGATCCCGCCCTTACCCTGCAGGGGCTGCGGATTCTGGGCGAGAGAGCGTCATCGCGGCCGTCGCGAAGCTCCGTCGCCGGTCCGGCGCGGCTCGGGAGGCCGCGCCGGCGCCGGGGAGTTGCGCCCTCCCGGCGGGACCAGGTCTGACCCCCCGCGCCGGCGTCACAGGCGTTACGGGCGTCACCGACGCTACGGGCCTCACCGGCGGCCGAGGCGTCACATCCGGCGCTTGCCGGTCCCCGAAGCCCTGCGTATCATCCGCTCTTGTGCATTGACGCAAACCGGAGGAGTAGGAACCATGGCCAAGATGCTCAAGTTCGATGCCCGCGCCCGCGAGGCGCTGCGCAGCGGTGTGGACCAGCTGGCGGAAGCGGTCAAGTCGACCCTCGGACCGCGGGGACGCAACATCGTTCTCGACCGCAAGTTCGGCGCTCCCACGATCACCAATGACGGGGTGACCATCGCCAAGGAGATCGAACTGCAGGACTCCTCCGAGAACCTCGGGGCGCAACTCATCCGCGAAGTCGCCAACA
This sequence comes from Candidatus Eiseniibacteriota bacterium, assembly GCA_029569475.1. The sequence goes on along the minus strand of JAKQSZ010000054.1, from coordinate 48,039 downwards.
AGACCCAGGAACTGGCCGGCGACGGAACGACCACGGCCTGCGTGCTGGCCCAGGCGATGGTCAGCGAAGGGCTCAAGGCGGTGGCCAGCGGGCACAACCCGATGCACCTCAAACGCGGCATCGAGCGCGCCGTCGACAGCGTGGTGGCGGATCTGCAGCGGCAGTCCAGGCAGGTCCGCGGCCTGCCGTCGATGGTCCAGGTCGCGCGGCTCAGCGCCAACGGCGACGAAGCCGTGGGCCAGCAGGTGGCCACGGCGCTGCACGAGGTGGGCGCCGAGGGGGTGGTGACGGTCGAGGAAGGCAAAGGGATCGACAGCGAGCTGACCCTGGTGGGCGGGCTGGAATTCGACCGCGGCTACCTCTCCCCCTACTTCATCACGGATCCGGAGAAGATGGAGGTCGTGCTGGAGGACGCCCTCATCCTGCTCCACGACCGCAAGATCGGCAACCTGAACGACATGCTCCCGCTGCTGGAGAAGGTGGTCGCCCAGGCGAGGCCGCTTCTGATCGTCGCCGAGGAGGTCGAGGGGGAGGCCCTGGCCACCCTGGTCGTCAATCGCCTGCGCGGCACGCTCAACGTGGCGGCGGTCAAGGCCCCCGGCTTCGGCGACCGCCGCAAGGCGATCCTCGAGGACATCGCCATCCTGACCGGCGGGCAGGTCATCTCCGAAGAGGCGGGGCTGCGCCTGGACAAGGCGGATCTCTCCCACCTGGGAAGGGTCAAGCGCGTCGTCGTGGCCAAGGACAACACCACGCTCGTCGAGGGGCACGGCCGCCGGGCGGAGATCGACGAACGGTGCGCGCAGGTTCGCCGGCAGATCGAGGAGACGACCTCCAACTACGACCGGGAGAAGCTGCAGGAGCGACTGGCCCGGCTCCAGGGAAAGGTCGCGGTCCTCAAGGTGGGCGGCGCGACCGAGATGGAAATGAAGGAGCGCAAAGCGCGCGTCGAGGACGCGGTGGCGGCGACCCGGGCGGCGGTGGAAGAGGGCGTCGTCTGCGGCGGTGGAGTGGCCTTCCTGCGGGCCCTGCCGGCGCTGGAGGCGCTCTCGGTGGAGACCGCCGGCGAGAAGACCGGAGTGGAGATCCTGCGGCGGGCGCTGGAGGCGCCGGCGCGCGCCATCGCCGACAACGCCGGGCACGAGGGCGCCGCCGTCGTGACCGAGATCAGGAAGAACGGCGCGAAGCGCGGCTTCAACGCGGAAACGGAGGTCTTCGAAGACCTCGAGGCGTCGGGCGTGGTGGATCCGGCCAAGGTCTGCCGCTGCGCGTTGCAGAATGCCGCCTCCATCGCCTCGCTCATCCTGACCACCGAGACGCTCGTCACGGAAAAGCCGGCGGAGCCGGAGCAGCAACCCGAGTAGCCGGGCGGCCGCCGGAGCAAACGGGCAGCAACCCGAGCTACGAGACGCACACGTAACGAGAGGTGACATGGATTCGATCCGGCTACAGGGGGTCACGCTCTTCCCGCGCCTGGGCGTGACGAAGTGGGAAAAGATGGGGGTGCAGAAGGTGGCTTGCGACGTCGTGCTCTTCTGCGATCTGGCGGCGGCCGCCCGCACCGACCGGATCAGCGCGGCGATCGATTATCAGGAGGTCTACGGGGTCATCCATGAGGTGGCCAAGGCGCGCAAGTACCACCTCATCGAGTCGCTGGCGCACGCCATCATCTTCAGCTTGATCGAGCGATTTCCCAAGGTGCAGAAGGCCGGCATCCGCCTGCGCAAGACCAGCCTTCCTTTCGACGCCAACCTGGAGTGCGTGGAGGTGGAAATGGAGAGGTCGCGGTGAGCGAGGCCTGGATCGCGCTGGGAAGCAACCTCGGCCGGCGCGAAGGGTACCTGGCGCGCGCGGTGGAACGCCTCGCCCAGGAAGGGTTCGCCGCCCGGCAGATCTCCCATCTGTACGAGACGCGCCCTCAGGGGACGGCCGGGGAGCCGGACTACCTCAACGCGGTCCTGCGTGGGACCACCGACCTGTCTCCCGAGGAACTCCTGCGGCGCATGCTGCGGATCGAGGCCGAACTGGGGAGGCCGGCGGCGGAGCGGGCCGGTCCGCGCACCTGCGATCTGGATCTGCTGGCCTATGACGCCGAAGTCCGGGACGGCGAGGCGGGGCTCTGCCTGCCGCATCCCCGGCTGCACCAGCGGGGCTTCGTCCTCGTGCCGCTCTGCGAGCTGGACGTGCACTGGCGGCATCCGCTCCTCGGCAGGACGGCAGGGGAGATGCTGGCCGCCCTGCCGGGTTCCCCCGGTGACGTGCGACTCCACGGTCCGCTCCCCGTGCCGCAGCCGGCGGCGCTCGACAGGAGCTGAGGAACCGGGAGCCGATGCCGCCCGGCCTGTTCATCGCCATCGAAGGAGTCATCGGGGTCGGCAAGACGACGCTGGCCACCGCGATGTCCGAGGCGCTGGGGGCGCGGCCGGTCTTCGAGCAGGTGGAGGAGAATCCCTTCCTCCCGCTCTTCTACGGCGACCGCCGGCGTTACGCCTTCCAGACGCAGCTCTTCTTTCTGCTCTCGCGCTATCGCCAGATGCTGGCGCAACGGCAGCGGGACATCTTCCAGGCCTCGGTGGTCAGCGACTACTTCTTCCAGAAGGACCGCATCTTCGCCTCCGTCAACCTGAGCGAGGACGAGCTACGCCTCTATGACCAGATCCTGCCCCTGCTCGAGCGGGATCTGCCCCGGCCGGACCGTCTGGTCTACCTGAGGGCCGACCTCCCGGTGTTGCAGAAGCGGATCCAGAAGCGCGGCCGTTCCTTCGAGCGCGACATGGACCCCGAATATCTGCGCGTTCTGGGAGAGGCCTACGACTACTACTTCTTCCACTATCGCGCCACCCCGCTGCTGGTCGTCAACACCAACGCGATCAATGTCGTCGACCACCCCGAGGAGCGGGACGACCTGATCCGGCGGATCATGGCGCACGAGAAGGGGACCGCCTACTATACCCCCGGCTAGCCCGCGCTCCTTGGGGACGGGCGCCTTGGGGGCGCAACGGGCTCGGGCCCGACAGGAGGGGAACATGGCCGGCGGGCGTTGGACCACGCGCGGGATCCGGGGGATGAAGGGCCGCGAGAAGATCCCGGTCGTGACCTGTTATGACTACTCCATGGCCCGCCTCTGCGAGGCCGCGGAGATCCCGGTTCTGTTGGTCGGGGACAGCCTGGGCAACGTGATCCTGGGCTACGAGACGACCGTTCCAGTCCGCCTGAAGGAGATGATCCACCATGCTCGCGCGGTGGTCCGGGGGCGCAGCCGGGCGCTGGTGGTAGCCGACATGCCGTTCCTCACCTTCCAGGCCGGCGCTTCCCGCGCCGTCCGCCTGGGCGGCCGCCTGCTGCAGGAGTCGGGCGCCGACGCGGTGAAGATCGAGGGCGCCGGCGACAACCTGAAGGCCCTGCGGCGCATGGTCGAGGCGGGGATTCCCGTCATGGGGCACCTCGGCCTGACGCCGCAGTCGGTGCTGGAGTTCGGCGGCTATCCGGTGCGCGGGCGGGGCGCGGCTGGAGAGCAGCTGCTCGAGGATGCCCGCCGCATCGAAGCTGCCGGCGCCTTCGCGCTGGTCCTGGAGAAGATCCCCGCTCCGCTGGCTGCGCGCGTCACCGCGGCGCTCTCGATTCCGACCATCGGCATCGGTGCCGGGAGCGGCTGTGATGGGCAGGTCCTGGTCCTCTACGATCTCCTTGGCCTGAACCCGGACTTCCAGCCACGCTTCGTCAAGCGTTTCGCCGACCTTGGCACCACCATCCGCGCCGCGCTCGAGCAATACCGCGACGAGGTCAGGAGAGGGGAGTTCCCGGGCGTCGAGCATTCCTATACGGACGAGGCGTCCGCCGCGGCGCCGAACCCACCGGCGCAGATCCGGGATCCGGGGCAGCCATGAGGACGATCCGATCCGCGCCGGCGCTCCGGCGCGCCAGCCGCGAAGCGCGCGCCCGGGGAGAGCGCATCGGCTTCGTCCCGACCATGGGGGCGCTGCACCGCGGACATCTGGCGCTGGTGGAACGCGCCCGCCGGGAGAACGACCGGGTCATTGCCAGCATCTTCGTCAACCCGCTTCAGTTCGGACCGGGAGAGGACTACCAGCGCTATCCGCGAGCGCGGCGGACCGATCACGCCCTGCTGCGTGCCGGGGGAGTGGACCTCCTCTACGAGCCGGCGGCGGAACGGCTCTATCCGCAGGGATTCACCACCCGGGTCGCCGTCCCGGCCCTCGATGGGGTGCTCTGCGGCCGCTTCCGGCCCGGGCACTTCACCGGCGTCGCCACGGTCGTGATGAAGCTGCTGGCCGCTGCCGAGCCCGACCGGCTCTACCTGGGAAGCAAGGACTACCAGCAGGCCCAGATCCTCCGCCGCATGGTGGCGGACCTCGACCTGGGAGTGGCGGTCGTGGTGTGCCCGACGGTCCGGGAAGCCGACGGGCTGGCGATGAGTTCGCGCAACGCCTACCTCACCCCGGAGGAACGCCGGTGGGCCCCCGCGCTCTATCGGGCGCTGCGCGAGGCGGCTTCCGGCATCCGGGCAGGGCGGATCGCCACGCCGGCGGCGGCGCGGCGGGAGGTCACGCGACTGCTGCGCGACGGGCCGGGCAGGTTGCAGTACGTCGAGGTCCGAGGGGCGGACGGGCTGGAGGAGATGCCGCACCTGCGCGGCGAACTCGTGCTGGCCGTGGCATACTTCCTCGGGAAGGCCCGCCTGATCGACAATGTCGTCGTGCGCGCCCCCGGAACGTCCCGGCCGGCCGGACGCGCCCGCGCCGCGCGCCAGGCGGGAACGAAGGGGAAGGAGAAGTCGTGAGTTCCACAGCCTTGCCGCCGCCCGTCTTCTGGCAGGCCATCATCCTCGCCGCGGGGAAGGGGACCCGCATGCGGTCCGACCTGGCCAAGGTGCTCCACGAGGTCCGCGGGCGCACGCTGCTCGCGCACGTGCTCGACACCGCGGCCGGCCTGCCGCTGCGCCGCAGGATCGTGGTGATCGGCCACCAGGCCGAGGAGGTCCGGCGGAGGCACGAGGACAGGCTTGTCGAGTTCGTGCTGCAGCAGCCGCAGCTCGGCACCGGCCACGCCGTCATGGTGGCGAAGGAGGCTCTCTCCGAGCCCCCGCGGGCGCAGGAGAGCGCTCTGCTCGTCCTCTATGGGGACGTTCCGCTGCTGCGGGAGTCCACCCTCCACGAGCTGATGGAGTGCCACGTCCTGCGGGAAGACACCGTGACCGTCCTGACCGCCCGGGTCCCGGATCCTTCCGGCTACGGCCGCATCCTACGCGGAGCGGATGGCGCGTTCGAGGCCATCGTCGAAGACCGCGACCTGCGGCCGGAGCAGCGGGCGGTCGACGAGATCAACTCCGGTATCTACGCCTTCCGGCTCGGCCCTCTCCTGGGGGTGCTCGATCATCTCCGGGCGGACAACGCGCAGAAGGAATACTACCTGACCGATGCCCTCGCGCTCCTCCGCGAGCGCGGCGGGCGGATCGGGACCTTCACCCTCTCCGACCACGAGGAGATCGCGGGGGTGAACACCGTGGAGCAGCTGGAGGAGGCGGGCGCGGTCCTGGACAGGCGGGCCGGCGCGGCGGGCTGCCTGTGGTGCGACCTCCTGCGGCGCCGTGATGACCTTCTCGTGACCCGTCGCGGCGGCTTCGACGTGCTGCTCCATCCGCGGCCGTACAACTCCGGTCACCTTCTTGTGATCCCCCGGCGCCACGTCGTGAGCTTCGAGTCGCTGAGCGGGGAGGAGGCCGAACTGCTCCTGGCGCTCGGCGGCGAGGCCGAGTCGTGGCTGGAGGAGGCCTATCACCCGCAAGCCTTCAACGCCGGCTACAACTCCGGGCGGCCGGGGGAGCATCTGGCCCTGCACGTCATCCCCCGATGGTCGGGCGATTCCAACTTCCTGCCGCTGGTCGCCGGGGTCAACATTCTCCCGGAACTCCTCGAGCAGACCCGCCGCAAGCTCCAGGCCCTGGCCAACCAACCTCCGGGTGGAGAACCGGCCCGGTGAAGGCCCGCCGCCGCAATCGCCGCCCCACGGTCGGGGGAAGGCTCGTGGAGTTCTCGGCCAACGCCGCGCTGCTGGTGATCGTGCTGGCCTTCGCGATCTCGATCGCGGCGCGCTATGGACCGGGCGAGTCTGCGGTGCAAGTGCCGGAACGGGCGGAGGGGTTATCGCCGGAGAAGGCCAAAGGCGCGCGAAGCGCGCCGCCGGCGCCGGGGGGGCGCACCCGGCAGGATGCGGCGTCCCAGACCCGCCTTCCACGGTCCGAACGCGACGCGACCGGGAATCCCGGCGTGCCGGCGGCATCCGGCGAGTCCGGGACCCGGGAGACGCGCGCCCCCGGGGCGGCCGGATCCGACGAGCACGCGAGGCATGTTACCGTTGATGTCCGCAACGGCAGCCGGCGTGTCGGCCTGGCCAACGACATGATGCACGAACTCCGGCGCGCGGGATTCGATGTGGTGGAATGCCGCAATGCGGATCATGATGAGTATGAGCGGACGGAAGTCAGGGACCTGACCGGCAAGCCAGGGGCCGCGGAGGTGGCCGGTTGGTTCCAGGAAACGTATGGCGTCGGGCATCTGCAGCGCCAGGTCATCGAGTCCCCCGGAAGCGACGTCCGGGTGATCCTGGGCTGGGATCTCGCCGATACCCTGAGACGGCGGGAACGCCGGGCACGCTGAGCAGTTCGCCGCAGTCGGCGCCTCTGCCGGGCGCGTCGCTCCCGCGAGCTGATTCGAAGGCAGGTGGATATGGGCAACCTCGGATTTCGCGAGCTTCTGGTCATCGTGCTCATCCTGATCATCCTCTTCGGGGCGAAGAGGATTCCCGAACTCGCCCGCGGCATGGGCCGGGGCATCAAGGAGTTCAAGGACGGGATGCGTGACGGGACCAAGGACGATCCGCCCCAGCCTCCCAAGTCGTGACGCCGGGGCGACGGGTCTTTTCGCTCGATTCCTCTCGGAGCGTTCGGGTGAGGGCCGTGACATAGAGGATGGCCGCCGGGAGGGCCTTGGAAGCGTAGTGAAGGATCGCCAGCGGGGCCGGCCACTCGCCGACCGGACGCAGACCCCAGGTTTCGCGGTAGAGGACAAAGGGAGTCGGCAGCGCCAGCAGGATTCCGGCGAGCAGCGGCCACCGCGCGCTGCCGCGCAAGGCCAGCACGAAGATCACCGGCAGCAGCATGACGTAGTGGTACTCCCAGATGTCCTTGTAGATCAGGAAGAACGTGGCGACCCACAGCGCCAGTCCCTCGACGGCTGGCCGGCCGGGCCGCATGCGCCACGTCGCCCACAGGGCCAGACCGACCACCAGCGCCGTGTTGAGCAGCACGCCCACGTTGCCCACGTACACGTCCAACGGCCCCGCGGCAATGAGGCGCCCCGCCAGGTCGTCGGGAAGGCGCCACCCCAGATCCCGCACCAGGCTCGCCAGGCCGTAACTGCCCCCGAGGACTTGCGGCGGCATCGGCCGCAGGTTCAGGTAGAGGAACTCCGTCAGATCACGCGGGCGGGCCGCATAGTAGGGCAGGCAGACGACGATGACGACCGCCGCGGCCAGCGCCACTCGCCGCCAACGCCCCTGGCGCAGGTACACCAGACCGAAGAGGGCAGGGAAGTTCTTCAACGTCACCGCGCCTGACCAGCACCAGAAGCCGCTCTGGCGCAGGAGCCCTCGTTCCGCGCGCGGGGCCGAGCCTGGCGAAGCACGCCCCGGCCTGGGCGGCCGTGCAATCTCCGCGATGAAGGTGAACCAGAGGAAGACGGCCATGAGGAAGGAGAACTGGCCCATCCACTGCTCGAGGTAGAAGGGAGTGAAAGACAGGGCGAGGGCGGCCAGCGCCGGCGGCTTCCACGACTCTTCCGGCGGTCCGCGGCGGCGCAGGAGCGAGGCCAGGAGCAGAAGCAGGAGGGCTTCGTTCACGGCCACCCAGAGCCAGTACGCGGTCCAGGGAGTGAAGAACCACGCGCCCGCCGCGGCCACATAGGCCGCCGGGGGCAGGTAACGGTAGAAGTAGAAGTAGGGGACCCGGCGCGGCGATCCCACCTCCCGTCCCTCCAGGAGGTAGATGCTGCGGCCCTGGGTCAGATTGTCGCCGGCCTGGTAGATGCCGAAATAGTCCGAAGCCTGGCCGTAGATGCCGCGTGCTTCGAGGAAGAGCGGATCGAGCCATCCAGTAAAGAGGCTGGCCAGAAACACGAGGTGGATTCCGGCGCCCGCGGCCAGCGCGATGAGGCTCGCCTGGCGGGCCCGCGCCGCGCGCCCCCCAGCGTCTGTCTCCGGGCTGTCCCTTGGCGCGGTTGCCTTCATCTGGAGTTCCCGGTGGTTGGCTCTTCTGCCTTCATCTGGGATTTTCCCCGGCAGGAACTCCCGCCGGCTGCCCTCGGGGTACGGCCTCCGCCGGTTCAGCCGTCGGCTTCGCCGCGGGGCCGGGCGGAAGCGGCTTGCGGCCGACCGCCAGGAAATTCCAGCTCTCCGTGGTGTCGCAGTAGAGCCTGTCCATCCCCCAGGCGAGGCCCTGCACCACGAGGTAGAGCGGCCGCACCAGGATCTGCAGCCCCCAGCGATCGAAGTGCGCGAGGAAGTAACAGAACCGCGCCGCGGTCGTCACGAAGTAGCCGGCCATCGGCCGAACCTCGATGATCTCGAACCCGACCTTGCCGAAGAGGTGCCGCAGGCCGTAGCGGGTGAAGCGGAAGTAGTCGTGCGGGATCTCGTGTTCATTCCAGATGTGCGGCGCCGTCAGGATGAGATGGCCCCCGGGCTCCAGGACCCGGAACGCCTCGCGCAGAAGCTGCTCCGGCTCGGGCACGTGCTCCAGCACTTGAAAGGAGACCGCGGTGGCGAAGCTCCCCGTCCGGAAGGGAAGCGACAGGGCGGTGCCGAAGACCTGCACTTCCTCGTCGGGGTGCAGCATGCGCGGGTGATCGAGTCCGATGATGGACTGCGCCCGTCCGGCGAAGAGGGAGCGCATCGGCTGCTCCCCGCAACCGATGTCCAGGGTGCGGCCGCGGGCCAGGTGCGCCACGCTGGCCACGTGGCGCCGCCCGATCCGCCAGACCAGCCAGTTCTTCTTCCAGAGGGAGAAGGGATTGCCGATCGAGGCCGGCCGGTCCGCTCTTCCGCCGCCATTCACCGGGGGACGTTCACGGCCGGGATCGCTCACGGCCGCGGTCCGATGCCCAGGTTGCATCGCTCGACGCAGAGCCGGGGATGCTCCCGCCGGCGCCGCAGGGCGCGCCGCCAGCGGCCCATGGCCTCGCCGTACCACACGTTGTCCCGTCCCTCCTTGAGGATGTTGCCGACCACCACCTCATGGTGGATGCGGCAGCAGGGGGTGACGTTGCCGCGGAAATCCACGTACATCTTCCTCATCGGTTCATCGCAGCGGGTTCGATACCACTTGAGGTCGATCGCGAGCTCCACCCGATGCCGGCGGGCCGCCCGGCGCAGCTCGGCCAGCGTCCGGCGGCGCGTCTCCGCCGGGAGGCCGCAGAACTGGTACTCGCGCCGGTCGTAGGTCTCCCGTTGGGTGGTGGTGTCGCGGAAGGGCACCGTCTCCACGACGTTCAGGCCGATGGCGCCGGCGCGGGCCGCCAACTCGGGGATCAACGGCACCGAAGCGTGATTCATGCGGTTGAGGACGACGTGGAACCAGACGGGGGTCGCCGAGGCCCGGGTGAAGGCCGCGGTGTTCTCCAGGATGGCCGGCAGATCCGAGCCTTCGCGGATGTGCTCCATGTCCTGCACCGTGCCGCCGTCGATGGAGACGATCAGACGACCCAGCGGCGCGGCGGCCAGGCGCTCCAGGATCCGCCCGCGCAGCTGCATGCCGTTGGTGTGGACGATGGTGTTGGCGATCCCACGTTCCGCGCAGTAGGCGATCATCCGGGGGAGTTGGGGATTCAGCAGCGGCTCGCCCTGCCCCGAGAGCCAGAGATCGTGCACCCGCCCCAGCCCGTCGACGATGCGGGCGAAGTCCTCGAAGTTCATGTGGCCGAGCACGGGCAGCTTGCCGCGGGTACAGGTCCGGCAGGCGAGGTCGCAGCGGTTGGTCACCTCGATCTGCACCAGGCGCGGCGGCGCCAGCCAGCGCCGGTGGCCGCCGGTGAGGAAGAGGAGCAGCCGCCGGGCACGGATGCCTTGTCTCTGCAGGAAGGTCAACGTGAGGCTCCCCGGGCCGGGCGCCCCGGACCTGGCCGTCCCTCACCGCGCGGCATGGAGCAGGACCTTGCGCACCGCGGTGAGCACGTCGTCGACGTCGGCATCGGAGAGGCGCGTCGAAAAGGGGAGGCTGACGGTGCGTTCGCTGATCCAGGAGGCGTTCGGGAGATCCTCCGGGCGGTAGCCGTAGGTGTCGCGATAGTAAGGGTGCAGGTGCACCGCGCGGTAGTGGACGCCGGTGCCGATGTTCTCGCGGTGCAGGGCGTGCAGGAACTCGTCGCGGGTCAGGGTGATCCGGTCGAGGTCCAGGAGCACCGTGTAGAGATGGTAGGCGTGGCGGTCGCCCGGCGCGACCGGCGCGGGCAGCGTGACCGGCAGATCGCGCAGCTCTTCGGTGTATCTCCGCCACAGCTCTTCGCGCCGGAGGCGATTGTCCTCCACCCGCGCCAGTTGGTGGATGCCGATGGCCGCCTGCAGGTCGGTCATGTTGTACTTGAAGCCCGGGGTGAAGACCTCGTAGTGCTTGAAGCCGTCGTCCGAATACCGTTTCCAAGCGTCCTTGTTCATGCCGTGCAGGCCCGCCACCTGGATCCAGGAGGCGATCTCCTCGCTGTCGGTCGTCACCATGCCCCCCTCGCCGGTGATGACGTTCTTGGTCACATAGAAGCTGAAGGCGGCGCAGTCCCCCCAGGTCCCGACCTTGCGCCCGGCATGTTCGGTCTCCACCGCGTGCGCGGCGTCTTCGAGGATCCGCAGCCCCCGCGGGGCGGCCAGGGCGCGCAGCGCCGTCATGTCGGCGGCGCGCCCGGCGAAGTGCACCGGCAGGATGACGCGGGTGCGCGGGGTCAGCGCCCGTTCGACCGCCGCCACATCGATGTTCATCGTCTCGCGGTCGCAGTCCACCAGGACCGGACGCGCCCCCACGTGCACGACGGCGTTGGCCGTTGCGACAAAGGTCATGCTGGGCACGATGACCTCGTCCCCCGGCTCAACCCCCAGGGCGATGAGCGAGAGGTGGAGTCCGGCGGTGCAGGAGGCCAACGCCACGGCATGTCGCGCGCCGATGTACTCGCGGAAGGCCTGCTCGAAACGCGAGACGCGCGGGCCGGTCCCGATCCAGCCTCCCTGCAGGGTCGCGACGACCTCGTCGATCTCCGGTTGCCGGATGTCGGGGGATCCGTAGATCAGGAACTGCTCGCGCACCGGCGGGCCGCCGTCCCTGGCCAGAGCCTCACCAACCCTCTGCCTGCTCAATGACTGCTCCTCCCGGGCGCCGCCGCGGTGTTCAGGCCGGGGGCGCGGGCGCGCGCCGGCCGGCTGAAGGTGATCCTACAAGTCGTCGCGCTCGGCCGACAAGGCGCCTGGATCCGCGTGGCCGGCTTCGGGGTGAACGGAGACCTCGCGGACCGGTCGCCGCGCGCGCAGAAGGCGATGCCCGAGGCCGACGCGGTGCTGGATCTCGAACTCCCGGCGCACGCCGCCGAAGCTCTCCTTGAACGTCTCCACCGAGGCATGGCCGCCGCTGGGGAGGAAGTCGTAGCAGCGGAACTCGTCGCGGATGGCCGAGAGGATCGAGTCGACCTGGATGAGCACGTTCGGGCGCAGAGCGCGGCTTTCGTGATCGAAGTACCCGGCGAGGTAGTGGGCCACCTGGTTCCATCGGACGGTGAAGGTGCCCCCCAGGATCCGGCCCTCGCGACGAGCCACGGTGAGGCGCACCGCCTCTCCGCCCATCGCCACGAGGTTGCGATAGAACTCCAGAGGATAGGTGAACCGGGGGGGGCCGCCCCAGCGCCGGAACGAGCCGAGGTAGAGCTGGTAGACAGCGTCGATGTCCACCGGCTCGCGGCTTTCCTCGATCACGACCCCCTTCTTCCCCAGGCGCCGCACGTCATTGCGCTTCGCGGTCGTCAGGCTGGACCAGTAGCTGTCCTCCGATTCGGGCAGATCGAGCCAGTGCGTGTGGTCGCGGGTGACGCGGAAGCCGCGCAGCGCGGGACTGGCCGGACGCTCCCCGAGCAGCGGATTGCCGACCAGGTGCATGGAGGATAGCGGCCGGCCCAGGCGAATGACCAGGGCGTGGAGCAGCGGGACGTTCTCCCGCAGGAAACCGGGGATCGGCCCGCCGTAGAGGAAGGGAAAGGAGGAGTGGTAGGTCGTGAGCAACCCGCCGGCTCGCCGCCAGGCATAGAGAGGAAACAGGATCGGGCCGCGCTCGCTGTCCAGCCAGACCGACGCGTCGCGCAGGTTGGGAAAGGAGGCGAGGACGATGCGCGCCCAGCGCCGCGTGTGGAAAAAACTCGCCTCCCCCTGGGAGGCGAGTTGCTGATCCCACTGCTCGTCGGTCCAGACCTGGCGGTCTTTCAGATCCGGCTGCTCCAATCCCACGTCTCGCGGAGGAGGTGGCTGGTCTTCGGATGGCCTAGAGCAGGCCGAACCGGTAGTCGTGGATCTCCGCCTGGCGCCGCAGGTCGGTCAGCCAGTCGTTGAAAAGCTGTCCCTGCTTGCGCTGGATGAGGGACTGCCGGAGTTGCGTCTTCTGCTGGTCGAACTGCGCCCGGTCAGCCGGGATCTTCTCGACCACCCGGGCGACGATGGCCCCGCTGCGTCCCACCAGGACCTTCGGGATGACCGTTCCCGGCTCGGCCGCAAAGAGCGGCCCCAGGACGGCGGGATCGTTGCCGATACCCCGGCCGCTCCCGAGGCGGGAGAAGGGCTCGGCCACGTCGGCCACGACGCGGTCGTCTCCGGAGGCCAGCGCGCTGATCGGTGTGCCGGACTGCGCGCGGCTGAGCAGCCCTTCGGCCACCTGCCGCGCCTGCTCCCCGCGGAGGGAATCGGCGACCTCGGTCCGAACCCGCTCCCGCACCTCCGCCAGGTCCGGGACGCGCGCCGGACGGCGCTCCTTCAGGCGGGCCACCACATACCCGTCAGGACGCTCGATCACCGTGCTGATCGTTCCCGCTTCCCGGCCGAACGCCAGGTCAGTGAGTTCGGGGACGACCCCCAGGCCGGGGATGAACCCCGCCTCGGTAAAGGCGGGCGTCTCGCGCACGGCCAGGGTCATCTCCCCGGCCACCTCGGCGAAGCCGCGCTCGGTGACCTCCTGGCGGAACTGGATCACCCGGTCGCGGACATCGGAGAGTGTCTCCGGAGAGGGTTTCAGGGGTATGTAGATGTCGGCGATCTTCACCTGGTCGCCCGCCGGATCGGCCCGGCGCTCCAGCACCTTGATGACATGCATGCCCCGCGGGACCGTGATGATGCCGCTGACCTCGCCGGGCTGGAGGGAAAATGCGGCGTCCCGCACTCCGGGTTCCAATTGCTCGGCGGTGAGGAAGCTTCCGTCCGCGCCCCCGCGCAGGTGCAGCGGCGCGTCGGAGAAGGCGTCGACCAGCTCGTTGAAGGGCACCCCGTCACGGACTTCCTGGACGCACTGGGCGGCGAGTTCCACCATGTTCAGTGAGTCGGAAACGGTGTGGGCGACGGGGATGTTGACGTACTGGAGCACGGCCTCCTCGGGGGACCGGTAGCGCGAGGCATGCTGCTGGAAGTACTGCTCGATCACGCCATCGTTGATGGCGCTCTCGTCGACCGTGAAGCGCGAGGCCGGAACCATGGCGTACTCGACCTTGATCTTCTCGCTCTGGGCCTGGAAGGTTTCCCAGAGTTCCGCATCGGAGACCGCGATGGTGCCGGCCACCTGCATCTGCAGCTTCTGCAGCGGGAGCTGGGCGCGGACCAGCGCCTCGAGGGGGCGGGTGTCGAAGTTCGGGTGGCGCAGCATCGCCTGCCACTTCGTGATGTCGAACTGACCGTTGGTCATGAACTGAGGGCTCTGGGCGACTTCAGGAGGAGGCTGGCTCATCACGGCCTGCACGATCTCCTCGTTGCTCACTTCGATCCCACGACGCCGCGCCTCTTGCAGAAGGATGGTTTCCTGGATGAGCTGGTTCCACGTCTGGTTGCGGATCATGGCCTCGGTCCGCTCATCCAGCTCCTGGCGATCCGGGCCCTGGTACTGGGCGCGAGCGTTCGCCAGGGCAATCTCGTAGCTCTGGGAAGAGATCGGCTCGCCGTTGACGGCGCCGATCTGGTTGGGGTTCAGGTTCTGCCCCTGCCCCCCGATCTGGAAATCCGCTCCCCAAGCCAGGAAGATCAACCCGATGAAGGCGATCACGGTGATCCACAGGATCGTCTTCGTGTTCTTCCGCATCTGTTCGAACATCCGAACTCCTCCGCGCAGGCTTCAAATCGGACGGGTTTGGGCCGCGCCATCGAGGTGCGCCAGGCCCCGGCCGCACATGGACCGAAACGACAGCATAGCAGCCGGGGGCGCAACGAACAACCGCCCCGACCCCCTGCACCTCCGGTGGCCTTCGCCATGCGGCGATCCTGGACGCCGCCTCCGCCGCCACGTCCCAGAACGGCTCGCGGCTTCCGCCCGGGCCGGCCGGGCGCTTCTGGGCATCCGACAGAAAGCCCCGGTCAGGGACTTCATCGGCCAGGGGCGGGTCCGCCGTAACCCGCGGACTGCGGCCGGCCCCCGGAACCGGCTGGCCCCTCGCGAAGCCCGGCCTGTCGCAATCCTCCCATCCCATCCCATTTGACCCGGGCAACAGCGCCGCGGGCGCCCTGGATGGGGGAGAAGGGACTCGAATTTCCTACGATGCCGTCCGATCCATTAAGCTCAGAGAGGCTTCAGACACGGGCGAGGACACAGCACATCAGACACGGCGAGGACACAGCCACAGCGGTGTCCCGGCGGGAGGTCTCGTGCCACACCAAGGATTGCCGCGACCCGGGTTTGCCCCGGCGTTCACGCTGGCTTTTGCCCTGCTTTCCGCTGCCGGGAGCGTGCCCCCGGCAGCAGGCCAGGACCTGCCGGACTTCCTCGGCGTGGCCGGCGGGTCCTCGCGCGGTGTTCTCTGCGGCGAAGGGCGGATCCTTTTCAGCCACGCGGATCAGCTTGGCTGGAACTGGTTTCCGGCCGAGGGCGCCGACTCTTCCCTGATCTACACCTGCGCGGCGCTGGCGGGCTCGCGCTTCGTGGTGGCGGCCGAAAACGGCTCGGTCTGGAGATCGACCGGCCCCGAGGGGTACGTCTTCGAACCGGTGGGTTCCACCGGAGCTTCCGGGGTGCGCGCGCTCGCGCAGGCCGGGCCCCGCCTGGTGGCGGTGGGAGACGGAGGAAGCATCGCCCTCAGCACCGACCTCGGCGCCGCCACCTGGCGGGCAGAGCCGTCGCCGGTCACCACCACGTTGCGGGGTGTGGCCAGCAATGGGGTCACCTCCACGGTGGCGGTCGGGGAGGATGGGGTGGTGCTGCGCGCCGGGGTCTTCGCCAACAACTGGCAGCGGGTGGCGATCCAGGAGACCGAGGACTTCCACGGCGTTCTTGTCCGGCCCAATGGTCAGTACGTGGCCTTCGGCTCCTCCGGCACCCTCTGGCTCGGGCAGGGAGACGGGCTGACCTGGACGCTCCTTCCCGAGTTCACGGCCGTTTCGTTTCATGGAGGGGCCTCGGTGGGCAGCCTGATGATCCTCGTCGGGGATGACGGAAGCATCCATGTCTCCGCGGGCCAGCCGGGAGATCCCGGCTCGTGGCGGCTGACGCCGAGCCCCACCAGTCAGCGGCTGCGGGCGGTGGCCTGGACCGGCGTGAGGGCGGTCGCGGTCGGCGAGGCCAGCACGGTTTTGTGGAGTTCCGTTGGTTGGGTGTGGATTCAGACTCCGGTCGTGCCGACGCGGGAGATGAGCTGGGGGGCGCTCAAGAAGCTGATGCGCGAGAGGTAGGTCACGAACGGACCAGCGCTGCGCCGCACGCTGGTCCATGCCGGGTTCAGCCGGAACGAACAGCCCCTCAGAACTTGAGCGCGTTGTGGAGACGGCGCAGACCGTCGCGGTCTCCGGAGACGATCGACAGGAGGAGATCGACCTCGCCCCGGTCCAGATAGAGCCCTCCGCAGGTCTCGCACCGCTCGAGCTTGACGCTCTCGGACTCCTGCTCCTCCATCAGGTCGCCGCACTTCGGGCAGATCATCCAGAACGCCTGCTCCGACTGCTCGAGCTCCCGGTCGGCGCGCTCGCGATCGAGTTCGATGCGACGGGACCGGAGTTCGTCGATGCGGTCGAAGAACCCGGCGGCGCCCTCCAATTCGTCCTCGGCCTCGGCCTCGTCCTCTTCGTCCTCGTCTTCATCACCGCCCAGATCGATCCCCGGATCGAAAGCTCCCGGGCCGCTCTTGTCGCCGGCCGGAGAACGCCGGGCCAGCTGCCCCTCCAGGTCCTCGACCCGCTGGGTCGAGCGAGAGGCCTCCGCCAGGGCCGAGTCCCGTTCCGCGCGCAGCGTCCTGATGATGTCCAGCAGCTCGTTGTTCTCCTGCCGCAGGATCTGAAGGGCTTCGGCCCCCGCGCCCGGATCCGCGGGCGCGGTCTTGCGGGGCTGCGCCGAGGCGCTTCCCGCGCTCCGGCGGGTGGAGGAGCGAGCGCCCTCCGCTGGCGCAGCCGCGGAACGGGAGGAAGCGCTGGAGGCGGACTTGACCCGGGACGCCGCCGGGCGGAGGCGCCCGGCCGGGGCAGCGGGCGGCGCGGGTGCGGCGGGGCGCGAACGGGCCGTCGCCGGCTTCCGGTTCTTGCTTGCGGCCGGCCGGGCGGACCGGGAGGTTCCCGCCTCCGGATCGGGACGACGGCTCTTGTCGGCTGGGCTGGCCTTGCGGGGCGAGACCGCCGGCCGCGCCTGGCGCGGCCTTGCGCCGCCGTCGTCCCCCTTCGACTTCCTGGCCATCACGATTTCTCCGCAGGCGCCGCCGCCAGGCGGACATCCTCCAGGCCGAGGCAGGCGGTCGAGCGGAACCGGGCGCCGACGTCGGCCAGCCGGAGCGGAGGACAGGCAGTGTCGGTCAGGGAGGCCATCGGCTGGCCGATCGATCCAGGGTAGCCGGCGTACTCATCGGGGCGAGTGACTTCATAGATCCCGTAGGCGAAGCCGGCGAAGGTGCCGGCCACCACTCCCCAGCGGATCGAGTCATCGCGCGAGTCCTTGTCGACCACGAGCGCGAGAACGCCGCCCAGGAGAAGCCCGCCGAGGCCGCCGTAGGCGGCGTCCTTGAGCACGGTGACGATGGAGTTATCCTCTGCTCTCACGGGAGAGACCGGGCCCGGCAGGATCAGGCCGAAGAGAAAGACCGAGATGATGATGCTGGCGGACAGGACTCGTGTGGTGGCCCACCCGGTGTCGGCGACGCCCTTTCGAGTGCACATGAACCCCTCCAATCTCTTGCCTCGCGCCTTCGCGCTCCCAACTTATCCCTGGTCAAGACGAGGCGACTATAGGATCGCCGGCGAGGCGTGTCAAACATGGCCCGAGCGCCCCTCCCGGATCGCGGCGGGACTCCCTCGATACGGCTATCTAGCTGATGCGACGTACGTTATGGATAGCGACCAGCCGGTTGCGCACGCGCATCGGACGTGTTACGATGCGGCCCATCCAAAGATCGCGCATCGGTCCTAAAGAACGAGCAAACAATCACTTAAGTCGCAATTTCGTTCCGCTGGGGGCAGTCGTGAGCGGTTTTGTCCATCTCCACAATCACACGCACTACAGCCTCCTGGACGGCGCTTGTCGCATCGAGGACCTCATCGGGGCCGCCCGCCAGCAAGGCATGCCGTCCATCGCGATGACCGATCACGGCAACCTCTTCGCGGCCGTCGAGTTCTACCAGACCGCCAAGAGCCAGGGGATCCATCCCATCATCGGGATGGAAGCCTACGTGGCCACCGGTTCCCGCAAGGACCGCCAGCCCGGCCGCGAGGCCCGCAGCCACCACCTCGTCCTGCTGGCCCGCAACCAGGAGGGCTACCGCAATCTTCTCAAGCTGACGAGCGCGGCTTTCCTGGAGGGCTTCTACTACAAGCCCCGGGTGGACAAAGACCTTCTGCGCGAGCACGGCGCCGGCCTCATCGGTCTCTCCGCCTGCCTGAAGGGCGAGGTCAACCAGCTTGTCCGCGAGGATCGCTTCGACGAGGCGCGCGCGACGACCTCCTTTTACCGGGAGATCTTCGACGGCGACTTCTACCTCGAGCTGCAGGACCACGGGATCCCCGAGGAGTCCAAGGCCAACCGCCGCCTGATCGACCTCGCGGGAGAGATGGACGTGCCGCTGGTGGTGACCAACGACTGCCACTATCTCCGCCCGGAGCACTCCGGAGCCCACGACATCCTGCTCTGCATCCAGACCGGCAAGTCCAGGACCGATGGCGACCGTTTGAAATACACCACCGACCAGCTCTACCTGAAGACGGCCGAGGAGATGTATGCGCTCTTCCCCGGCCAGGAAGCCGCGCTGGGAAACACGCTGAAGATCGCCGAGCGCTGCCAGGCGGAGATCGAGTTCGGCCAGCTGAAGCTGCCGCACTTCCCTCCGCCCGAGCCTTTCGCCGACCTCGCCTCCTATCTGCGGCACCTCTGCGAGGAAGGGGTCCGCCGCCGCTACGGTTCGCTGGAAGGCGTTCTCCGGGAGCGGCTGGAGTACGAGCTCGGCGTGATCGGGCAGATGGGCTATGAGGGCTACTTTCTCATCGTCCAGGACTTCATCAACCATGCCCGCGGCCTGGGCGTCCCGGTCGGACCCGGGAGGGGATCGGCCGCCGGCAGCATCGTCTCCTACGCGCTCGGCATCACCAACATTGATCCGATCCGCTACAGCCTCCTCTTCGAACGCTTCCTGAATCCTGAGCGGATCACGATGCCGGATATCGACATCGACTTCTCCGACCGCGGGCGGGCGCGCGTCATCCAGTATGTGGTGGACAAGTACGGGGCCGAAAACGTCTGCCAGATCATCACCTTCGGCACCATGGCGGCGCGGGCGGTGGTGCGCGACGTGGGCCGGGTGATGGGGTTGCCCTACAGCGAGGTCGATCGCATCGCCAAGATGATCCCCGCCGAGCTGGGCATCAAGCTGGAGAAGGCCCTCGAGCAGTCGCCCGACCTGCGCGCGTTGCACGACCAGGACGAGCGGGTTCGCGAGCTGATGTCGCACGCCCGGGTCCTGGAAGGACTCTCGCGGCATGCCTCCACCCATGCCGCCGGCGTTGTGATCACCCCGACCCCTCTCACCGATTATGTTCCGCTCTACCGGGGCAGCGATGACGAAACCACCACGCAGTTCGACATGGGAGCGTGCGAGAAGATCGGCCTGCTGAAGATCGACTTCCTCGGCCTGCGCACCCTGACCGTCCTGCAGGACTGCCTGGAGTCGCTCCGCCGGCGGGAGATCGAGGTCGATCTCGACCGCATCCCGCTCGATGACCCGGCCGCCTTCGAGCTGGTGGCGGCAGGGGACACGGTCGGGGTCTTCCAGTTCGAGAGCTCGGGGATGGCCGAGTACCTGCGCAAGCTGCGCCCCGAGTGCCTCGAGGACATGATCGCCATGAACGCCCTCTACCGTCCGGGGCCGCTCGGCTCGGGCATGATCGAGGATTTCATCCAGCGCAAGCACGGGGAGAAGAAGATCGAGTACGAGCACCCGCTCCTGGAGCCGATCCTGAAGGAGACCTACGGGGTCATCGTCTACCAGGAACAGGTGATGCAGATCGCTTCGGCACTGGCCGGTTACTCGCTCGGCGAGGCCGACCTGCTGCGGCGGGCCATGGGAAAGAAGAAGGCGGAGATCATGGCCGAGCAGCGCGCGGGCTTCATCGAGCGCGCGCTGGCCCGCGACGTCAGCAAGGGGGTGGCGTGCCGGGTCTTCGACCTGATGGCCCACTTCGCCGGCTATGGCTTCAACAAGTCGCACTCCGCCGGTTACGCCCTGGTCGCCTACCAGACGGCCTACCTCAAGGCCCATTACCCGGTCGAGTTCATGGCCGCCACCCTCACGTCCGAGATGTCCAACACCGACCGGGTGATGATCCTCCTGGCGGAGTGCCGACGGATGGGCATCAAGGTCCTGGCGCCCGACGTCAACTCCTCCGAGGAAGGCTTCACCGTGGAAGGGAGCGACATCCGCTTCGGCCTGGGCGCGGTCAAGGGGGTCGGCCACAACGCGGTCGTCTCGATCCAACAGGGGCGCGCGGACGGCCCGTACCGGGACCTCTTCGATCTCTGCGAGCGCATTGACCCCGCCGCGGTCAACCGCAAGTGCCTGGAGGCGCTGATCCACGCGGGCGCGCTCGATGGCTGCGACCCCGCGCGGGCCCGGCTGGCCGAGGGCCTGCCGGTGGCCATGGAGTGGGCGGTCCGCCGCCGCCGCGAGAAGGAGATGGGCCAGGGATCGCTCTTCGGCGCCCCCGGCGCCGGCGGTCTCTCCCCGAGGCCGCCGCTTCCCCAGGCCGAACCCTGGGGCGCGGAGGAGACGCTCCGCCGGGAGAAGGGGGCGCTCGGCTTCTACATCTCGGGACATCCCATGGATGCCTGGCGTCTGGCGCTGGAGCGGCTCGGTTCGTGCTCGACGCATGCCCTCGCGGACCTGGCCGACACCTCCGAGGTCCTGGTCGGGGGCATCCCGGTCCAGGTGAAGACAAGCACCGACCGTAAGGGGGGGACGATGGCCTTCGTCACCGTGGAGGACTTCACGGGGACGCTGGAGTGTGTCGTCTTCGCCGATGCGTTCGCGCACTACCGGGCGGCCCTGACGGGGGACCAGCCGCTGCTCCTCAAAGGCAAGCTGTCCACCCGCGAGCAGGAGAAACCCAAGATCCTGCTGGAAGAGGCGCTGCCGCTTCCCGACCTGATGGCTCGGGGGCGGCTCTCGCTCCACCTGGCGGTGTCAGCCTCAGCCCCGGCGGAGAAGCTGGAGAGGCTGCGCGATACGCTGGCGGCGCACCCCGGCGCCTGCCCCGTGATCCTGCACGTGGACCACCAGCTTCTGGGGGGAGTGCAGATACGGCTCTCCCGCACGCGGGTGGCAGCCACCGACCCGCTGCTGCGCAGACTTGTGGACGCCTCCGGGGCGTCGAGCCTTCGTCTGCTCGTCGGGGACGGCCGGGGAAGGCGGAGCGCGGATATCTTCCCATCCAGCCGCGTTCTGCCGGCCCGCCGGCGCGCTTTGGATGCTGCGCCGCTCGAGGAGCCGCCGAACCCTGGCGACGCAACGGTGGATGCTCCGGCACATCCGGCGGGAGCCGTGGCGGACTGACGTCCGGCACACGGGCCGGAGCCGTTCTTTCGCGGCGGTGGAGACCGTTCCGGCGAGGGTGGTCATGGACGCGGGGATCGCGCGTGGGCTACACTGACCGGCTTGGCTGGCCGGTGTGGCTGGCGGTCTCGCCGCCCGGCCTGGCTGGCCGGTCTGGCCGGCGGCCGTGCGGGTGGCCGGGTTCGATCCGGCGGCCGCGGGGCCGGCGTCGATCCGGCGTGGCGACAGCTGGAGGCCCATGAGTCTGCCGGTCGATCTTCATCTCCATACGATGTTCTCCGACGGCGTCCTGACCCCGGAGGAACTGGTGGTTCGTTGCCGGGAGGCTTCGGTGCAGGTGATCGCCGTGACCGATCACGATACGGTCGCGGGGCTGCCCCGGGCCGCCGCGGAGGCGCGCCGCCAGGGAATCCGCCTGATCGAGGGCGTGGAGTTGAGCATCGAATACCAGGGGCAGGACATCCACGTCCTCGGCTATGGAGTCTCCGCCGGCCATGGCGCGTTTGCGGCGATGCTGGGAGAGCTGGAACGAGCTCGCGAGGAGCGGCTTCACGGCATGCTCGGGCGTCTGTCCGGCCTCGGACTTCCGCTCACGGCCGAAGAGGTCCGGTCGCGGGCTTTGGGCCGGGTCATCGGACGTCCGCACGTGGCCGAGGCGTTGCTGGCGCGCGGCTGGATCGAGAACTACAACGACGCGTTCCGGTACTACATCGGTGCCGGGTGCCCGGCGTACCTGCCGAACCGGACACTCGCGCCTGAGAACGCGATCGCCGTGATCAGGGCCGCGGGCGGGGTGCCGGTGCTGGCCCACCCGGGCGCCTATGCCGATTGGTCGGCGGTGCTGGATCGTTTTGTGCAGGCGGGGGCCCTCGGGATCGAGGTGCACCACCCGCGCCATGATCCTGATCTGGCCCAGACCATGGCGGAAGAGGCCCGGCGGCGCGGTCTGATCCCGACGGGAGGGTCGGACTTTCACGGGGGCGGTCGGGGAGACGCATCTCCCGGTACATGGGGCGTCACGGTCGAGGTGGTCGAGCGTCTCGACGAAGCCCGCGCCCGATTGTCGAGTTGTTGAGGAGGAGACCATGCACGAGATCACGCCCGGCGCCGGTGGCGCGGCCTCTTCGGGAAAACGGTTGCGCATCCTGGTCGGCTTTCTCCTGATCGTCGCCGCGGTGATCGTCCTGGTGGCGCAGGCCAACAAGAGCAACCTCGTGTACTACGTCACGGTGAGCGAACTCCTGGCTCAGGAGCAGCCACGCGAAAAGGGGTTGCGGGTCACCGGCACGGTCGTCCCCGGATCGATCGAGCGGGCCGAGATGCAACTCCGCTTCCGGATGACCGACGGCGCCAAGGCCGTGCCGATCGAGTACAAGGGCGTCGTTCCGGACACCTTCGGAGAAGACGGTGAGGTGGTGGTCGAGGGGCGCTATGTGAATGACACCTTCCAGGCGAGTTTCCTCATGGCCAAGTGCCCGTCGAAGTACGAGGCGCAAGCCGGACCCGGGGTGAAGGAACACCCGGACGAGATCCCGCGGGACGACGGAGCGCGTTCCCTGTGACGGGATGATCCGCGGGCGCCCCGCGCCTGCCGGGTCGTGAACGACACACCGGCACTCCCACCGGGAGAGCCGGACGAAGACGAAAGCACGACGGAGCACAGGAACGACGCACCACCGGGGGACCCTGGCGGATCCAATGACAGGCGGTCCTGTTATCCGTCTCCGGGAGAGCGCCGGTTCCTGGCACCACCCACGGCCGACAAGAAAGAGCTGTCATGATTCTTCTTGGTTTCCTCGGGGTCGCCGCGGCCCTGGGCGCCGCCTTCCTGGCTCTCCTCCTCGGAGCGGCCGCCGCGGCCACGCGGCGCGACGATCTGCTGACGGCGGCCCGGCGCGCCGTGGTGGTCTGCTCGTTCTTCACCACCCTCGGGGTCGTCGGTCTGGTGTACGCCATCATCGCGGGCGACTACCAGATGATGTACGTCTTCGCTCACAGCGACCACGCTCTGCCCTTGCTGTACAAGATCGGAGCTCTCTGGGGAGGCATGGAAGGAAGCCTCCTCTTCTGGTCCTGGCTGCTGGCGCTTTTTGCCACGGCCGTGGTGATGCGCCATCGCCGGGACGGGCCGGCGCTGCTCGGTCCGGCCATCTCGGTGCTGATGGTGGTCGAGCTCTTCTTCCTGGCGCTGGTGGTTTTCTTCGAGAGCCCCTGGGCTCGTTCGGCCACGATCCCGGTGGATGGCCGGGGCCTCAACCCGCTTCTCCAGCATCCGGCCATGGTCTTCCATCCTCCCTGCCTCTATCTCGGCTTCATCGGCATGACCGTGCCCTTCGCCTTTGCCATGGCGGCCCTCTTCTCGCGGCAGATGGGGGATGACTGGATCCGCAAGTCGCGCCCCTGGGCGGTGCTGGCGTGGCTCTTCCTGGCGGCCGGCAACGTGCTGGGGGCACGCTGGGCCTACGTCGAGCTGGGATGGGGCGGTTACTGGGCCTGGGATCCGGTGGAGAACGCCGCCTTCATGCCCTGGCTGGCCAACACCGCCTATCTCCACTCGGTGATGATCCAGGAACGGAAGGGGATGCTGAAGATCTGGAACATGCTTCTGGTCATCACGGCCTTCCTCCTGACGATCTTCGGGACCTTCATCACCCGCAGCGGCCTGATTTCCTCGGTGCACTCCTTCGCGCAGTCGAACATCGGCTATCTCTTCGCCGGCTTCCTGGTCTTCCTGGCGGTCATCTCCTTCGGCCTGGTCTGGGCACGGCGCCATGACCTGAAGAGCGCGCAGCAGCTCGACTCGTTCTTCTCCCGCGAGTCCTCCTTCCTTCTGAACAACCTGATCCTGCTTGGCGGGGCCTTCGCGGTCTTGTGGGGGACTGTCTTCCCCATGGTTTCGGAAGCCGTGCGGGGCGTGCGGCTCAGCGTCGGTCCGCCCTTCTTCAACCAGATCATGGTGCCGATCGGCCTCGCCCTGCTCGCGCTGATGGGGATCGGCCCGATCATGGCCTGGCGGAGGATGAGCGCTCGCGCGTTCTTCCGAGCCTCCCGGGTCCCGCTGGTCCTGGGGGGGATCGCCGTCCTGATCCTGCTCGCGCTGGGCGTCTCCCACGCCTATGCGCTGGTCACCTTCAGCCTCTGCGCCTTCGTTCTGGCCACCATCGTGGCCGAGTACGTCTCGGGCGTGCGGGCCCGCCGGGCGCAGTCGGGGGAGCCGGCGGCGGTGGCGTTCCTGGAACTGCTGCGCCGGGCCCCGCGCCGCTTCGGCGGATACATCATCCACGCGGGCGTGGTGCTGATCTTCCTCGGCTTTGGCGGGGCGGCCTTCAACAAGGAACACGAGGCGACCCTCTCGCCGGGCGAGTCGACCGACTTCCGCGGCCACCGGCTGACCTTCAACGGCCTCCACACGCGGCAGGAGGCCGGCGTGGATGCGGTGGGCGCCGAGGTGGAGCTCAGCCGCGATGGCGAACCGCTGGCGCGCCTCTTCCCGCAGAAGAACTTCTACCCGAAGAACCAGCAGATGGCATCGGAGGTCGCGATCCACTCCAACCTCGGCCGCGATTTCTACGTGGTGCTGGCCGACTACGATCTGCAGAACGAACGGGCCAGCTTCAAGGCCTACTTCAATCCTCTCGTGAGCTGGTTCTGGATCGGCGGAATCGTCACGGTCCTCGGCGGGATCCTGGTTCTGGTGCCTCTGCCGCGGGCGCGCGCCCGCGCCCGCGCCGCCGGCCGGAACGCGACCAGGGCCGCGGCCATCTGGCTCGCCGCGCTGCTTGCGGCGGGGCCGGCGGGCCTGGGGATGGCTTCGGCCGGGCCGGGCGAGAAGCCCATCACCGTCGACCAGGTTGCTTCCAGGCTCATGGACCCGTGCCCGGACTGCCGGGGGAAGCAGCTTACGGGCTGCGACTGCGGGGGGGCCGGGCAGGCCAAGGACGAGATCCGGGCGATGATCGCCGAAGGCAGGACGGAGGAGGAGATCGTGGCGGATTTCCGCCAACGCTACGGCGAGTGGATCCTCGCCGCCCCGGAGAAGCAGGGATTCTCGCTGGTTGGCTACGTCCTGCCCTTCGCCGCCCTGGCCGCCGGCGCGGGAGGAGTCTGGCTCTTCCTGAGGAAGTCGGTGCGCCGGAGCGTTCCGGCGCGCGCCCCGGGAGTCCCCGGCGGGGTCGATGAGTTCCCCCTGGGCGATGTCGAAAGCCGAAACCCTGGTGGTGGGGCGGGATCTTTGGATGCGGCGGATCGGGCAAGGCTGGAGCGGGAACTTCGCCGGCTCGACGGGGAACTCCTCGCGGAAGAAGGGGGACGTTGATGGCCTTTGTCGTGTTCTGGTTCGCCCTCCTGGTGGCGGGCACGCTCTACTTCATCCTCGCGCCCCTGGATCGCGCGCGCCGCGAAGCGCGCCGGGACGCGGCCCGCGAGCGGCTGTTGAAGGAGAAGGAGGCCGCGCTGCTCCTGCTCCGGGACCTGGAGTTCGATCACCGGACCGGCAAACTGGGGACCGGCGATTACGAGGCTGCCCGGGGCGAGGCCGAAGCCCAGGCCGTGGCGTTGTTGCGGCGTCTGGATGCCTTGGCAGGATCGCGCCCACCCGTCCATGAGGGAGGCGGGCCGCGGCCCGGCACGCCCCGGGAGGACCGCGCTCCGCGTTCCTCTGCCGGGGTGGCGTTGTGGCCACTGCTGCTGGCGGGAGCGGTGACGGCCGCGGGCGCCACGGGCGCCGGACGCGACGGCAGCATCAGCGGGCAGGCCTTCACCGCCCCTCATCCGGATTCCATCGCCCCCGGGGCCGCGGTAGTCCTGGTCTTTCGGGAACCCGGCGGCGATATGGTGCGCCGTCCGGGAACCACCGGCAGCGATGGCTCCTTCTCCTTCACCGATCTTCCGGCGGACACCTCCGTCTCCTACGTCCTGCGCTTTGACTACCAGGACCGCGGCTTCCTCAGCGCCCCGATCCGCTTCGCCCCGGGGGATCACGACCTGGAGTTCAGTGTCCTGATCGACCAGCCTCCCGTGGATCAGGCGCTGGCCGGGCTGGCGGCGGATCCCGCGCTGCCCGACGGTCACCCTTCAGTGCCGGGGTTTTCGCTTCCGTCCGGCACGCCCGTCCCACAGAATCCGGCCCTGACCGTTCTGCTCACGCTGGCGGTGGCGCTGCTCTTTGCGGCGCCCGTCGTCGCCCTGGAACGCAAGGACAGGGCGGGGAGTCCGCGCCGGAGCGAGTCGCCTGGCGCCGCAGCGGTCGAGATGGAGCGGTAGGCCGGGCCGGGAAGTCCAGCCGGGGAACGCCGGCGGATTGCGGCCGGGACACACCGGGAGTGGCCGGGACAACTGGAGCGGGGGGAGCGGCGGTCGCCACGATGCTGCAGGTTCGGGGTTTGGTGAAGGCCTACGCGGGACCTCCGGTCTTGCGGGGTTGCGATCTGGATTGCCGCGCCGGCGAGGCCGTCGCCCTGCTCGGCCCCAACGGAGCGGGCAAATCCACCTTGCTGCGGCTGCTGGCCGGCCTGCACAAACCGCAGGAAGGGCAGATCCTGCTCGATGGCCGGCTCTTTCGCCCCGACCTGGCGGACCATCGCCGGCGCATCGGTTTTGTCTCCCACGACAGCCTGCTCTACGCCGGCCTCAGCGCCCGCGAGAATCTCCAGTTCGTGGCGTCGCTCTTCGCCCTGCCCCGCGCCACGGATCGCATCGACGAGGCGCTGCGCGAGGTAGGGTTGGAGTGGGTGGGCGAGCGGCCGGTGCGCGCCTTCAGCCGCGGAATGGTGCAGCGTCTGACCCTGGCGCGCGCCCTGCTCCATCGGCCGGGCCTGCTGCTGCTGGACGAGCCGATGACGGGGCTGGACCCGGCCGGCATCCGCTCGCTCGAGGAACTCCTCATCCGCTTCCGGCAGGAGGGTGGCGCGGTCCTGCTCTCGACCCACGACCTCTCCCACGTCGATCCCATCGCCACCCGGGTGGTGTTCCTGCGCAAGGGGCGGGTGGAAGATGGCGGGGAGATCGGCCTCTATGGAGGCCGCGGCCTGGAGGAGCGCTACCACGAGATGTTTCCGGCCCGCCCGGCCCGGAAGAAGGGTGCGCCCACTCTGCCGGCGGAGGCCTCGAGCTGACATGCGCCGCATCCTTCCCGCCGGCCCGCTTCCACCGCGTTCCGCCGCGACGAGGCAACCGTGATGCGCTCCTACCTCCGGACGGTGGGCGCCGTGCTCCGCAAGGATCTCCTGCTGGAGTGGCGCAGCCGGGAGGCGATCACCTCGATGGCCTTCTTCTCCTTGCTGGTTGTCGTGCTCTTCGGTTTCGCCTTTCAGGCGGAGCGGATCGATCCCCGGACCCAGGCGGGCGGCCTGCTCTGGGTCGCCTTCTCGTTCTCCGGGGTGTTGGGCCTGCACCGTTCCTTTGCCGTGGAGCGGGAGGGGAGTTGCCTGCAGGGTCTGCTCCTGGCGCCGGTGGATCGCAGCGCCCTCTTCCTGGGCAAGGTCATCGGGAACTTCCTGCTGATCCTGGCCGTGGAGGCGGTCACCTTTCCGGTCTTCTCGATCCTGCTGCGGGTCTCGATCCTGCCGCATTTCGGGCCCCTCGCCCTGATCGCGGCGCTCGGAACGTTGGGGTTCGCGGAGGTGGGCACGCTGCTGGCCACGGTCTCCAGCGGAAGCCGGTTGCGCGAGGTCCTGCTGCCGCTGATCCTCTATCCGATCTGGGTTCCGGTCCTCATCGCCAGCGTCGAGGTGACCGGGATGGTGCTCGCGGGGGAGGGTCTGGCGGCGGGGGGGCGTTGGATTGCGCTGGTCCTGGCCTATGATCTCGTGTTCCTCGGGGTGGGGTTGATGCTCTTCGACCACCTGCTCGAGGAATGATCCGGCCGGCGGGGAGTCCGCGGGACGGCCACGGGAAGCTCTCGGGAACATCGAGGAGGCGTTGATGCCAGGGTTGCGGACACCGCGATGGTTGAGGACACCACGATGGTTGCGGACACCGCCGGTCGTGGTCCGCGCCGGCGGCTGGCTCCCCTGGACCGGGCGCATCTGCGACATCGCGGCGATTCCCCTGGTGATCCTGGGGCTCTACTTCGCGCTGGCCTATGCGCCCGCCGCCGCCCGCGAGACCGGCGGGCCGGTCCAGCGGATCTTCTACTTCCATGTTCCTTTCGCCATGGCCTCGTTTCTCGGCTTCGCCTTCGTGCTGGTCTGCTCGATCGGCTTTCTCTCCACCGGGCGCCGCTCCTGGGACGTGGTGGCGGAGGCGGCGGCCGAGGTCGGCCTGCTCTGCTGCACCATCGTGCTCGTCACCGGGCCGATCTGGGCGCGCTATGCCTGGGGAGTCTGGTGGACCTGGGACGCGCGGCTGACCAGCACGCTCGTCCTGTGGTTGATCTACGCCTCGTATCTTCTCCTGCGCAACTACATGGCGGAGGATCCGAGGATGCGCCGCTACGCCTCGGTGCTCGGCATCGTGGGCGCGCTGGACGTGCCGATCGTATACTTCTCGGTGCACTGGTTCCGCACCATGCACCCGCAGACCTTCATCACCCGCGAGGGGGGGCTGGACCCTGACATGCACATTGCCTTGCGTGTCGGCATGGCGGCGGTCTTCACCCTCTTTGCGGCGCTTCTGATCAAGCGCATCCAACTCGGGCGCCTGCAGGAGAACGTCGAGCGTCTCCAGGCGACCCTGGACCGCAGGGAGCAGCCATGACCCCCTTCCACTATCTCATCCTGGCCTTCGGCTCGGTCTTTTTCCTGCTGGGCCTCTACCTGCTCGTCCTGGGACGCCGGGTCAGCCGGCTCCAGTCGATGCTGCAGGAGATGCGGCGCCGGGTGGAAGAGGACTAGCAGGGTGCTGAAGAACCGCACCTACCGCGGCAAGCGGTCCTCTTGCTGCAGCGGACAGCCTCGTCGCTGCGAACCATTGCCCGGCGACCAGGGAACCACAGACCGACGCGGGAGGAAGACCAGCGCGGATGGAACGGATCGGTCCTAACGCGTGTCCTGGCGCGTGGCGCGGATCGCGCGGGCGGCGGCTGCCAGGGCGCGTCGCAACCGGCCGGTCAGGCTCCGCTCCCGCCGGCGATCGAGATAGAGGTGAAGATCCCGCAACGACCGGGCGTGGCGTTGGCGCGCCTCCTCGAGCCGGTGCAGCTCTTTCTGTTCGATGAGCGCGAGGGTATTGCCCCGGTGGATGGAGTTGTACAGGTGCACCAGACGCGCCAGGGACTGCCGGCTCAGGACGAGGCGCTCCGAGACCTTGGACTGGATGTACCAGGTTTCCGTCTTCTCGTCGTAACCAAGACCGGCAACGCGGTGAGTCTCTTCGAAGAAATCCATGGCGATGTGTCCTGCACAGCTTGAGCCTTGGGCACCCCAGGGGCCCCCAGGTTACCAGGGGCCGCCGGCACCCGTCAACGCGCGCCGGCCGTCGTGCCCACGGAGCCGGGCGCGCCCGATCGTCGTGCCGCTGCTGGCCGCGCTGGTCCTCTGGATCTCATGCTCCGGTGAGGCCAGCGCCGTCGAGACGATCGACATCCCCGACGGCCGGCGGGGAAACCTTCCTGCCGTCTACTATCGGCCGGAGTCCCCGTCGGCTCGAGGAATGCTCCTGCTGACGCCCGCGCACGCCTCCGCGGAGGCGCAGACCCTGGCTCGCGCGGCCTCCGCGGCGGGGTGGCATGTCCTGGTCCCACAGGCACGCGGAGCGACGGAAGTGGCCGCCGCCGCGGCGGCGCTCCGGCAGAGGAGCGGCGAGGGTGCGATCCTCGTCCTCGGCGCCTTCCGTTACGCGGTTTCCCTGGCGGCCGAGGCGGCCATGGGGTTGCGTCCCAGACCGGCGGGCCTCGTCCTGCTCTCTCCCGAGGTCGATCCCGACCTCCCGAGCGCGGCTCTGCTGCTGCAGGAGATCGAACTCCCGGAATTGTCGCTGCCGGCGCTGGTAGTGGCCGGTCGCGGCGGCACATCCCATCCTCCGCCCGCGCAGGATCTCTTCCTCCGCCATAGGAGCCGCGCCGAGCTGTGGGAGATCGAGACGAGCCGCCAGGGGGACGCGATGCTGGCGGAGACTCCCGCGCTGGCTCCCTCCATCGTGGCGTGGCTCGACCGCACCCTGAAGCGCGCCGCCGCGCCGGTCTCCCCGGGGCTGGAGTAGCGCAGGGCCGCGTCCGCCTCAAGATGACCTCGCCGGCGGACGATACCGATGCCGGAACCCGGTGCAGGATCAACAGAGCTGGCCCGCCGCCGCCGGTGGGCGGGGGATCGCCCTTGCTTCGTCACGTCGGCCTTCTTGTCGTCATCGGTTGCGTCCTCGGCGGCTTCATGATGGCCGGGGGCAAGCCGGCCATTCTGCTGCAACCGGCGGAGCTCGTGGTCATTGCCGGCGCCGCGGCGGGTTCGCTCCTGATCAGCATCACCCCGCCGGTGGCCAGGAAGCTCAACAAGCGACTCAAGCAGGTCTTCCGCAAGTCCCCGTATTCCCTGGCCGCCGCCACCGAGTTGCTCCAACTCCTCTATCACTTGAGCATGCTGGTGAAGCGCGAAGGGGTGATCGCGCTGGAGGCGCACCTCGCGGACCCGGCGTCCAGTTCAGTCTTCTCCAACTATCCCCTCGTTTTGCAGAACGCCGGGGCGCTCCGGTTCCTGACGGGGGCATTGGGCCTGCAGGTTGACGGCGCCGTCACGCCGGAGGACCTGGCCGGGATCCTGGAACGCGAGCTGGAAACCATCCATGCCGAGGACTCCGCCCCGGCCGGCCTGTTGCAGAAAATGGGCGACGCCCTGCCCGGTCTCGGCATCGTGGCGGCCGTGCTCGGAATCATCATCACCATGGGGCACATGGACGGCGGACCGGAGGTGGTCGGACATCACGTGGCCTGCGCTCTCGTGGGGACATTCCTGGGCGTGCTGCTCGCCTACGGTTTCGTGCAGCCGATCGCCAACGCGATGGAGCAGGACCTGCGCGACGAGGAGAACTTCTTTGAGGCCATCATGACCGGGATGGTCGCCTTCGCGCACGGCAAGGCGCCCGTCGTGGTGATGGAAGTGGCGCGGCGTTCGCTGCACAGCTACCGCCGACCGGAGCGCGAGGCCATGGAAGAGGCCTGCAAAGCGCTGCGGGCCGCCTGAGGAACGAGCCATGAGCAAGCGTGGGGGGCACGGACATCACGGCGGAGCCTGGAAGGTAGCCTACGCCGATTTCGTCACCGCCATGATGGCGCTCTTCATCGTGCTCTGGATCCTGGCCGGCGACGCCAAGAGCAAGGCCGCCGTCGCGGCCTACTTCCGCCATCCCAGCGTCATCATGGGGAAAGACTCGGGTTTCCTGAGCAACGAGGGGGTGATCGACTTCCAGGCCTCGCTCGCCCGGCTCACCGCGATGGAGGCCGAGAACGCCCGCCTGGCCAACGGCGAAGCGGAGGACGTGGAGGAGGGCGCATCGAGCTCGCGTCCGGAGGACTCGGCGCTCCTCTCGGAGTCGGCCGAGGAACTCGAGGGGCTCCTCAACAGCAGCTCGACGTTGCGCGAGCTCAAGGCGCAGGTGTCGATCGAGTTCACGTCGATGGGGATGCGCATCCAGATCCAGGACCTACAACGGCGGCCGCTCTTCCAGCTCGGCTCGGCCCATCCCAACGCCGTGGCGACCGAACTGCTGCGGGGCATCGCGCGCATCCTCGCGCCTCTCCCCAACCTGGTGCTGGTGGAAGGCCACACCGACAGCACGCCCTACTCGGAGCGCACGGACTACGGCAACTGGGAGCTATCGGGGGATCGCGCCAACGCCGCCCGTCGTGTCCTGGAGGGCGGCGGCATCCAACCCGGCCGGATCGCCCGCGTGGTCGGTTACGCCGACCGGCGGCCCCTCGCCGACTCCGATCCCTCCGACGAGCACAACCGCCGCATCTCGATCACCGTCTGTTACAACGACGTCCGGTTGGAGTAAGAGCGCGCCGCGGCGCGTCGGGTGGCGAAGGCGGATCCCTTGACGGACGCGATTCCTGGCCGACGCTGACGCTGCGTGGACGCGAGCCTCTGGGTGGACACGGGCCCGACCGCGGACGGCCTCACTCCTCGATGACAGGGATGGGAAGCAGCTTCACCCGATCGAAGCCCTCGGCCGATGGGTCGAAGGGGAGACCGAGGGTGGGGGGCGTATCGCTCGCCTCCTCGTGCAGGTCGAACCAGGCATAGCCGCCCCCGGAGAGCGATACCCGCACGAGCGATCGATCGAGTTCCAGCAGACAAGGGACGTCGGGGTCCCAGGGACCCCGACTCGTGCGTGCGGCCACCGGGGTGGCGGCCACCCCGGCCATCTGCAGCAGGGTCGCCAGCAGGAGACTCCGATCCCGCGGCGTGGCCCGGCCATCGGCCACGATGGCGGCCGGCGGCAAGGGCAGGATTCCGGTGTGGACGTGCGGCACTTCGAGGGGGCGGACCTTCTCCTTGACCAGCCGGGCCAGGGCGCGCGCCTTCTCCAGATCCGACTTGCTCTCCGCGAGGACGCCCGCGACCCACTGGTCCATGACCGGGCTGCGGTAGGCGCCGGCTTCCTTCCAGGCCGGCGCCAGGACGGAACTCACGAAACCCCAGTTGCCCGCGCTCGTCACGACCACGCGCGTCATCCCGGCGACCGTGCTGTCGCCGGCCTCCACGAAACGCGCGTTGGGGGTCTCCACGAACGTGCCCTGCATCGCGGGGAGGTTGCCGGCGAGGAAGACCTCCCAGTACGAGCCGTCCTTGGGGTAGGCGCGGCGCAACGGGGCAGGCCCGAATACCTCGGCGTTCATCCGCAAGGTGGAGGGACCTTCGATGCGCAATTGCTGCTCGACGATGGGCTCGGCCGCGCCGAAGACGTCGGCGCAAAAGCGGAGATCGGGGATGCGGACATGGAAGGGGATGGCCCACTTGAGCCGCACCTCCACGACGTCCCCTGGTTCGAGCGCCCCGAAGTCGATGGCGCACTCACGCAGATAGTCCAGGCTGGCCAGGCCGTGCGCGATGGGAGCCGGCCGGTCCACGATCGAGGACATCGGCACGTCGCGGAACTCGGCGCTGGACTTCCAGACCCGCGCCCGGTCCACCGCGCCGCGCGTCGGGTACGCCCAGTAGAGGCGGGAGTAGGGGGCGAAGTTGCGCTCCGCCCAGCCGGGGTCGAACACGCGGGCGATCAGGTGCTCGGTGATCTCCATCCCGCCCATCCCGTCCACACGGACGTGGCGATCGCGGCCCATCCAGATTCCGCCCTGGCCCGGATAATCCTCCGGCTTCTTCACGTTGGCCACGAACGCCGGAACCTCCATGTCCTCGAAGGCCGCCGCGCGGTCGAAGGAGATCCCCAGGGCCAGGACTGCCCAGAAACATGCGGAGGCCACGAGCCTCGCGCGCCGGCTTCTCTTGCGCTTCATCTGGTTCCTCGCACCCTCCTCTGGCCGCCCGGCCCGACGGTCTGCCGCGACCCGCCGGCGCAGGGCTTCGCGCCGGCGATCGCCCTCGGCGAATGTGCTCCGGCGATTTCTTGCGAGCGCTCCATGACCGGAGTATACCTGACGCGTCGCGATGGGAAGAGGCGGCCACGGCGGCCGGACAGGCGGGCCGTGGCGCTCCGGAACGGACGAACGCTGAGCGGGCCGGCAGCGGGAACTTTTCCTTGACAGTTTCGCGCCCTGTTGGATTAACTGCCCATCTGCGATCACCGAGGCCGACCGATCCTGCGTGTGGGACCTGGCCGGATGGTGGGCGGCGAGACTTCGGGCCCGGACGATCCGGCCCGATTGGGGTCGAGAGCAGTGCAAGGAGGATCTCGATGCTGGACGAGTTGCTTCTCCGCTACCTTACGCTGGACGGGCCCCCGGGGCGCGAAGACAAAGGCGACGATCCGGAAGACAACGAAGACTGGGATGAGGAAGAAGAAGACCTCGAGGACTGGGACGACGAAGACGAAGACGAAGAAGACTGGGATGACGACGACGAGGAAGAGGAAGACGAAGACTGGGAGGATGACGACGAAGAAGATTGGGAGGACGAAGAGGGCGAGGACCGCTGATCAGCCTGCCCGTCCGTTTGATCAGTCAGCTTCACTGCACATCACTCCCGCCGTCCGCGATCCTGGATGGCGGGTTTTCTCTGCCTGCGACGGTCCGGCCCGCCGGGGTCCGGCCGCGGTCGTGCAGTTGTCATCGCCCTTTCAACTGGGTACCCTGGAACGGCGGAAGCGCCCTGGGATCCGGGACCGGAACGGCTCGCGGGGAATCGACCCACGACGCCCGGGATCGCGCGGGCCGCTGCGGCAACAACGGGTGACGAGAGAACGGATCGTTGATGTGAGAACGGAATATGCTGGCCGAAGCCACATCGGGCTGATACGACGACGGAACGAAGACGACTGGTGCGCGTGTCAGGATCAGGCCCTGGGATGCTACGCCGTGGCCGATGGCATGGGCGGTCACCCGGGGGGGGACCTGGCGGCCCGGCTGGCCATAGCGGCGGTGCGCGAAGCCGGCGTGGTCAACCGCCGCAAACCGCTCAGCTTCCTCTGGCGCGTCTTCAGCAGCGCCGCCGAACGGATCGGGCGCGAGGCCAGGCAGGATCCGAACGTACGGGACATGGGGACAACCCTGACGGCGGTGCTCATCGACGAAGGGAGAGCCTGGGTCGGACACATCGGGGACACGCGCCTGTACTGGTTCCGGGGGCTCGACATGGTCCAGATCACCAGGGATCACACGATGGCCCAGGATCTCATCCAATCCGGCCTGCTCTCTCCCGCCCTGGCCGACAAGCACCCGACCAGCCACATCCTCACGCGCTGTCTCGGCACCTGTCCCGACCAGACCCCGGACCTCTCCGCCGCGCCGATCCTGCTGGAGCCGGGAGATCGTCTGCTCCTGAGCACCGACGGCCTCGTCAAGGCGGTGCCGCCGGCCGGCCTGGCACGCATGGTCCATCGGCAATCGCTGGACCGGGCGGTGGAGGACATGGTCGGGGCCGGACTCCAGGGCGGCGCTCCCGACAACATCACGGTCATCCTCATCGAAGCGCTCGAGGCGACCCGGGGCAAGACCTGCACCCGGGCGGTCCCCTTCGCCACCGCGAGCGGCGTTCGGTGGCTTCACAGCCAGCCCTGACCCGTTCGCTCGGACTGCTCCACGCCGGATGCGGACTTGCCTGGGCCGGGCTCGTCGACTCCCGCGTCTGCCCGGCCGGGCTCGTCGACTCCCACGCCTGCCCGGTCCGACGGTGGACTCCCACGCCCGGGAACACACCGTCGTGCGCCCGGGAGCACACGGCCGGGCGGAACCTCAGTAGCCCCACTGGCGGAGGACTTCAAAGAGGACGATTCCGTAAGAGGTGGCGACGTTGAGGGAGTTCTTGCGCCCGTGCAGCGGGATCTCGACGATGGCGTCGGCCAGGGCCATCACCTCCGGGGCGATGCCGGCCACCTCGTGTCCGAAGACAAAGGCCAGGGGGCGGCGCGGGAAGGAAACCTCGCGCAGGGAGCGGGCGCCGGGCGCGACCTCGCAAGCGTAGATGCGGTACCCGGCCTGCCGGGCCTCCCGTACCGCCGCCGTCGTGCTGACCACGTGCCTCCACGCGACGCTGTGTACACAGCCCAGGGCCGTACGATCCAGGCGCTCGTTGGGCGGGTAGGGCGTGATGCCGCAAAGCACCAGCTCGCGCAGGCGGGCCGCTTCCGAGGTGCGGAAGATCGACCCGACGTTGAAGGCGCTGCGCAGGTTGTCGAGGACCGCGATGACCGGCAGGGGCTCGGGCAGCCGGGGACCCTCCTGCGCGGTGCGGTCGTTGCGGGACTGGCGCTCGTCCCGCTCCGGCGTCATCCCAGCACGCGGCGCAGCGAGGCGCAGACCCGGTCGATGCGCTCCTCGTCCAGCTCAGGATAGAGCGGCAGGGAGAGGATCTCGTCGCACGCCTTCTCGGTGACCGGGAAGTCGCCCTTCCCGTGGCCGAGGTGCCGGTACGCCGGCTGGAGGTGCAGCGGAACCGGGTAGTGGATCCCCGCGTCGATCCCGTCGTCCTTGAGGCCGGCGATGACGCGGTCGCGCTCCGGCACCCGCACCACGTAGAGATGGAAGACGTGCTCGGCCCACGGCGCCACCACCGGGGTTCGCACGGCCGCGAGATCGGCCAGCCGCGCGTCGTAGGCGGCGGCGGCCCGGCAGCGTTCCGCGTTCCACTCCTCCAGCTTCCGCAGCTTGACCCGCAAAACGGCCGCCTGCATGGCGTCCAGGCGATAATTGAATCCCTCCTCGACGTGGAGATGCTTGTCCCCGCGGCCGTGATTCGAAAGCCGCCGCATCCGGTCCGCTACCTCGGGACTGAAGCAGGTGAGGGCGCCGCCGTCGCCGTAGGCGCCGAGGTTCTTGCCGGGGTAGAAGCTGAAGGCCGCCAGGGGCGCGAGACTGCCGCAGCGGCGGCCATGGTAGCGGGCGCCGTGAGCCTGCGCGGCGTCCTCGATGACGGCGATGCCACGTGCCCGCGCGAAGGAGAGGATCGGGTCCATATCGGCCGGCTGCCCATAGAGGTGCACCGGGATCAGGAACCTCACATCGGGGCCCGCGTAGTCCGCCAAACGCGCCGGGTCCATCGTCAGCGTCGCATCCTCGACCTCCGCGAAGCGCACGCGGGCGCCGCAGCGGCGGACCACTTCGGCGGTGGCGATGAACGTATGGGAGGGCAGGAGCACCTCATCGCCGGCCCGCACGCCGGCGGCGATCAACGCGAGGTGCAGCGCCGAGGTCCCCGAGGAGAGCCCGACCGCCTGCGGGGTTTCGCAGAACGACGCGAACTCGCGCTCGAAGGCGTCGACTTCGGGGCCGCCCACGAAACCGGCGCTCTCGATCACACGTCCGACGGCCTCATCGATCTCCGTCCGGATGCGAGCGTACTGGGCCTTCAAGTCGACCAGCGGAATGCGCATGTTTCCCCTCCGAGGTGATTCGCCGAGACCGCGGATTCTAAGCGCTGGGGCACGCCCGGGCAAGCGGGGCGCGCGCCGGTCCGGGTGCGCGCCCCGGGCGCTCACACTGCCATCCGCCGCGCGGAGACCAGGATCCAGGCTGGACTTGCCAGGGAGGCGGGCGTGCCGCGTATCTACGCTGATCTCGCGCCTCCCTTGGCCACCTCTCCCAGCAGCGCGGCCAGGAGACGGGCCTGTTCGGGCCGTGAGTACCGTGCGACGATCTCCGGGAGCGCCGCGGGGAAGGGAGGACGGCCGGCTCGATGGGCTTCCCAGGCCGCGCGCAATGCCCGGTGAGCGCCCGCGACATCGTCATGGCGCAGCACCGGTCCGGCACGCGCCTCCTCGATCAACTCGGCCGCCTCCCCGGGCGGGGCGATCGCCAGAACCGGCGTGCCCGAGGCGAGATACTCGAAGACCTTGCCGGTAAGGATCCCCCGCGCGCGTTGCGGTTCGATCAGCAGGAGCAGGAGCGTCGAGGAGCGCAGCAGCCGCACCGAGTCGGCGTGCGGCAGGTACCCCCGGTCCTCCACCCGCGGCGCGAACCACGCCCCCGCGATCTGCCGGCGCACCACCGGCCCGACGGTGCCGGCGAGGACCAGGCGGAAGCTCTCACGGAATACGGAATCCTCTGCGCCCAGGCGCTCCAAGGCCTCGCGCAGGGCAACCGGAAGCCCGGAGTCGGGCAACGTGCCGGCGTGGGTCAGAACGAAATCCTCCGGCGGACTCATCGCGATGCCGGCGAAGTCCTGGGGGTCGAAACCGTTGGGGATCACCCGCACCCGCTCCCCCGGCAGCCGCGGGAAGCGTGTTCGAAGATCGTCGTGGATCTCCCGGTTCACGGTGACCACGGCCGCCGCCTCCTCCACGCAGCTCCGTTCCAGGGCTTCGTCCAGACGGCGCGCCCAACCTGGCCGCGCCGGATAGAACGGGGCCCTGGTCCAGGGATCCCTGAAGTCGAGGACCAGGGGAAGACGCGCGGTTCGCGCCAGGTCCCGGGCGATCCAGTGCGCGGTGAAGGGAGGCCCGGTAGCGAAGATGACATCCACCGGGCGTTCGCGCAGGATGCGCCGGCCGCGACGCAGCGCGGGACCATGCCATCCCATACGTCCGTCCGGGATGAAGACGGCGCCCCGCAAGGACTGCAGCAGTCTCTCCCGCCAGCCTGGCCCGGCCGCGGCCGTCGTTGCGAGGTTCACGACGCCTCGGCGACGCCGTGCTCCGGCGAGCCGGCGGTAGAGATCGTAGTACTCCCGGATCGAGCTCCGCTCGACCGCGACACCGGCCGGGACTTCCGCGGCCAGCGATGGATCGAGCACCGGATAGGCCGCGTCCTCCGGAGCGGTGAGGACATGCGCCTCCCAACCCGAATGCGGGAGATAGCGGACGAACTTGAGGACCCGCTGCACGCCCGGCCCTCCCGCCGGAGGGAAGTAGTACGTGACGATCAGGACGCGCATCGCCGCATCGCTTGAGCCTCCGAGCGAAGGCGGCAGGAATCCGAGGCGCGCCCGGGCTGGTTGTCCGGGTGCCGGGGGGCGGCCGGCGGGAGACCCGTCCCGGTCATCGGCGGCGAGGGCGTGAAGCGCCCGCTGCCTCTGCTTCTCTGCTCCGCCTGCCTGGTCATCCCGCGCCCAACCTCATTGCGCCACCGTTGCCGCCTCGACATACTGCCGGGGTGGCGAACCCCGGTGGCCGTGGCGGTCTCCGGTGCGCCGCTGCCGGCGTCCGTCCCGCGCGGGCCGGCCCTCGCGGTCCGGATGCCCAAGAATGCCGAAGGCGCGGTTGGAGGTCAACGCACGGCCCCTCCATGGGAGCGGGCTTCTGGAGGATCGATGGTGGCAGGCACGAGCGAGCGGGTCGAACCTTCGTCTCCACAACGGCACCTGAGCGGACGCTACCTGACGGCCTGCCTGCTCATCCTGGCGCTCCTTCCGGGGCTCTTCTACGGCACGATGCTCCGCCGCGGCTGGGAGCCGGACGCGCCGGACACCGGCGCCGCGCGCCCCTTCGGGATCTGGGGAGACACCGAGCGGGCCGCCGGCCGGACGCCCGACTGGTATCCGCACATCCTCGGCGGCATGCCCGCGCACGGCAGCTTCCTCTACACGCCGCGCAGCCCGCTGAATCCCCTGGCCGCGGTCCAGGGCCAGACGCGCGACTACCGCGGCGTCTACTACGTCCTTCTCCTCTTCGTGGCGGGCGCAGGCACTTTCTTCATGCTGCGGCGGCACGGATGTTCCGCCGTCTCGTCCACCCTGGGAGCCCTGGTCTACTCGCTGACGCCCTACTTTCCGGGAGCGGTGGCGGCGGGGCACTCGACCAAGCTGGAGGCGCTCTGCCTGCTTCCCTGGTTCCTTCTGGCCTTCGATGCGCTGCTCGAGCGTCCGGATTTGCCGCGTATCGCGGGGCTGGCCGCCGCCGGCGCGTTGCTGGCGTGGTCGAATCACCCGCAGATCGCCTTCTATGCCGCCATGATCGCCGTGATCATCGCCGCCGGCCGTTGGCTGCTGCTCGGCCAATCGCCCCGCTCCGGCCTCGGCTGGGGCCGGCTGGCCGGAGCCTTCCTGCTGGCCGGCGTGCTCGCGCTTCTGCTCGCCGCGGAGCCCTATCTCGCCGTGCGGGAATACACCGGCTATTCCATCCGCGGCGGCGCGGTGGCTGACGCGGGCGCCGGGGGGGGCGGCGGTGTCGGCTGGGACTACGCGACCGGATGGTCGTTTCATCCTCGCGAGCTGATCGCCTTCCTGTTTCCGGCGTGGTTCGGCCTGGAGGGGCAGACCTATTGGGGGCCGATGCCGTTCACGCAGAGCACCCACTACGTGGGGGTCATCGCGCTGGCGCTGGCGATCTACGGCCTGGTACGGGTGCGCGACCGGAGGCGCTGGATCTGGGCCATCGCCTCGGTGGTTGTGCTCCTGGTCGGCTTCGGCCGTCATCTGCCCGTGCTGTACGGCCCGATGTATCATCTCGTGCCGTACTTCAACAAGTTCCGTGTCCCCTCGATGATCTACAGCGTGCTGCCGTTCTGTCTGGCCTGGCTGGCCGCCGCCGGGACCGACGTCCTGGCCGCCGATGTGACCAGAGGCGCGGCTCGCGGAGCGCGGGAGGGAGGGACAACGGGAGCCGGCGAGCCCGGCGCGTCCCGGAAGCGCCGGGGCACGGGAGCAGGGGGCGCGGGAACCGCAGGCGCGGCAACAGCAGGCGCGGGAACCGCAGGCTCGGGGGCGGAGGACTCGCGGGCAGCAGGCTCGCGGGCAGCAGGCTCGGGGGGCGCAGGGCGCGCCCGTGCCGGCACCGACGCGGTCCAGCGCCGCATCATGTACGCGGCGGCGGGAGTGGTGGTGCTGGGCCTCCTGGCGCTGGCGGTGGCCCAGGGGGGCGGCGGGCTGCTGCGGCCTCAGGAGGTCGCGCAGCTTCCCCCCGCCGTGGCCGAGGAGCTGCGCCAGCAGCGTCATGGGATGCAGCTGGGGAGCGTGGCGCGCAGTTGCCTCTTTCTCCTGGCCGCGGTCGGCGCCCTCCTGTTCGGCCGGGCTTCGTTCATCGCGCGTCCGCGCCGCGGCACGGTGGTCGCCCTCGCGCTGAGCGCGCTCGCGGTGGCCGACATCTTCGAACTCGGCAAGCGCTTCTACCACGTCAAGCCGCGCGTCGAAGCCGCGTCGCTCGTCCCCATGCCCGGAGCCGCGGATTTCCTGAGCCGCCAGAACGGACCCTTTCGCATCTTCCCGGCCGAGCGCGCAGCCTTCGGCTCCAACGCCTTCGGCTTGAAAGGGCTCGAGTCGATCGGCGGCTACCATCCAGCGAAGCTTCGCTCCTATCAGGATCTCCTGGGCGCCGATCTCATCACGAGCCCGGGGGTGCTGCGGATGCTCAACACGCGTTACGTCCTCGCGCCCTCGGAACTGGACTGGCCCACCGCACCGCTTCACCGGGAGGGCGGCCTGGTCTACGAGTTCGAGGACGCGCTGCCCCGGGCGTGGGCGGTCCGCAGGATCGAACGGGTTCCCGATCAGGCGACCATGCTGGCCCGCCTCGGCTCGGAAACCTTCGACCCGGCCGAGGTGGCCCTGGTCTATGCCTCCGCGCCCGACCTGCCGACGGGCGATCGCTTCGCCCCGGCCGATGTCACCGTCACCGGATACGGCACCGGCCGCCTGTCGCTCGAGGTCGAGGCGCCGGAGCAGAGCTTCGTCGTCATCAGTGAGATGGCGTATCCGCCGGGCTGGCGGGTGCGGATCGATGGCCGGGACGTGCGCGCCGCGCGCGTCAATCATGTGCTGATGGGGATCGGTGTGCCCGCCGGACGTTCCCGCATCGAATTGGAGTTCCACTCGGGCGCGGCAGCGCGCGGGCGCGGCATCAGCCGAGCTGCCGCGGCCGCGACGGTGCTTCTGGCCGGGGCGGGGTTCCTGCTCAACCGGAAGAGAAGGCCGGCCGCAGACGCTTGAAGGTCTCGGGCACGGAAAGACCCAGCACCGGATCGCCGTGGGCGCCGGCCTGCCACGTGGTCCCCCGGGGTACGAGGTGGGCGTGCAGATGACCCTCGACGCCCGCACCCGCCGCCTTCCCCAGGTTCCAGCCGGCGTGGAAGTGCGTGGCCCCCGAGACACGGCGCAGAATCCCCTCCGCGCGCTTCAAGGCGGCGGCCATTTCCATGCTCTCCGCGGGGGACAGCGCCGCCATGCGCGAGAGATGCCGGTACGGGATGACCATCAGGTGGCCGACCGCGTAGGGATAGAGGTTGAGGACGGTGAAGGTCGCGGGACCGCGGGCCAGCACCAGGTCGGTCTTCCCGTCCTGCAGGAGGGAGCAGAAGACGCAGCCGGTCGCGCGCTTGTTGGCCACGATGTAGGGCATGCGCCATGGTGTCCACAGCTCTTCCACTTGCGCACCCCCTGCTCTGCGGCTTCGGCCTCATCCAGGATGGATCGACGGCGGGTTTACGCGCATGATCCGATGGAATCGCGTCGCGAACACCCCGCGCGCCTCTCGACTCGAGATTCCACTCTATCACCGGTTGCATGTCCGGAGAAACGGCTGGTAGGCTACGCCTCCAAGGGAACAGGAGCTCGGCGATGTTTCTCTGGATCCGAACGTATCGGGGGAGGTCATGACGGAACGCCTCGCGGTGCCGGCGGAGCGTGATCTGGCGCAGCTTCTGCTCAACAGCCTGGACTCCGGACTCATCGCGCTCGACAAGGACAGCAGGATCCTCTTTGCCAGCCGCAAGGCGCTCGAGGTGCTGGGGACGAGCTCGGACCGCCTGGGCGGCCATCCGATGGGCGAGCTTTTCCGCTCGCGGACCCCGGGCTTCTCCTTCTGGTCGGCGCAGGGCGCCGAGTCCGACGACGCCGGCGCCCGCGAGATCATGCTCGAGTTCGACGGCAAGGAGTACCTCCTGGAGATCCGCTGGCTGCCGGTGGCGGAAGACGGCAGCGCGGTCGCTTCGATCCTGGAGTTCGATGACGTCACCGAAACGGTGGGCGAGGCGGAGTTCCAGCGGCGGGTCGACCGCTTCGCCTCCGTCGGCGACTTGTCCGCCGTCATCGCCCACGAGATCCGCAACCCCCTGACCGGCATCCGTACCACGATCCAGTACGTGGGGAGCAAGCTCGATCCCGCCTCGACCTTTCGGACGGATCTCAAGGACGCCATCCGCGAGCTCGACCGCATCGAGCAGTTCACGACCGACCTCCTGCAGTTCGCCCGCCCCAAGTCCTTCCAACTCGTCCCCCGTGGTCTCAACCCGATCCTCGAGACCGTCCTCGACAACCTCGACCTGCAGATGGCCGAGGCGGGGATCGTGGTCAAGCGCGACCTGGCGCCGAACCTGCCGGTCGTCCTGCTCGACCCCGACGCCATCCAGCAGGTTTTTCTCAACATTGCGCTGAATGCCCTGGAGTCGATGAAAGGGGGCGGGCAGTTCAAGATCTCCAGCTCAGCCCGCCGCTACCGTTCCCGGATCGCCGTCGAGGTCGCCTTCAGCGACACCGGCGTGGGGATCGCCCCCGAGTTGGTGGACAAGATCTTCGACCCCTTCTTCACGACCAAGCCCAACGGCACCGGGCTGGGCCTGAGCATCAGCCTGCAGATCGTCAAGGAACACGGCGGGCGGATCACGGTGCGCAACCGTTCCGGCGGCGGGGTGACCTTCCGGCTCTCCTTCCCCGTCCGGCCGGAGACCGATCGGGCCGATGAAGCATAGGGTCCTCATCATCGACGACGAACCTTCGATCACCCGGTCCCTCTCCCGGGTGCTGGCGGACCGAAACTGCGTCGTCGAGACAGCGGCGTCGGGGGAGGAGGGGGTCTCCAAGATGGAGGCCATGCGCCCCCACATCGTGCTGCTGGACCTGCGGCTGCCCGATGCCAGCGGCTTCGACCTGATCCCGCGCCTGCACAAGATCGAGAGCGCCGCCCAGATCATCGTGATCACCGCCTTCGGGGACACGAAGGTCGCGGTCAAGGCCATCAAGCTGGGCGCCTCGGACTTCCTGCGCAAACCGTACGATCTCGACGAACTGGTTCTGGCCATCGAGACCGCGGGGCGGGCCTTCGCCCGGGATACACAGCTCAGCGTCTACCGGCGCAAGGACCGGGGCTCCTACAACCCGGACGAGATCTGCTGGCGCTGCGACGCCATGGCCCGGGTCTGGGACCTGGTCCGCAAGGTGTCTCGCTCGGACGCAACCAGTGTCCTCATCACGGGCGAAAGCGGCACCGGCAAGGAACTGGTGGCCCGGGGCATTCATTTCGAGGGAGCGCGGCGGCGGGCCCCCTTCATGGATGTCAACTGCTCCTCCTTCCAGGAAACCCTCCTCGAGAACGAGCTCTTCGGGCACGAACGGGGGGCCTTCACCGGAGCGACCTACCTCAAACGCGGCCTGGTGGAGCTTTCCGAGGGCGGCACCCTCTTCCTGGACGAGATCGGCGAGATCCCCGCGACCACCCAGGCCAAACTGCTGCGCTTCCTGGAATCGCGCACCTTCAAGCGGGTTGGGGGCAACGTCGACATCTCGGTCGACATCCGGATCGTCGCGGCCACCAATGTGGATCTCCTCCGCCGGATTGAGGAGGATCGGTTCCGCAAGGACCTGTTCTACCGGCTGCAGGTCGTCTCCATCCACCTGCCGCCGTTGCGCGAACGGGGAGACGACGTCCTCCTGCTGGCGGACTTCTACGTCCGCAAGTTCTCCTCGAAGATGCGCAAGAGCTTCAACGGGATTGAGGACGAAGCGCGCGCCGCCTTGCTCGCCTACAGCTGGCCGGGCAACGTGCGGGAACTGCGCAACCTCATCGAGCGGATCGTGCTCATTGAGGATGACGACCTGGTGCGAGCCCGCCACCTGCCCGCGGAGATGTTGCAGGCGCCGGGCCCCGGCACTCTCACGAGTCCGGCCTTGGGTGGCCCCGGGGTAGCAGGCGGCGCTGTCTTCGAGGGGGCCCATGATGGCGATCTCCGGACGCTGCGGGAAGTGGAGGAGGAGCACATCCTGAGGGTGCTTCGTCACCATGGGGGCAACAAGAGCCACGCCTCCCGTACTCTCGGGCTCTCCCGTCAGGGTCTGATCGAACGGCTGAAGAAGGTACGTTCTACCGACCCCTTGGCATGAACCACGCCATGTGAGTCGCGTCAGCC
Source organism: Candidatus Eiseniibacteriota bacterium (assembly GCA_029569475.1). Next base: position 3,144 of record JAKQSZ010000054.1, on the reverse strand, counting down.
ACCGCTGCCGGCGCGAGGCAGGCGATCCACCAGGGGAGCCTGCCGGGAACGAAGGGCAGACCCAGGGTAGCAGGGAAGCAGCGACAGCTACGATGCGGTGGCATCGATCGGTGAGTCGTTACGATCGCGAAAAAGCAGTTGGCGTCCATCAACGGACCAGATCACGCGATGGGGGCGCCGAAGTACCTGAGGCGGTTCACGCACTCTCTCGGTCAGTCACTGGCTCACCCGCTCACTCACTCACTCGCTCACTCACTCGCTCACACACATTCTCTCTCTCTCTCTCTCTCTCTCTCGCTCGCTCGCTCCATCCGTCTATCCGTCCGTCTATCCGTCCGTCTATCTCGAGTGCGGAGTTCGAGCTCAGATGTCAATGATATTTACATGTCTAGAGTCTTGACATCTGAACAGGTCCCAGAAGTGATTCTATTCCAATCACTTGCAGATCGAGTCGCGCAACTGTCCTCTTTTCTTGCACTTGCCGGGTCCTCGGAGAGCCGTCGGGGAACCGCATGGCTCACCACCCAGACGCGGTAGACCCTTACAACACACACGAAGAGAGAAGGTTACGCGTTCAGTAAGATCTTTGTAGCGAATGGCACGCGCTTTGCCAACAAGCGGTCGGAGGCTTTGGAGGTGGCGCATACGGTACTCATAGTCGACGACGAGACGTTGCTCCTGAGGACGCTCTCGAATGCACTCCGGGATGCCGGGTACGAGGTGCTTCCGGCAGCCACGGCGGGAGAGGGCGAACAGCTCCTCCACGGCCCGGGCTCTTCGGTGGACCTGATGGTGCTCGACGTGAAACTTCCGGACCGCTCGGGGCTCGATCTTTTGGAGTCCGAGCGCGGACGGGGGTACTCCGGCCACGTGATCGTCATGACGGCGTTTGACAACCCCGAGTCGGAGCGTCGGTGCCGTCAGCTTCGGGTGGACCACTATCTCCGCAAGCCGTTCGACCTGGAAGCGATGCTGGGACTGATCCGGGGTCTCTTGGGGGGAAGCGGATCGGTTTCCGGATCGTCAGGGCTGGTAGTGAACTGAACTTCCGGAAGGGAAGGGGGTGAGCAAGAATGCCGGCAACGAAGAAGAAGGCTGCCAAGAAGACCACGAAGAAGGCGGCGAAGAAGGCCACCAAGAAGACCACCAAGAAGACCACCAAGAAGTAGCCTTTGCCGAGACACGATGGGGGTTGTTCCGAAGGGAGTTTCGAACAGCCCCCTCTTCTCGCCGGTCGCCGGTCGCTGGTCGGCAGCCGGGCAGGTTCGTCAACCAGCGGCAAAGACCTGCGTGGAAATGGTGAAGAGCCGGGACGGACTCGGAAGCGCCGGGACCAAGGTGGGTAACCAGGACGGACGCAAGGCGGGACGAGGTGGGAATGACCGCAAAAAAGTTCCCCGCCGCCTACGTGCTGACAGCTCTCAAACCCCTGGAAAGTTAGCCCGCATACCCAAATAGGTTTTGTAGTGCTGTCTGAGCTCGAAAGGGCAGGGAACTCGCTTCGCTACTACCGTCACCTTATCCCGCTCGTGCCTTGGTGTCAAGAACGTAATCTGACCCGTCCCGGCGGAATCTACCTGTCTCCCCGGCCGGTGGGGGGGAGGTCAGGCTAGTATTCCCCCTTACCGTACCCTCGCCCTGGCGGTATCCTTTCCCTTCCCGGCGCTGCGCCGGTGACCTGTCCCAGGATGCGGCGGATGTCGCCCGCCAGGCGGAAACGGGCGCGCCTCGCCTCCCGTCTCCGGCGCGCTGGCCGCGGCCGAACTCGCGGGCAATCGGGAGGAAGGATGATCATCCTCGTCACCGGCGGCGCCGGTTACATCGGAAGCGTCATGGTCGAGAGCCTCCTGGCCGCCGGGCATACGCCGGTCATCATCGACAATCTCTCACGAGGGCACCGGGCCTCGGTGCCCGCCGGGGTTCCCCTCCATGAGGGAGACGTGCGGGACGCCGGCCTGCTCGGACGGGTCTTCGAGGAACACCAGATCGAGGCGATTCTTCACTTCGCGGCCTCGAGTCTCGTCGGGGAGTCGATGCGCGTTCCCGAGGAGTACTTCACCAACAACGTCGGTGGCGTGATCGCGCTGCTCCGGGCCGCCCGCGAGCACGACGTGCGGCGTTTCATCTTCAGCTCTTCGGCCGCCACCTATGGCGACCCCTCCAGCATTCCCATCACCGAAGAGGCGCCCACCCGGCCGACCAATCCCTACGGCGAGTCCAAGCTGATCTGCGAACGCATGCTGGATTGGATGGGCCGGTGCCACGGCTTGCGCTGGATCGCGCTCCGTTACTTCAACGCGGCCGGGGCGACCGCCAGCAAAGGGGAGGACCACGCGGTGGAGACGCACCTGATCCCCCTCGCGCTCCAGGTGGCTGCCGGACGCGCCGAGTCTCTCCCGGTGTTCGGGACCGACTACGAGACTCCCGACGGCACATGCGTGCGCGACTACATCCACGTCGCCGACCTGGCGGAGGCGCACCTGCTGGCCTTGCGGGCTCTCGACACCGGTTTCAGCGGCCCGTACAACCTCGGCAACGGCAGAGGCTTCACCGTCCTGGAGGTCATCAGGTCGGTGGAGCGGGTGACCGGGAAGCCTCTTCCCTGGAAGGCCGCGGAGCGGCGGCCGGGAGATCCACCGCGACTGGTTGCTTCCAGCGCCCGAGCGCGGGCGGACCTCGGGTGGAACCCCCGCCTTGCCGAACTCGACTCCATGGTGGAGTCGGCCTGGCGATGGATGCGGGCGAACCCACGGGGATATGACGACCGGCCGGGCAGCTGAGAATCGTCCCGATCCATGTCCGAAGCATCCGGAAACAACGCCGCCGGCGCCGCCCCTCTGGCCGACCGGATGCGGCCCCGCTCGCTCCGGGAACTGATCGGGCAGGAGCACTTGAGCGGCCCCTCGGGCCCGCTGGCCCGCTTCCTCGCGGGCGGCGTCATCCCTTCGATGATCCTCTGGGGTCCTCCCGGATCCGGCAAGACGACGCTGGCGCGCCTGATCGGGCAGACGGAGGGGTACGTCTTCGAGCAGTTCTCGGCTGTCCTCTCGGGAGTGCGGGAGGTTCGCGGCGCGGTGGACCGGGCGCGGGAGCGGATGGCGCGGGGCGGCCCGAAGACGATCCTGTTCGTCGACGAGATCCACC
>JAKQSZ010000024.1 GCA_029569475.1 Candidatus Eiseniibacteriota bacterium | reverse complement strand
GCGTCGACCGGCCTGACCGCGAGGATTGAAAAGGGGGTGCTCTCAGTCCGCGCCCGCCCAGCGGCGCGGCACGAGGGTGCTCCTGGCCGAACACGGGGTCGAGCGGATCGCCTGCCGCCCGAGCCTCGGCTCGCTCGACCGCCGGCTCGCCTCCATGATCTGCCACACCCTGCTCGCCTCCATGATCTACCACACCCTGCTCAAGCCCGATGCGACCGATCGGCGGATCGCCCAACTCCTGCGAGGAGGCGCACTGCCATGGCTTCGCCACCGTCTGCGTGCCGCCGATCTGGGGCCCGGCGCGAGCGAGCCGAGCGACCGGACGCCACGAGACTGCCTGGCGGTCTGCCTGCCGTTTCGGTCAGCTAGCGTCGTCCTTTCTCTGGGAATCAGGTGTGGGGAGCTGCTTCTTGGCCTTCGTTCTCACGGCTATCGCGATCACCAGCCAAAGCAATCCCAGAGCTGCTAAACCTGGTCTGCCAGAAAGCAGGCCGACCACGACCGACACCAGGCCGACTAGCATGAAGGCAAGGCCTGACTCAAAGAACTTTCTCATCCTCCCCCCTCCGGTGAATGTGTGTCCCTCGGCGGCCGATCTCATCCTCACCGCGTCCGGCACCGTTCACCAACACAAGTCGGATCGAAGGGCGATCAGCGACACAACGCTGCATTGAGTGTCGGGGGCGTGTCCAACCTCCCCCGCTCGTCAAGCCGACAAGCGCCTCGATCCGGGAGCTGAACGACCTGGATGAGGCGCACAACGTCGTGCAGCGGGCAACGATCGAACTGCTCCTGCATATCCGCAAGCAAGCGAGCAAGACACTTCCAAGGCCTCCCGCGCGCTGCCCCGCCCTCGACTTGCGCGCTTCTAGGGTTGCGGGAACTGCGACGCGAGTCAAGCTTCATGCGTCTCGGCCGTCGCGCGAGCCGTTCCGGCCAGGAGCGGGCAGGGGCGGATGCGTTGGCCCGGGCTGGGGGCCGAAGGGAGAATGCGAAATCGCGAGAGGAACGTGGGTGCCAGCCGGCCCCTGCGGAGCGTGAGGCCGCGCACGCGGGACACACGGGACGGTCAGCGGACCGGCAGCCCGCCGGCGGAGAAGCTCCGATGCCCCCCAGCCAGGTCGACGGTGTGGTCAGCCCAGGATCTCGGTGATGCGGGGAAGCTCGGGTTCTCCGACCCGGATCCACGCGGCGGCCCGGGCTCCCAGCGCCGGTAGGTCCTCGTGATCACCATGCGGCAGGTGAAGGCGCAGAACCGGTTCTCCCACCTCGATTCGATCTCCGATCTCGGGCAGGATCTCCAAGCCCACCCTCGGATCGACCTTCTGGCCCGCCTCGGTCCGGCCGCCGCCCGCATCGGTAATCCACTCCCCGGCGGGCCGGGCATCGATCCCCGAAAAGATCCCCCCACGGGAGGCGGCGACCTCCACAACCCGGCCGGCGCGCGGCAGGCGTGAGGTCCTTCGGACGGATTCGGGATCGCCCCCCTGCCGGCGGACCATCTCGATGAAGAGGTCCCAGGCATCGCCCTCCCGCCAGTGTCTCTCGAGGATCCCGAAGGCGTCATCCTCGTCCCGAGCGCGTCCGGCCAGGACGAGCATCGCGGAGCCCAGCCCCATGGTCAGTTCCTCGAGATCGCGCGACACCCGCCGCATCGTCAGGAAGTCCGCGGCCTCCGCGATCTCGAGCGCATTGCCCGCCGTGTACCCCAGGACCCGGTCCATGCGTGTGAGAAGCGCGCGCACCCGTATCCCCAGATGGGCAGCGGTCGTGGCCAGCGAGTTGGCCAGCGCCCGTGCCGAGGAGAGGTCGGGCATGAAAGCGCCGGAGCCGTACTTCACGTCCAAGGCGAGCGCGGCGACCCCCGCGGCGGCCTTCTTGGAGAGGATGCTCGCGGTGATCAGCGGAACCGATTCGACGATCGAGGCGGCATCGCGCAGGCTGTAGAACAGGCGATCTGCCGGGGCCAGTTCGCCGGACTGGCCCGCGATGCAGGCGCCGATCGCGCGCACCTGCGCGGCGAGCGCCTCAAGGGTCAGATCGGTCCGCAAGCCGGCGATGGACTCCAGTTTGTCCAGCGTGCCGCCGGTGTGGCCCAGCGACCGCCCCGAAATCATCGGCACCGGGACACCGGCCGCGGCCACCAGCGGCGCGACCAGGAAGGAGATCTTGTCCCCGACCCCGCCGGTCGAGTGTTTGTCGGCGGCGGGCCAGGCCAGGTCCGTCCAGGTCAGCACCCTGCCGGAGTGCAGCATCGCCCTGGTCAGATCCACCGTTTCGCGCTCGGTCAGGCCCGAGAAGTACACAGCCATGAGCCAGGCGGTCAACTGGTAGTCCGGGATCTCTCCCCGGGTGGCGCCGTCGACCAGGAATTGGATCTCGGATAGAGCGAGCGGAAGGCGATCGCGCGTGCGGCGGATGAGGTTCTTCGCGTTCACGAGGGTGCTCTCCCGGGCAGCCAATCCCTGGGGTGGAACGGTCCGGCGAGGGTCCCGGATCCGGCGAGCCAGACCGCGGCTTGTGGCGCCCATCGCAGCAACGCTTCGCGACAGAGGCCGCAGGGCGAGGTGGCGAGTTCGGTCCGCGCATAGACCACGACAAGCTGGATCGGACGGGGCCGCGCCCGTTGTCGCCAGATCTGCAAGGCGGTCCGCTCGGCACAGACCCCGAGGGGATAGGCCGCGTTCTCGATGTTGGCGCCGACGATGATCTCCCCGTCTGTCTGCAGCAGCGCCGCTCCCACCCGGAACCCCGAGTAGGGCGCATGAGCGCGGCGCCAGGCTTCCCGCGCGGCGCGCAACAGCTCTTGGGAGGGTTTCCGCCCCTCTCTGTTCTGGAGTCGTGGCATGACGAGTGCGCGTCCATGCTAACCTGCCCTTCATGGCTGACCATCAACAAATCTCGCCCGCGCCCGGTCGATCCGACGAGCCCCAACCCGGCGACGGGGACAGGTTCCCGGAAGGCTGGCCCGGCCTGCTTGCGCTGGCGCGCTTCCTCCGCAGTCCGGATGGGTGCGCGTGGGACCGGGAGCAATCGATCGCGTCGCTGGCCGGACATCTCGTCGAGGAATCGTACGAGGTTCTTGGGGCCGCCGAGGAGGGAGACACGGCCGCGGTGAGTCACGAACTGGGCGACGCGCTCTTCCTGGTCGCGCTCGCGCAGGCCGCGGTGGAGGAGGCCGGCGGACCGGGAGACGGCGGGATGACGGCAAGCGCGCTATCCAAGATCCGCGAACGTCACGCCCACCTCTTCGACGGCTCGCCGGCGGTGGATGCCAGGTCGGCGGCCCTTCTGTGGGAACGGAAGAAGAAGGATGAGGCCGGAGAACCCGCGAACGCGGTGGACCTCGGTTCCATCGCCGCCCCCAGCTCCGTCCTGCCGGCGTTGCTGCAGGCCCAGCGGGTGCAACAGAAGGCTGCCTCGGTCGGCTTCGATTGGGCCCGCCCGGAGGATGTCTTCGCGAAGATCCAGGAAGAGGCAGAGGAATTGCGGGCCGAGATGACCCGGGCGGCAGAGGAGTCCGGTGGCTCGACGACAGGTCGGCAAAGGGCGAGGATGGATCAGCAACGGGCAGTGCGAGAGGAAGCCGGAGATCTGCTCTTCGCGGTCGTGAACCTGGTCCGCCTTCTCGGACTGGACGCGGAACAGACACTGCAGCGGGCCACGCTCAAGTTCGTCTCCCGTTTCAACGCCATGGCCGCGATGGCCCACCGCGAGGGCAAGCATCTTCCGGATCTGGATCTCGCGGGAATGGAGCGTCTGTGGGAGTCTGTCAAGACGGCTCGAGAGGTCAGGGACTAGCGGCGTCTCCTATGCCGGTCCCGGCTGGGCCTGGCGGTCCGTCGCGCGCGGCTGGCCGGGCAGGCACACTCGATGCGGTGTGTCGGGGAAGCCCGACCAGCACAACGCGGTGGATGCGCACTGATCCGCTGCCGTACCAGGGCGCTCGTCGTAATCCGGGCTACGAGACCGATTCCTGGGGATCCACGATGACCACGATGAAGGTCTCCTGGTCCGGCCCGCCGCGGACCGAGATGCCCGAGCGGGGCGCCTCCAGATGCAGGCTGTCCCCTTCGTGAAACGGCTGGGCACGCCCCTCGACGGAGATATCGCACTGACCCGACACGCAGTAGAGCAGGAGATCGCCGAACTCGGGGAGTTGCTCGAAGGACACCGCACCCGACGGCTCGACGATGAGTTCGCAGGTCAACATGCGTCCGCCCAGCACGCCGCGCGTCAGCCCATCGACGCGATAGCCCGAGCCCGAGCATTGGATCGCCGCCGCGGCGGGGGGACGATCCTCCGCGCTGGTCACGCAGACCTCGTCGAGGATGCGCTCCTCGATGAAGAAGCTCGGGTCCTTGTCCAGCGCCTGGGCGATGCGGATCAGCGCCCCTACGGTCGGCGAGGTGCGTCCTCGCTCAATCTCCGAGATGTGGGTGGAGGAGAATCCTGACACGGCCTCGACATCCTTCAGGGTCTTCCGCTTGGCCGTCCGGACCTCGCGGATCCGGGCACCGACAGTCTCTCGCGTCACCATCGTCACCTCCTCATAGAGTCAGCTTGGGACGAACCGCCCAAAGCGCTCGGGCGGGCTCATGGGTGAGGTTGCGGATGTGGTGGGGCTGCGTCGCCTTGAAGTGCATGGTGTCGCCAGGCCGGAGGACTTGCGGGGTGCCGTCCACAGTGACCTCGAGGAATCCCTTGAGGACATAGCAGAACTCTTCGCCGCGATGGCCCGGAAACCCGTTGATGTGGCCGCCCCCCTGGATCGTGCAGACGAAGATCGACATCTCCGAGGCGACCAGGCGGTCGGTTAGAGGCTCCAGGTGCATCATCCCGCCGTTGACCGTGACCGCGTTGCGCTCGCGCAGGCGGGTCACCGAAGGAACGGAGACTGGAGGCAGGTCGATGAGATAGGCCGGAGGCACCTGCAACGCCTGGGCGATGCGCTCCAGGGCCTTGATTGTGGGCGAGGTCTTGCCTCGCTCGATCTCGGAGACATGCGTCGCGCTGACCCCCACGCGCGACTCGATCTGTTTCAGGGTCAGACCCTTCTCTTGCCGGATTCGGCGAATTCGGGTCCCGAGGAGTTTGCCGATCGGTCCCCCCATGCGAGCCCTCCTTCAGGCGACGGGTAGCACAAAATCCGCGTATCGCCGGGCCCCACGCCAGCGACGCCGCGCCGCTTGTGTTCCACATCGCCCTGATTCACGAACACTGTCGATCCCAGCTATGCCGAGATCGCTCACCTCGATACGGTGGGCTTAGTCGACAGGCCAGTAAGCCGCCGCGTATCAAGATAGCACGAGCGATCGCTGACAAGAACCAAAAACTGCGCCTGGAAGGAATCCGCTGGCCAAGGAACCCGCATTCTGGTCGATAGCAGAGCATTGGGAGACCATGACGCGCAAATTGAGCAGGGACAAACGAGGCGACCGAGAGGGATCTCGCGAACCTGAGATGGCCGGAGGATTCGGGGGATTGACCGATGAACGGCGTGGCGCTAGTCTCTCGGCTTGGTCCACAGGCGAATCACAGAGGGTGATGACGGCCCACAGGGCCAGGACCGCGGAACCCGGTCCGGTGAATCCGGGTTCCTATGCCGGGCGACGGGGTTCTTCCCGGAGGCGAACAAATGCATCACATCGGCAAGGACGATTTCAAGAAGCTCCTCTGGGGCCCGCACCTTCAGCGGATGCTTTCCGCCTGGGGCCATCTCCCTGCTTCGCCCAGCCCTCCACCCGCGGTCGCGCGTCTCGCTCCGCTCTGGTACCGCCGGCTGGCGGCCGCGTTGACTCTTCTGGGCATCATCGGGGCGTTTCGCATGCTGGACCGGGCCCTTGCGCCCTCCCCCGAGATTCCGGTGCGGCAGGCGGACATGAGTTCTTTCGACACCGCGACCTGGAACGAATGGGCATTGCGACTTCACCTCCGCCTGGACCCGCTCTCTCCGCTTGCGTCCCCGTCCCCAACGGGCAGCGATGAGCTGGCCGGAGATTCGGTCATGCCGGAAGAGGCTGCGGATCGGGCGGAAGCGGAGAAACCGGCCGGAGGTCCCGCTGGGATCATGCCGGTGGAAGGGCCTCCGCCGGACGGCCACGTCTTTCGCACGATCGTGGTGACGGCCTACTCGAGCGGCGAGAACGAAACCGATGACACGCCGCACCTCACGGCGACCAACTCCACTACCGACGTGGGAACGATCGCCTTGAGCCGGGACCTCCTGCGGACCTTCACCCTGGATGCGCCCTTTGACTTCGGTGACCGGGTCCTGATCCCCGGCGTCGGGATCTTCGAGGTGAAGGACACGATGGCCGCGCGTTGGAGAGCGCGAGGGGACATCTGGTTCACCTCGCGGGAGCGCGCGTTGCAGTGGGGTCGCCGGCAGGTCTATCTGACCCAGGTGGAGGAAGACACACCCTTGAGGAGCCAACTGCACTGACCTTCGCCGCCCCTCGCCGCTTTGCTCCCTGAGCCCACGCTCCTGTTTCCTCCATGGCTCGTGTCCTCGGGGCTCGTGTCCCCGGGGGCTCGTGTCGTCCAGGGCTTGTGTCTTCCGGGGGCTCGTGTCTCCAGGGCTTGTGTCTTCCAGGGGGGGCTCGTGTCTTCCACGGGCTCAGGGTCGTTCTGGCTGAATCCCCTCAAGGATCCGGAGGTAGCTCTCATGCCGCCCCGCGTCGATCCGACCGTCCACCACGGCTTCCCGGACCTGGCAGCCCGGTTCTCCCCGATGAAGGCAATTCCCGAACTGGCAGCGGGACAGAGCCCGGAACTCCGGAAAGAGACTGGCCAGTCGCTCGCGCGTCACTCCAAAGGGCACGATCCCTCGAATCCCCGGCGAGTCGAGGATCACGCCACCGCCGGGCAGGTCAATCCAATCGACGCGGGTGGTGGTGTGCACGCCCTTGCCGGTGGCCGCGCTGACCGCGGAGGTGCGCAGGTCCAGGCCGGCGACGAGCCGGTTGAGCAACGAGCTCTTGCCCACGCCGCTGGCACCCGCGATGAGGGTGACCCGATCGCGGAAGATGCCGGCGCACTCATCCATCCCCGCGCCCGTGAGGGCGCTCACCGAGATCAACGGGTAGCCCAGCCGGGCATAGACCGCGAGCGGGTCACCCCAGTGGCCAGGCAGGCTTCGGTGGTGGAGGACTGGGCCGCCCAGCCGGTCGTCGACCTCGAGCGGGTCACCGCGTCCAGGCGGGCCAGAATCGGCGGGCTCCGCGGCGAGATCTGACTTGTTGCGGATGATGAAACACGAAAGACTCGCTGCCTCTCCCAGGACCAGCATCCGGTCGAGCCCCCGGAGGTTGAGTTTCGGGAGCCCGTAGCAGACCACCACCGCGAGAGCATCGCAGTTGGCCGCCTGGACCAGTTTGTGTTTCGGGTTGCCCGGATCCTGGCGGGCGATCTCCGAACGGCGTGGCAGGATCTCCTCGATCCATGCTCCCCCCTGCTCTCCGGCGCGGACGCGCACCCGGTCGCCGACGGCCACGACGTGCGCGCTGGCGCGGGCGCTCCCCTTCTTGAGAAGGGCCCGGATGCTCGCGTGGATGGTGGAGCCATCCAGGCGGACCTCGACCCGCGAGGGGGAAACGCGGCTTACAACCCCTTCCTGCAGGGGTCCGGAGGACTTCTCCGCCGAACGCTTCGTCGGCCGGGTCGTTCGTCCGGAAGCGAAAGATGATTTGTCGGCCAAACTCGCGTCCTCCGTCCGACGATGTACGGGTGGTTGATGCAAGACGCAGTGCCCCATGCCCTCGTAACCCGGCGGACGAGGGAGAAGATAGCAACGCCCTCGTGTCCCATCCAAAGCCCCGCTCCAGCGTTCCCTGGAACGCCGCCCGCGTTACGCCACCCACCGCATCATCCTTGCCGGGAACGAGGAAAGGGGGCTTCCCCAGGACGGCCTGGACGGCGCGGCGCGGATCCCAGCATGGGGCCGAAACAACAAGGTTGTCACCCACCCATGATTCGAAGAGGCTACGACGGAGAGAGGATGAACATGGACATCGGAACATCCATCGCGCCCGCGCCGACGAGCCCGGCGGAACCGTGAAGGACGATCTGCCGAACCTGCGCCCACTCGCCAAGTGGGTACGTCACGGGGCCATCACCATCCAGGATCCCGAGACGGCGGTGCGGATCGATCGCTACCTCTCTGCGCGCTTTCCCTACCGGTCCCGCACGCAGTGGGCCCGTGTGATCGAGTCCGGACGGATCCGCCTCAACGGCGCGGCCTGCCGTCCCTCGCGGGTGGTGCGGTTCGGCGACCGGATCGACTATGTTCCGCAGGCCCACCCCGAGCCGGAGGTCTCCTGCGAGATCTCGATCCTTTACGAGGACGATGCGCTCCTGGCCGTGAACAAGCCACCCGACCTGCCGGTCCATCCGTCAGGGCGTTACTTCCACAACACCCTGCTCTGCCTTCTTCTCCGGTCGCGGGGCGAGACGTTGGACACGCCAGGCATCCGCATCGTGCACCGCCTCGACCGGGAGACCAGCGGCGTCGTGCTCTTCGGCAAGACCCGCCAGGCGACGGCACGGATGGCGGCTCAGTTCGAGGCCCACCGCGTGGCCAAGGAGTATCTGGCGCTGGTGCACGGGATGCCGGAGGAGGATCGTTTTCGGATCGAAGCGGCCATCGGCCGGAACCTGCAGTCGAAGATCCGCAAGGCCATGGGTGTCGTCCCGGACGGCGAGGGGAGACCGGCGATCACTGACTTCGAGGTGCTCCGACGCAGCCCGGGGGGAAAGGGCGCCTCGGGACCGGAGCAGAGCGCGGATCCGGGCCACTCCCTGCTCCGCGCGCGCCCCCTCACCGGCCGGCTGCACCAGATCCGCGTCCATTGCCGTCATGCCGGTTACCCGATCGTGGGAGACAAGCTCTACGGCCGGGACGAGGCTTACTTCCTGAAGCTCGCCGCCGGCGAGGAGTACTCCGACGAAGACCGCCGTGGACTGCTGCACGATCGGCAGGGCCTGCACGCCGTCCGCATCACCATTGTCCATCCCCTCACGGATGCCCTGTTCACCGTGGAAGCGCCAATGCCGGCCGACCTGCGCGCGCTCTGCGCGAAACTGGGGATCGCAGACGCCTGAAAGCGTTCCCGCCCCATCCCGAGCGCGGGACAGTCCTTGGTGTGGCCGTGTGGCCCGAGTGGCCGCCCTGTCGTGTGGCCGCCCTGTCGTTGCCCTTGCGCTCCTGTCTCTGGTATCATTTTTGGCACGTATCCACCAACGCGCCTGGACACGTGGAAGGAGCGAGTTCGCCGCGTGCCGCCCTCACCCGGGAGATCGGAGATGCATCCAACCTTCCTCGACCAGTGCCGATCCGTCGCGGCTCTCCTCGTGTTGCTCTGTTGCCCCGCCGGGGCCGCCCGCGGCGAGCTGTCGGTGTGGGGGGTGAGCCCGTGCGCCGGTCCCCAAGCCCAGGTCGTGGCGGTGCAGATCCACGGTGAAGGTTTCGTGCAACCACTGCAGACCCGCCTGCAGCGCGCCGGGGACGACCCGATCCCGGGGCAGTCGATCTCCCTGGTCGCCGGGGTCCTCTGGTGTCGCTTCGAGATCGGCCCGCAAGCCGCAACCGGCGCCTGGGACCTGGTGGTCGTCAACGGGGACTCCGCCGAGGTCGTCCGGCCGGAGGACTTCGAGGTCACGACCTACCTCCCCTGGACGGCCGAGGAGCGGTTGTCCTTCGATCTCGCGCCCTCGATCCAGCCCGCCATCGCGGGCACACCCGATGGCGGTGTGCACGTTGTCTGGTCCGCCGACGATGGAACCCCGGACATCTACTACCGCGAGAGCTTCTCGGACGCCTGGGCCCCGCCGGAACGCCTGACGTTTGGCGGCGGCGCGCAGACCCCGTTCATCCTGGCCGGAGGTCTCGACAACGCCCTCCACCTGGTCTGGGAAGACATCCGTGACGGGAACTCCGAGGTGTACTACAAGCGCCGCGAAGGCGGCCAGTGGGGGCCGGACGTGCGCATGACCGAAGACCCGTACCCCTCCGCGGATCCCTTCGTCGTCTGCGGGCCCGACTCATTGGTCCACCTGGTCTGGCGTGACTTCCGCCTCGGCTACTCCCAGGCGTACTACCGCACCTGGGACGGCCAGAGCTGGTCGGAGGAAATCCGGCTCAGCGACTCCGCGGTGACCATCGTCCGTCCGCGCCTGGTCGTGCTTCCTGACGGACAGGTCCATGCGTTCTGGGTTTCGTGGCCCCAGGCGGTTCCGCACATCTACCACCGGTACTTCACGGGCGCGGAGTGGACCGAGGTCGAGCAGATCACCGAAGACGACGCCTGGATCGGCGAGTACTCCGTCGCCCGTGGAGCGGGCGGCCGCATACACCTGGCCTTTGGCAGCGCCAGGTCCGGCGAGGCCGATGACATCTACGCCAGCTCATGGGATGGCGCCTTCTGGGAACCCGCGCAAGCGGTGGCGGCGACCTCGGGAGTGTCCGCCCATCCTCGGGTGGCGGTGGACAGCCACGATGTGGTGCACATCACTTTTGAGGATGACCCTTGCCTCGACGACGTCCGGCAGGTATCCCACGTGGAGGGACGGGATGGCCGCTGGTCGCAGGTCCAGACCGTGTCGGGCGGAAGGCACCCGGCCGTCATCTGCGATGGCCTGGATCGGACCTGGCTGGCATGGCACGACTACCGCGACGGCAACGCCGAGATCTACGTCAGGCGCGTCGAGCTACCGATCACCGCCGTGCCGGGAGAGGATAGCCCGCCAGAGGGCGGCGGCCTGGCGGTTGCGGTCCCGGGCGGCCCGGACCGAGTGGCAGCGACGCCCAATCCGTTTCGCGAAGGGACGGAGTTCTCCCTCCCCGCCGGCGGATCCGGCCCGTGGCGCCTGTCGATTCTGGCGCCGGATGGAAGGCGCATCCGGGTGATCGAGACCGATGCCCGCGCCGCCGCCCCCGGGAGGATCGGCTGGGATGGCCGCGGGAACGACGGCCGGACGGTTCCCGCGGGCGCCTACTACTTCGTCCTGGAGTCGCGCCACCATCGCCAGGCGGGTCGCCTTACCCGCCTCAGGTAAACCATCGCCTCCCGGTGGCAAGCGAAGGGGGTTTCCTCCGTAGAGGAAGCCCCCTTGCCGTCCTGAACGCAGCCCAGTTGTTGCCCCCGGATGGGACCAGTCGGCTTGGAATCCCCAAGGTTGCCGTGAGTTCCCGGCCGCGCGTCACCCGTCGCGTCCGGTCCTTGCTCTCCCTGGAGAACGCCGCCCTGGCGATCCGGCGGACGACCAGAAGCCCTGTTACTTGTACAGGTTCTTGATCTGGCCCCAGCTGGTCTCCTCGGTCGGGTTGCCGCCGCCGCCGTCGAACGTAAAGTCGTCGATGACGAAGTAGTCGCCCGTGTCATGCATGATGACGTAGGCGATCCCGTCGGCATCAACAGACAGGTTCGTGGTGGCGCCGGTGTTCTCCGGACCGTTGTCGGAAGCGATCAGCTGGCCGTTGCTGTTGTAGGCGTCGAGGTAGAACGAGCCGGAGCCGGAGGTGTACCAGACATCGACATGACTCGCCGGGCTGGCGAGGTCAGCGCGGATCTGGTCGTTGCCGATGGATACAGCCACGGCGCTCCAGCTGTGGGGCGGATAGCTTCCGCTATTGTAGCCGCCGATGACGGCGTCAAGGATGTAGCAGTTGTTGCCGAAGGTAACGCCCGGATAGTAGCCGCCAATGTTCTGCGATCCGTAGAAGTAGTAGTAGTCCAGGGGCAGGCCCTCGAAGTCGCAGGTAAAGGCGTTGGCCGATCCCGCGAGGGCGAGGAGCAGACCAAGCAGAAGCAATTTCTTCATCAGATCCTCCACAATGAGTGACTGCCAACGAGAACGGACCCGTGTTCGTCACGGCGGCGAACGCGGGCACTTGGTCGCGATCAAGCAGCATTAGTTTACCGCAGGACCGGACTCGGCGCAACCAGTGGTGTGGGGCAAAGTGGGGCAACGGGGCGACGCGGGAGCATGACGCCTACAGGATCAGACTCGCCCGTTCACTCCCCGAAGAGCTCGGGCAAACCCGCAAGAGAACCGCGGTGGGCGTCCTGCTTGGGAAAACTGGGCCCACAGGTTCCGACTCCGGAGGCGGTGAGAGCAGTGACGGGCAGGCGCGTCCTGAGACAGACAACCAGACCAGCGCACCAGATATACCGCATGTATGTGCAATATATCGGAAATCGAACCATGCAAACCTCAAAGACAGAGGTTTGCTTTGGCGGCTGCATCAAAACGTCGCGACCGTGAAGGCGCCCCTATGTGGCGGAAGGCCAGCGAACCGCTCGTTTGTTGAGGCACGGGACGCGGCTTCGCTCCATCCCGTCGGAAAAGGGGGACTTCCTGTCCTGGCACGATCCTGGCACGCGTCTTTCGCGCAAGCCACGCAAGTGCAGCAGGCGGACGGGTTGAGGTCAGTCGGACGGATCGGCCGCCTTCCCCTTCCTCACCGGATCGCCGTCTCCCTTGGCATAGTCCCGCATCCGCAGCGCGAACTGCCGGAGCCGGTTCTCGACCCGATGGAAGACCGTTCCCTCGGGGAAACGCCCATCCTCGCCCCGGCGGCCGACCGGGACGCCCGAAAGCAGCTCCAATGCCTCCTCCACGCGCGAGACGCTGTAGACGTGGAACTGCCCGGCCCGCACCGCGTCCACGACGTCGTGGCGCAGCATCAGCTCGCCGCGATTCTGGGCGGGAACGATCACGCCCTGGGTGCCGGTGAGACGGCGGAAACGGCAGACGTCGAAGAAGCCCTCGGTCTTCTCGTTGACCCCGCCGATCGGCTGCACATCGCCGTACTGGTTGATGCTGCCGGTCACCGCCAGGTCCTGGCGCAGGGGCAGGTCGGCCAGGGAGGAGAGCAGGGCGCAGACCTCGGCCACCGAGGCGCTGTCCCCCTCGATGCCACCGTAGGATTGCTCAAAGGCGATGGAGGCATTGACCGCCAGCGGGAACTCCTGGCCGAACTGCGAGCGGAGGAACCCGTCGATGATCATCATGGCCTTGTTGAAGGTCGGCCCGCTGAGCTCGGCCTCCCGCTCGATGTTGATCAACCCGGCGCGTCCCATGGCGGTCTGCACCGTGATGCGGACCGGCCTGCCGAACTGGTGGTCGCCGATGTCGAAGTAGGATAGCCCGTTGATCGAGCCGACCCGGCCACCGCCGGTGTCGAGCAGGATCATGCCTTCCTCATACATCTCCTGGATCTTCTCCTCCGGCAGGCGGACCCGGTCCTCCCGCCGGCGGATGGCGCGTTCGATCATCTCGCGGGAGAGCAACTCCGCCCCCTCCTGCAGGGCCCAGTAGTCGGCCTCGCGCAGGATGTCGGCGATCTCGGAGAAGCGGGTGGAGAGCTTGTTGGTCCGTCCGGCCAGCCGGACCCCGTGTTCCAGCAGCGCCGCCACGCCGGTCTTGTCCACGCAGCGGAGGGACTCCGTGTCACAAAAGCTGGCGATGAAGGCGCAATAGCGCTGCACGTTGATGGGGGTGCGCGGCATGACCGAGTCGAACTCGGCCTTGACCTTGAAGATCTTCGGGAAGTCGTGGTCGTACGAGTAAAGCAGACGGTAGCTCCACGGATCGCCGATGACGGCCACCCGCACGTCGATGCGGATCGGCTCGGGCTTGACCGCGCTGGTCGAGAAGAGATAGAGCGGGTCGAAGCTCTGGATGTCGATCTGCTGGTTCTTCAGCGTCCGCTTGAGCGCCGCCCAGACCCCCGCCTCGTTGACCGCGTCGAGGAGATCGATGACCAGGAAGCCGCCGTTGGCCTTGAGCACGCTGCCCGCCTTGATGTGGAGGAAGTCGCTCCGCCAGTGCCCGGAGCGGTCCACCACCTTCTCGATCGTGCCGAAAAGGTTGCGGTAGTTCGGAGAAGTCTCGACCACCACCGGGGGCCGTTCCACGCCGGTGTTGTCAACCACCACGTTGACCAGGTAGGGGCGATAGCGCTCGTCCTCGACGATCGGGGTCTTGGGGGTCTCTTCCCCCTCTTCCGCCTCTTTGTCGAGGAACTGGTTCATGTTGCTGAGGACGTGATCGCGCACTTGATCGAGGTACTCCCCGACCCGGTCGAAGGGATACTCCCCCTTCAGGTCGGAGAGCGCGTCGACCACGATGGGACGGCCGAACTCCTTCTCCAGGTGGCTCAGCTCCTCCTTCACCTTCCGCTTGATGTCGCGCACCTTCTTGAAGGTGTCTTCCATCATCTGGCGCAGTTCGCCGTACTTCTCGCGCAGGCGGACGAACTCCTGGCGGCTGAACTTCTCCTGCTGGGCCAGGGACTCCAATCGCTCCATCTGCACCGGCTCTCCCGCGATCAGCGGCGCGATCTCCGGCCGGGAGAAGGGCCCCATCTGGATCTGCACCAGGCCGAAGTTCTCGGTCCGGATCCGCTCCTCGAAGAGGCGGACGGCGTCCTTCTCCATCTCCTTGAAGCGCTCCACCACCTGCTTGGTGCGCTCCTTGTACGCCTCGCTCTCATAGATCTGCGCGATGTTGCGCTTCATCGACACGACGAACTCTTCCATGTCGCGCCGCAGCGCCTGGCCGCGCCCGGCCGGGAGGAGCAGGGCCATCGGCTGGTCGGGGTCGCGGAAGCAGTTGACGTAGCAGATGTCCTGAGGAGCCTGCCGTCCGGTATCGAGGGAATCGAGGAGGTGGCGGACGGTGGTGGTGCGCCCCGTCCCCGGCACCCCGGCCACGAAGACGTTGTACCCCTTGCTGCGGACCGAAAAGGCGAGGCGCAGGGCCTCGACGGCCCGATCCTGGCCGATGATGGCGCGAACCGGCGGAATCTCCTCGATCGTCTGAAAGCCGAGTTCATCCGCGTGGAAGGAGAAGCGCAACTCTTCCGCGGGAACTTCCAGTTCCCTGGGATCGGACATGATGGTGCCTCCTCGTGGCGTTGGCGGAGCCGTCAGGGCTCCAGGGGATAGTCGCGCAAAAGCTCGTTGAGGGACGTCTTGGCATCGGTCGATTCCCGGCGGTCGGTGATCCAGAGCGCGCAGGGAACCCCGAATTCTCCGGCCGGAAAGCGCTTGGGCATGGTGCCCGGAATCAGGACCGCGCGAGGAGGCACGGTGCCGCGGTGCACCTCCGGGGTTGCGCCGCGCACGTCGACGATCGGCGTCGACGAGGTCAGGACGACGCCCGCTCCCAGGACGGCCCCGGCGCGGACCCGCACGCCCTCCACGACGATGGCGCGCGAGCCGAGAAAGACACCGTCCTCGATGACCACCGGCGCCGCCTGCGGCGGCTCGAGCACGCCACCCAGGCCCACCCCGCCGGAGATGTGCACGTGACGGCCGACCTGGGCGCAGCTCCCCACCGTGGCCCACGTGTCGATCATCGACCCCGCGCCCACGTAAGCGCCGATGTTGACGTAGCTCGGCATGGCGATCACGGAGGGCTCGAGGTGAGCGCCATAGCGCACAGCCGCCGGGGGAACAATGCGGGTCCCGGCCGGGAAGGTCTCCTTGAGCGGGATCTTGTCCCGGTAGAGGAAGGGGCCGTGGATCATCTCCTCCGTCTCGCGCGAGGCGAAGTAGAGGAGGATCGCCATCTTGACCCAGGCGTGCACCGTCCAGGGATCGGACGGGCTCGGTCCCGGATCCGCCACGCGCACGAGGCCGAGATCGAGCGCGTCGATGGTGTTGCGCACGGCCTCGCGGGTCCGCGGATTGTCGCGGAGGTCGGGGTCGTTCCAGGCGGCCTCGATGGCGTTGCGATCGGCCGGCGAGATGCGGGGTCCGGAGGCGGCGTCCATCAGAGAAGGTTCTCCAGGATGTTGGCGGCTTCCACGCACTCGGCCAGTGTGGGCACCAGCGCGATCCGCGCCCAGCCCTCGCCGGCCGCGCCGAAGTAGTTCGCGGGCGCGACGGCGATCCCGCGCTCCAGCAGCCGCGTGGCGAACTCCTCGGACTTCTGGCCACCGGGCGCCCGCACGTAGAGATAGAAGGTCGCCTGGCTGCCTCCGATCTCGATCCCCTTGCGCTGCAGCACCGGCAGGAGCACCTCGCGCTTCTCCCGGTAGATCCGCCGCTGGTCTGCCACGTGGGTCTCGTCGCTCCACGCCTCGATGGCGGCTTCCATGATGAAGGTGGGGGTGGCCACCCCCTGGCTCGGCCTTACCTTGCGTAGCGCGCCGATCAGAGCGGAATCGCCGGCGATGAACCCGCTGCGGTAGCCGGTCATGGCCGAACGCTTGCTGAGCGTGTTGAAGACGATGAGGCCCTCGCGGCCGAACTGCAGGGCCCCCGGCGGCGGATCGTCGAAGTAGATCTCCGAGTAGGCCTCATCGGAGGCCAGCCAGAAACCGTGCTCGCGAGAGAGAGCCAGGGCGCGGCGGTAGAAGTCCGGGGTCGCCACGGCGCCGGTCGGGTTGTTCGGGTAGTTGATCCAGAGCAGGGCCGTCCGCCGTAGCAAGGCGGGATCGAGCCGGTCGAGATCGGGCAGGAACCCGAGCTTCGGGTCGAGGGCGACCGGAACCGGCTCGCCCCCGGCGAAACGCGCCGCGATCTCGTAGACCGGATAGGCCGGATCCGGAATCAGCACCACCCGCCGCTCGCCGAACGGATCGACCACGGCCTGGTGGATGAGGTAGACCGCCTCCTTGGATCCATTCGAGGGAAGGATCTCCCGGTCGGGATCGACCTGGGCACCGAAGCGCCGCTGGATCCAGCCGGCGATCGACCGCCGCAGTGCCGGAGTCCCCGCGGCCGGCGGATAGCTGGAGCGCGCCGGCACGCTCGCCAGCATGCGTTCGCGGATCCGCGAGGGGGTCTCCTCGTGCGGATCCCCGATGGTGAAGTCGATGACCTTGATTCCCCTGGCGCGCGCGGCTGTCTTGGCCTCATCCAGACGGACGAAAGGGTAGGTTGCGAGGCTGCCGAAGGCGCGGTTCAGCGGTCGTTCCATGCCATTGCTCTCCTGCGCTCTGGACGATGTCATGGCCTCGGCCCCGGCAAGTCATCTCCGGGTCATGGACCGAGTCCGGAGCCGCTCACCGGCCGGCATCCGGGGACGGATCCAACCCGGCGGCCTCCCCGGCCGTGCTCTCGCTCCTGGTCGTTCTATCGGTCACGCCGGCCCCATGCTGTCCCTGGAACTGCCGACTCTCGCCCACGGCCGAAGCGTTACCGCCGGTCAGGGTAGAGCGGTCAGGCCCCGGACCGAGCAGGTAGGCCCGCATCGCCTCCAGGCAAGCCTCGGCCTCGGCCACCGAGACCTGCTCGTGACGGGTGTGGGCGAACTCCGGATCCCCCGGTCCCCAGTTGAGAGCGGGGACGCCGGCGGCGGTGAAGCGGGCCACGTCGGTCCACCCCTGCTTGCCGCGGCGGGGCAACCCCGTGGCCTCCAGCACGTGGCGGTAGAGCGGAGCCGACTGGTCGATCCTCCCGGCAGGGGAGTGATCCATCGGGGAACACGTGACGCGCGGCGCCTCTCCAGGAGGATCCCCCGGGTGAGGACAGAGACTCAGGGCTAGCTGCTCGGCCTCCTCCGGTGTGCGATCGGGCGCATAGCGCAGGTTGAGGTTCACCTGCAGCGTGGCCGGAACCACGTTGCGCGCCTCTCCCGCGTGGATGGTCGTGATGGTGACCACCTCGCGGTAGACCACCCCCTCCACCTCGGCAACCCGGATCGGGTGGCGCAGCGTCTCCGTCAACCAGGGAATCGCCTCGAGCATGGGATGGCGGCCCTGCCAGGGGCGAGCGCTGTGGCAGGCGCGGCCATGGAAGGTCACCCGGATGTGGACCGAACCGTTACAGCCGAGTTCCAGGTGATTGCTGGTCGGCTCCAGCACGATGGCCAGGCCGGCCTCCTTGATCCACGGTTCGGCCTGGAAGACGCGCGGCAGGTCGTTGCCCCGCGCCGAGCCTTCCTCCCCCGCATAGAAGACAAAGGCGCGATCCGCGAAGCCCTCGGCCGCATCGAGTTCCTCGACGAGCGCGAGCATCACGGCGATCCCGGACTTCATGTCGGAGGCGCCGCGGCCGATCACCACACCGTCGACCAGTTCCGGATCCAGCGCGTCGCCGATCGGCACCGTGTCGATGTGCCCGGCAAGAACCAGCAGCGGGCGGTCGGGACGGCGCGGCTCGGGTCGCAGGATGAGAGAGTCATGCACCCGGGTCAAACGGTTGCCTCGGGCGACGGCTTTCCCACCGAGACGTTGCTGCAGCAGACCGGCCAGCGCGGTCTCGTGACCGGTGACGCTGGGGGTCTGGACCAGGGAGAGGATTTCCTGCGCGAGTCGACTCATGACGGGCTGATGTTCCTCTCTGGACCGTCTCTCCGCAACCGCCATTTGGGCCCTCGATCCGCGCAGTCCGGCAGACCTGCACGGGCGCGGACCAGGTCGCTCCACACCTGCGCGTGAGGAGGCGGTGGGGCGCGACCACGTTTCCATGGCTCACCAGGGTTTCGCCGGGGCGCCCGGGCGCTGGCCCTCTCGAAGCCCGGAGGCCCAAGACGCTTGTCGACGATGTCCCGGGACCCGGCTATACTCGATCCGGTACATCCAACCGCACCGTCCAGCAGGAGGAGCCCCATGTCCCACCCCATCCCCATGCCGCTGAGCATTCCCCTGGCTTCCGACTTGCGGGCGTCGGCCCGGTCCGTTCGCCGGAACTGGCGTTCCCCCGCGGCCCTTGTCTGCGTGGCGGCGCTCGCCGTTCTGGGATGCGCCCACCAGGCGCGCCCGCCCAAGACGCCGAACCCCTGGTTCTTCCTGGAGAGGGCCTATCCGCTGGGAGAGATTCCGAAGGACGCTTGGCGCGCGGCGCAGCTCCAGGCGTGGCAGATGCGGTCGGAGGTGGCCGAGCGAGGCGACCGGGGCGCCTGGATCTTTCGCGGTCCGAACAACATCGGCGGGCGCATCACCGACCTCGCCGTCGATCCTACCGATGCTTCGCGCGTCTTCGCGGGGGCGGCCGAAGGGGGCGTGCTGCGGACGACCGACTCCGGCCAGCACTGGACTCCCCTCTTCGACCAGCAGGCCACGCTCTCGATCGGCGCACTGGCCCTGGACCCGGTCGATCCCCACATCGTCTACGCCGGCACCGGCGAGGTGAATCCCGGCGGCGGCAGCGTGGCCTACGGCGGCGTCGGCCTGCTGCGCTCAACCGACAGCGGGGACACCTGGAGTTCGATCGGCCTCGAGGAGACCGGCTCGATCGGCCGCGTCCGCATCGATCCGACCAACCCACAGCGCATCTACGTCGCGGCCATGGGCAACCTCTGGGCCAAGGGGAACGAACGGGGAGTCTTCCGCAGCACCGACGGCGGGAGTTCGTGGGAGAAGGTCCTCTTCGTCAGCGACAGCACCGGCGCGGTCGATCTGCTGATTCGCCCCGGCCAGCCCAACACCATCTTCGCTTCCATGTGGGAGCGGATCCGGCGGCCGCGCGCCTACCGCTACGGCGGGATCACCTGCGGCGTGTACAAGTCCACCGACGGCGGCGACACCTGGGCGCTGGTGGGTGGCGGCCTGCCATCGCCGTCGAACAACATCGGCCGCATCGGCCTGGCCCTCTGCGCCAGCCAGCCGGACATGATGTACGCGGTCTATGCCGACCGGACCGGCTACTTCGCCGGCGTCTACCGCAGCACCAACGGCGGAACGAGCTGGTCGCGGGTCAATGATGGTGCCCTCAACAGCGTCTTCTCCTCCTTCGGCTGGTGGTTCGGCAACATCCGCGTGCACCCCAACGATCCCAACCGCGTCTGGGTGCTCGGCGTGCCGCTCTACCGCAGCACCAACGGCGGCTCCTCCTGGTCCGACGTCAGCGGCAGCATGCACGTCGACCACCACGCCATGGAATTCGGCCCGGGGGAGAATCCGGTGATCTACGAGGGCAACGACGGCGGCATCTACCGCTCGACTAACGGCGGCAGCTCCTGGACGATGTTTCCCGATCAGCCGATCACGCAGATCTACCGGGTGGCTCTCGACGCGCACAACGCCAACGCCCTCTACGGCGGCGCGCAGGACAACGGCACGGTGCGGACGCTGACCGGCAACCTCAACGACTGGGTCATGATCTACGGCGGCGATGGCTTCCAGCCGCTGGTCCACCCGGTCAACTCCAACCGCATCTGGGCGCAGTACCAGTACGGTTCCCTGAACTACTCCTCCAACGGCGGCAGCTCCTGGACCGGCGCCACCAACGGCATCAGCAGCGGCGACCGCTTCAACTGGAACACCGCCGTCCGCTTCGATCCAACCAACCCCGACCGCATGTTCTACGGCACCCAGCGGGTCTACCGGAGCACCAACGGAACGAGTTGGACCGCCATCAGCCCGGACCTGACCGGTGGCGCGGGCGGCGGCGGACAGGGGCAGGTCTACGGCACGCTGACCACGCTGGACGCCTCGCCGCTGGATGCGCAGGTGATCTGGGCGGGCGCCGACGACGGGCACGTGCAGGTGACGACCAACGGCGGCAGCTCGTGGACGGACGTCTCCGCCGAACTCCCCGACCGATGGGTCACCTCGGTCAAACCGAGCCCGCACGACCGCGCTACCTGCGTCGTCACGATCTCGGGATTCCGCTGGAACAGCCCGCTCCCCCACGTCTACCGCACGACTGATCTGGGCGCGACCTGGACGGCGATCGCCGGCAATCTGCCGGAGGCGCCGGCCAACGACATCATCCTCGACCCGCTGCACGCCTCGCGGATGTACGTCGCCACCGACGTCGGCGTCTTCGAAACGCGCAATGGCGGCGAAAGCTGGAGCGTGCTGGGCGGGAATCTGCCGATGGTCGTCGTGACCTCGCTCGCCTTCGAACCGCTCTCGCGCACACTGGTGGCGGGGACCTACGGCCGGAGCTTCTTCTCCTACGGGGTCGACCAGGTCTCCGATGTCGCCCTCGAACCGCAGGCGATATCCGCCCTGCTCGCCCCCGAACCGAATCCCTCGAGCGACGGTTGCTGGATCCGCCTGGCCCGGCCGATCGGCGCCGCCGCCACCGCCGAGATCTTCTCGGTGGCCGGCCGCAGGGTGCGCCAGCTTGCGATCGCCGAGGGAGCCGAGCGGGTCCGATGGGATGGGCGCGACGAGCGGGGGCATGCCGCCGGGGCCGGCACCTATCTTTGCCGCGTCGCCAGCGGCGGGACGGTGATCGGGACGGTTACGTTGAACGTCATCCCTCGTCCCTGAAGTCGACTCCAGCCGGCTGAGCGACCTCTCAGACCCGCTAGCCTGCCTCGGCCGGCGCTTGTCCGCCAAGGGCGGGGAGTTCGTGACTGCCCTCGCCCTTCGCACCCTGCACGTGCGCGGGAGTTGATGAAGATCACGAGCCGCGGATGCGAACGGAAACGTCGTCGCGTACATCGGGGGGGATGACGGAACGTATCGGCCATGCTCGCGGGAGTGCGCTGGTCGCAGGATGACCTCCGCCGTCTCCGGCTCATCTCCTGAGATCCTCCCGCCGCGCCCCCTTGACCGATCCCTCCGTGTCCCAAGGCCCTGGCCGCCGTCGCCGCCCACGGACGCCGCTATCGCTCCGTCAGGACCCGGCATTGCGGTCTGGTTCTCACCAGACTCCGTCGCGAGGCGCCGGGAATGCTAGCGAAACCGGTTCTTGATCCTCCCCCATGTGGTAACCTCCGTCGGCAACGCGGCGCAACCGTGCGGGTAGCACGAAACGCCGTCCCCCTTGAACATGCCGTGCTGGCGATCGCACTCGGTGAGCGTCGTCAGGACGCAGGTCGTGTCCTGGACGCAACAAGCCCCGACCGGCTCCGGCGCCTGGCACTCCAGGTCGCGCGCGCCGATCAACGTCTGGCACGGGCTGAAAGCCGCCAGGCAGGGGGAGTCCGAGCGGAGCGTGTAGGTCCCGCCCGGATCATGCTCCCACATCTCGGGACACGGCCACGGATCGCAGAAACGAGGGTCCTGGTGGACCTGAGGTCCGACGGGATGGATGGAGCCGCTGTGGAAGATCCCGGTGCCGTTCTCCGGGTACGCGCAGCAGACCAACGTCAGCGGGCCGCCCGCGGTGATGTCGGTGTTCGGATAGCCGCAGTTGCCGTAGATGATGCTGTTCTCGACACGCGTGGCGAACGCGTTGTACAGCCCGCCCGTACCTTCGGTGCCGCCGTTAGCGGTTATCGTGCAACCAACAACACTGGCATAGTTCGCACCGATCCCGATCCCTATGTTACGCGTGACCAGGCAGTTGATGACCTGAACTTCGTGCGAGGTATTGAGTTCGATCCCGAGATGCTCGTTGCCTTCAATCACGCAATCGCGGACCATGACAAGCCCTCCACCACTGCAGTAGATGCCGCCGGAGCACCGGAAGATGTGGCAGTTGCGGATCTCCGCTCCGGCACCGCGATCAACCCAGATGCCAGTCTGACCAGGGGACGACATGACGCAGTTCTCGATCAGCGGCGTTCCCCTGATGCTAGCTTCAACGCATCCACGCAGGTCACCTCCTACAAGATCCACGAAGATGCAATCGCGAATCGTGGCAGAACAGAACAGCAAAATCCCCTGACCGAACTCATCCAAACTTGCTCTGAAAGTAAACCCATCGACTATCGCGTCCCTGGCCTCGCCGTCCTGCAGGAACATCGCAATCTCCTCGCTCCCAGGCGGCCAGACTTCGACGACGGTTTCCGTGGGGCCCGCTTCCGAGATGAGGACGAGGTCCTTGCCTCTGAACGTGAGCCACTTGTTCAACTCCCCTGAGTAGATTCCCGGGGCGACTAGCACGGTATCGCCAACCGCAGCAATCCGCGCGCGATAGCGAGGGACACCGTCTTGACCCTGACCGGACAATCCTCCGCGTGCCGCAGTCTGTTTGCGCCGTGGACCATTGGCGGGCGAGGCGACTCGGCTGAGAGTTCGATCGCGCAGACCAGCGAGAGCCTGGTCCCCCCGCACTCATTCGGATGAACCACCAGGACCCCGTGTCTGGTACCTTCTCCGCCATGAAGTCCGAACACCAACGGAACCGACTCTCCGGCGCCCCGCGGATCCCCGCGGGGACGAGTGAGGGCTCGCAGGCCTCGCGCGCGCCGCGAGGCGCCAAGATCGCGGCCCACGCGGTGGCCACGGCGGTCGCGCGGCTGATCGTGCTGTTGATGGTGTTGGCGGCAGCCCAGTCTGCTGCCGCGAAGATCATCCACGTCGCCCCCTCGCCCGCTCCCGATGCCGGCGCCGGCACCACGAGCACGACGGAGAGCGATCCGGCGGAGGACGGCACGGATCGCCATCCCTATCGCAGTCTGGCGCGCGCCGTCGCCGCAGCCTCGGACCGGTCCACGTCCGATCCGGAGGAAGGCACGACCATCCGTCTCCTTCCCGGACTCCACGTGCTCGAACCGCAGTCGCTGGTCGAGGAGACCTGCGGCAACTGCGAGGATCCGCGGACGGCGGTCCCCCTCACGGCCGGCGTCATCCTCTCCGGCCGCGGCCTCCGCCTCCAGGGAGAGACCGAAGCGGCAGCGGGGATCGGCGGGCCGGTCTCGGCCGAGGGGGGGCGCAGCGTGATCGTGACCAACGCGGGCTACGGGATCTTCCTCCGGGACTGCGAGGATTGCTGGGTAAAGGATCTCGTCATCACCGGCGGCGCGCGCGACACCAGCGGGACGGCCACCGATGCCGCGATCGTGGTCCAGCGCTCCACCGCCACGATCGAGGGTTGCGAGATCCGCGACAACATCGGCGACCCCGAGGTGGTCGGGCGCACCGTCGTGGGGATCATGGGCATCTGCGGGCGGGAAGACAGCCGCCTGCGCATCCGCCGCAACCGCATCCTCCGCAACTCATGGGACGGGATCGCCCTCTATCGCGACGCCCAGGCCGAGATCGTGGACAACGTCATCGACGGCGTCGACCTCGCGGCCGGCGGCGCCGTCGGCGGCGGACGCGGCGTGGGCATCGGGGTCACCTGGAACGCGCGGGCCACGATCCGCGGCAACCTTGTCCGGCGGTACTGGAAGGGGATCGGGCTCTTCGTCGATGCCGACGGCCAGGTCGAGGAGAACGTCGTCGAGCAGGTCGCCACCTGGGGCCTTTCCCTCTGGGACGCCGCCCAGGGGCGGCCGCGCGGCGTCTTCCGCGGCAACGCCGTCGACTCGACCGGCGCCTGCGGGGCCATGATCCTGAGGCTGGCTCCGGGCGAGGCGGGTGAGCTGACCGCCAACGCCTTCTGCCGCACCGGACAGAACCCGAAGTACGACAGCGGCGAGCCCTACTGCCATCAGATGGCCATCGCCCGCCACGAGGCCCCCGAGGGGTTCCGGATCGCGCAGAATCTTCTCTTCCAGAATCGCGAGCCGGGAGGCGCCCCCGGGTCACTCGATCAGGATCGCCGGGAGTTCGAGGCCAACATCGCGCCCTTCTGCCTGCGCTTGAGCCTGTGGAACGCGGCGCGGGAGAGCGCCTTCTACCGCCGCCATGCGCTGGGGACGCGGCGGCCATGAGCAGGACAACACGTGGATGGCTCCGCGCCGGGGCGATTCGCGCGGCCGTCGGCCAGGGACGCCTCGTGCGGCGCTGGACGGCGGCGCCGGAGCCGACATGAGCGCCGGAGGAAGCGTCTTCTGCGGCCTCGACGTCGTCGCGCGGGACGGCCTCAAGCTTCCCGGGCGCGGCCGCATCGGGCTTCTCTGCAACAACGCCACCGTCGATCGAGAGCTGCGCGGAACCGTCGAGGTCCTCACTTCCCTCGCCGGCGTGCGGGTGGAACGGATCTTCTCCCCGCAGCATGGCTTTGCCGGCGAGAAGCAGGACAACATGGTGGAGTCGGCCGACGGGGTGCATCCTCCTTCCGGCATCCCCCTGATCAGCCTGTACGGTCGATCCCGCGAGCCGGCGGACGGGAGCTTCGAGGGGCTCGATGCCCTCGTCATCGACCTGCCCGACGTGGGTACGCGGGTCTACACCTTCCTGACCACCGCCCTTCTCTGCCTGCGCGCCGCCGCGCCGGCGGGTCTGCCGGTCATCGTCCTGGATCGCCCCAACCCGATCGGCGGAGAAGCTCTCGAGGGGCCGGTCCTGCGGCCGGGGTTCCACTCGTTCGTGGGCATGATTCCGGTGCCGCTGCGCCATGGATTGACCGCCGGGGAGTACTGCCGGTTCGGGGTCCGGGCGCTGGGGCTGGACTGCGAGCTCACGGTCGTGCCTGTCGAAGGCTGGGCTCGCGACGAGCTCTTCCCGAGCAGCAGACTCCCCTGGATCCCGCCCTCGCCCAACCTGCCGACCTTCGAAGGGGCGCTGGTCTATCCCGGAATGGTGCTGCTGGAGGGCACCAACCTCTCGGAAGGGCGCGGCACGACCCGTCCCTTCGAGTTGTGGGGCGCGCCCTGGCTCGACCCGGCGCGCGTACGCGCCAGGTCGGGCGAACCGGCCGGAACGCGGCTGCGGGAGGTCGCCTTCCTCCCGACTTTCCAGAAGCACGCCGGGACGACGGTGCGCGGCTTCCATCTTCACGTCGTGGAGGAGGCGCGCTTTCAACCGGTCCTGACCGCCGTCGCTCTCTTGCGCGCGGTCCGCCGGGCGCACCCGGAGGACTTCGCCTGGTCGCAGCCCCCTTACGAGTACGAGATGTCGCGGCCGCCCATTGACTTCATCGCGGGGACCGATCAACTACGCCTGGCGATCGACGCGGACGTACCTCCGGCCGAGATCGCCCGCGAGTGGACCGCCGAGATCGAGGAGTACCGGCAACGGCGGCGGGACGTCCTGCTCTATCCGCCGCGCGACCCGTAGACCCGGCCAGGGGTCCCTGGCCGCGAGCAGCAACGTCGCGAGGAGGCTCTATCGTGCGGGGGATGGTTCTGGCGGCAGGCTTCGGCACACGGATGCGCCCGATCACCCAGGCGATCCCCAAGCCGTTGCTGCCCACCGGGGAGGGCACGCTTCTCGAGGTCAACCTCCGCTACCTGGCGGAGCAGGGCTGCGACACCATCGTGGTCAACACCCATCACCTCGGCTCGCGCATCCACGAGGCCCTGCGGAGTCTCGATCGGTCCGGCCTGCCGGAGATCCGGATCTCCGACGAGGAAACCATCCTCGGCACCGGCGGCGGCATCGCCCGCGCGGCCGCCTGGCTGGACTCCGATCCCGTCGTCATCACCAACGTGGATCTGCTCTTCCGGCCGTCTCTGCGCCAGGCTCTGCTTGTGCAAGCGGATGCGGATGGGAAGCCTCTGGCGACCCTGGTCTGCGTCAAGGACGCCGCCCACGCCCAGATCCGCGCGGAGCGGGCACGCGTCACCGCGATCCTCCCCTGGGCGGACCCCAGCGATCCCGCGCTCTGGGCGTTTACGGGCATCTACCTCCTTTCGGCCGAAGCCATCGCCCGCCTGCGCACCCGTGCCGGCGGCGGGTTCCTCGACATCGTGCCCGAGTTCCGCGCCTGGTTGGACGAGGGACGGCTCGCCTTCACCTCGGCGGACCGGCCGGAGTTCCTGGAATCCGGCAGCCCGGAGGCCTACCTCGAACTGCTGCGGGCGACCATGGGCGCGGGTTTCGCCCTCGTCGAGCCGGAAGCGCGGGTCTCCCCAGGGGCGGTGATCCACGAGAGCGTGGTGATGAACGGGGCCGTCGTCGAAGCCGGCGCCAGCCTCGACCGCGTCATCCTGGGCCCCGGCGCGCGGGCGCGGGGCGCGTGGGAACGATGCGCCGCGGCCGGCGAGGAGTCGATCCCGCTGCGTCTGCTGGAGCGTGCGGAGGAGACGCCCGTACGCGCGTTCCTGGCGAGCCTGGCGGAGGCGGCCGGGCCGGAAGGGCCCGCGCCTGAACCCGGCCAGCCGGGGCGCGAGAGGCGCATGGCGAAAGGCGAGCCCACCGGACCAGCGTCACCGGGGGCGCGCACGAGCCTCCTTCGCCTGCACGGAGATGGCTCCAACCGTCGGATCGTCCGGGTCACGTCGGCCGGACGTAGCCGCATCCTGGTCATGCACCGGCGCGCCACCAGCCAGGAGACCGTCGTCTATCCGAGGAGGGAGGGCGCGGAGGTTCCCTCGGAGATCGCGACCTTCGTTTACGTGCGCGGTGTGCTGCACGCCCGCGGCGTGCGCGTGCCTGCCATTTGCGGGGTGGACGAGGAGCGGGGCTATCTTCTCGTCGAGGATCTGGGCGACCGGCACCTCTTCGACCTCGTCCGGCCCGTTCCCGGTCGATCGGACGGGAACATGCTCGCCCTCTACCGCGAGGCTCTGGCGACCTGCGCCGCGATGCGCTCTGCCCCCGCCGGCGGATCCGATACTCCCGGCGGGTTCGATCCGGTCCGCACCCACAATCTTCCCTACGACCCGCCGTTCGCACGACGCTACGAAAGCGGCTATTTCGAGCGGGGCCTCCTCCCCCCGCGGGGCGGTCGCCCGGACGGCGGCGCGACCAACGGCGGCCGGGTTCCTGTCACGATGGTCGACCGCGATGCGCTCGACCGTGAGCTCGACCGGCTTGCCGAGGAGTCCTGCCGGGGATGGAATGACCCGGGCGCCTTCATCCACCGGGACTTTCAATCGCGCAATCTCATGGTCACCTCGACGGGGCTCGCGGTGATCGACTTCCAGGGAGCGCGAACAGGCCCCCCCGAGTACGACCTCGCCTCGCTCCTCTTCGATCCGTACGTGATGCTCCCGGCCGACCTCCGGCACACGCTCTTCGGGGAAGCGCAGGACGCCGCTGGCGGCGCCCTCTCCCCGGGTCGCTTCCGCGCCTGCGCCATCCAACGCATGATGCAGGCCCTCGGCGCCTACGCGTATCTCGGCTGGCAGGCGGGCAAGCCGGAGTTCCTGTCCCACCTGCCGGCGGCCCTGGATCACCTGATCGAGCTGACGGCGAACGACTACCCGGTCCTCCACGCCACCGCGCGCGCCCTCGCCGGCGCGGCGCAGATCCGCGCCGCCACCGCGCCGCCTGCCGGCTGAGATCCTGCCTGCTGATCCAGCCGCCACCACTTATACTCCACGCATCGCCCGCACGGCCCAGGCAAGGGATGAGATCCGCGCTCACGGAGGCGGCGAGGCGAAACCGTGAGACCCTTCCACCGGAAGGGGAGACCCTCTGACCAGGAGCAGGAGTGGCTCGCGAACAGGCAAGACCCGCCGGGTGGCACGAACGGAGGGCCGAGGAGTTGAGGGCGCTCCCGAGCCGGGTTCGAAGCCGGTGAGGTCTTCCCTTCCCGCATCCCGGAGCCGGCCGCCAGCACTCGGCCGGACGTCCCCCGGGCCATCGATCGTCTGGTTCCGCCAGGATCTGCGGCTCCGCGACCACGCCGCCCTCACCGCCGCCGCGTCCCGGGGCGAGCCTGTCATCCCGGTCTACATCTGGTCGCCCGAGGAAGAGGGACGCTGGCCCCCGGGGGCGGCGTCCCGGGTCTGGCTCCACCATTCCCTCGAGCGACTGGACGCCAGCCTGCGCGCGTTGGGGTCGCGCCTGGTGCTGCGGCGCGGCCCGGCGCGTGACGCTCTGCTCGCGTTGGCTCGCGAGTGCGGGGCGCGGAATGTCTTCTACCATCGCCGTTACGAGCCGGCGGCCCGGGCTGTCCAGGACGATATCCGCGGTGTTCTCGAAGGCGCCGGCATCCATGCGCACGAGCACGCCGGCACCCTGCTGCACGAGCCGGAGTCGGTGCTCGGCCGCTCCGGCCGCCCGTTCCAGGTGTTCACGCCCTTCTGGAACCACTGCCTCTCGCTCCCCGAGCCGGGGACGCCGTCGGATGCGCCCGGGGCGCTGCCGCCGCCGCGACGTTGGCCGCCCTCCTTGCCGCTCGAGAGCTTCCATCTCCAGCCTCGGAGCGACTGGACCGCGGGAATCCGCGCCGCCTGGGAGCCCGGGGAGGAAGCGGCGATGGCCTCGTTGCGCCGCTTCACCGGCCGGACTTCGCGATCACGAGCCGCTCGCCCGGACGCCCCAATCGCGCACTATGCGTCCCGCCGCGACACACCCGAGCCCGCCGGCGTGTCGCGCTTGTCGCCGTACCTGCATCACGGCGAGCTGAGCGCGCGGCAGGTCTATCACGCCGCGCGCCGGGCCGGCGGGGCCGAGGCCTATCTCCGGCAGCTCGGCTGGAGGGAGTTCGCCTACCATCTTCTCTTCCACTTCCCGCACATGCCGGAGCGCCCCCTGCGCCCGGAGTTCGCCGGCTTCCCCTGGATTCGCGACAAGGCGGCCCTCACCGCCTGGCAGCGGGGCCGCACCGGGGTTCCGCTCGTCGACGCCGGGATGCGCGAGCTCTGGACGACCGGGTGGATGCACAACCGCGTGCGCATGGTGGCCGCTTCGTTCCTGGTCAAGCACCTCCTGATCTCCTGGCACCGCGGGGCTGACTGGTTCTGGGATACGCTGGTCGACGCGGACCTCGCCAACAACACGCTGGGCTGGCAGTGGGTGGCGGGTTGCGGCGCGGATGCCGCTCCCTACTTCCGGATCTTCAATCCATTCCTGCAGAGCCGCCGTTTCGATCCGGAGGGACGGTACGTCGAGCGGTGGATCCCGGAACTCCGCGCCGTCCCGGTGAGGAGTCCCGGGGCGCCGGGCGCATTATCTGGCCAAGCAGAGCATCACCGGAACACGAGATACCCCGCGCCCATCGTCGACCATGCTCTGGCCAGAGGGCGCGCCCTCGCCGCCTACAACTCCTGGCGAACGGCGCCACGCCGGAGCGAGCGCGGTGCATCAGCGAAAGGCGGCAGTTCGTGAGAATCCTCCTGAGCGGGGCGAGCGGCTTCATCGGCAGCCGTCTGGCGGAACGCCTGCAACGCTCCGGCCACGACATCCAACGGCTGGTTCGCCCTGCCTCGGGGCGAGCGGCTAGCGGAATCCCCTGGGATCCTGACCGCGGCCTGTTGGAGCCGGAGTCGATCGAAGGCTTCGACGCGGTCATCCACCTCGCCGGCCGCAACGTCGGCACACGTTGGAGCCGGACCGTGAAGCGGGACATCCGGCAGAGCCGAATCGGTGGCACAAGCCTGCTGGCCGGGACTCTGGCATGCCTGCGCCGGCCGCCGGAGGCTCTGCTGTGCGCTTCGGCTATCGGCTACTACGGCGATCGCGGTTCCGAGCGGCTGACCGAGAAGAGCCCCGTGGGGGAGGGTTTCCTGGCCGGGGTGGTCAAGGATTGGGAGGAAGCGGCGCGGCCGGCCGCGCATGCCTCGATCCGTGTCGTCCACGTGCGCCTGGGCCTGGTGCTGGATCCCGGCGGCGGTGCACTGGCGCGCCTCCTTCCCCTCTTCCGCGCCGGCCTGGGAGCACGCCTGGGAGATGGTCGGCAACACATGAGTTGGATCACGCTCCCCGATGTGCTGGATGTCTTCGAGGCTCTCCTCACCCCCGGGCGCCTGAGCGGCCCCGTCAATGCCACAGCCCCCCACCCGGTCACCAACCGGGAGTTCACCGCCGCGCTCGCCCGGACGCTGCGACGCCCCGCGCCCTGGAGCCTGCCGGCGGCGCTGCTGGAAGTGGTCCTCGGAGAGATGGCTCGGGAGAGCCTGCTCGCCAGCGCCCGAGCC
This sequence comes from Candidatus Eiseniibacteriota bacterium, assembly GCA_029569475.1. The sequence continues at coordinate 20,136 of JAKQSZ010000024.1, read as the reverse complement.
GAACCGGAGGCGCTTCTGCGGACCGGCTACCACTTCCGGCAGAGCGAGATCGAGCTCGCCCTGCGGTCCATGCTGCAAGGGTCATGACGGAGGCGCAAGGTGTTCCGCCCTCCTCGGCCCGCGCGCAGGTTGCGGGGCCTTCGTACACCGGGCCCGGCGCGCTCCGATCGCGCCTCGACCGCCTGCTGTCCCGTGCGCATGGCACCCGCGTTGTCATCGGCCAGAGTGTCGGCGGACTGCCCATCGAGGCTTACGAGTGGACGCTTGGCGGGCGGCTCACTGGCCGTGCGGCGCCCGTCGTTCGCGCGGGGCCGGTCGGCGGCGAGGGATCAGCCGGCCGCCAGGAGCCAGACGCTCCCGAGAGACCAGCCGGCCGCGAGCGGCCAGACGCCCGCGAGAGACCAGCCAGCCGCAGGGATCCAGGCGCCCGCCAGGCACCGGCAGGCCGCGCGGATCCAGACGCGCGCGAGGGTGCGATGGTCCGCAGCGATTCCAGCGGAGGCCTTCTGTTGATCTCGCTCCTTCACCCGATGGAGTGGATCGGGCTCGAGACCCACCTCGCGCTCCTGGAACATTGGCTGCTGTCCTCGAGGATGGACGGAGAGGAATGGCCCGTGGAGGCGCCGGCGATCCCGGCCGGCACGAGGATCCGCTCCATCCCGGTTGCCAACCCCGATGGATTCCGCCGCGTCGATGAGGCGCGTCGCCGGCTTCGCCCGCGATGGGTGCGGGGCAACCTTCACGGGGTCGACCTGAACCGCAACTTCCCCGTGAACTGGCGCCCCCGTCCGGGCTGGCTCCGCTTCTGGCCCTTGTACAGGCCCGGCCCTCATGCGCTGAGCGAACCGGAGACGGCCGCCGTCGCGGCCTATGCGCGCCGCGAGATGACCTCGTGTTCCATCTCCCTGCACAGCTTCGGGCGCTGGCTTTTCTATCCCCCTTCGACCGGTTCCGTCACTCCCCTACGCCGGACCGAGGCGCACGCGAGTGCCGCCCTGCGTCTGGCTCCGCCTGGTTACCGGACCGCCCCGCTCGCTCGCTGGGCATCGTGGTTTCGCGCCCACGGTACGGAGATCGACACCCTCGAGGCCCTCACGGGGAGCCCCGCCTATCTCTTGGAGATCGGCCGTTCGAGTTTCGGACGATGGGGCCGGGGCTCCGGTGCTGGCCCGCGACCGCCCTTTCTGGATCCATTCACGCTCTTCAACCCTCCCGATCCCGCGGCCGTCGCCGGCGAGCTGGTCGCCTTCCTCACGGACCTGGCGAGGAGGGCGCTGGAGGACGAGGTGGCTCCGGACGAAGCGGCTGCGGGTGAAAGGCCAGCACGTAGGTTGTCGGATCCTTGAGCGCGAACAGCGGGGTGAAGTAAGCGAGCCGCTGCTCGATGGCCGGATCGAGGTAGCGCCCGATATCGTCGTAAGGGAGGGAGGAAAGCACGACGTGCGTGGCGCCGTGGCGACGGAAGCTATCCAGCATCCTGTCAGGGTCCTTCTCGCGCGGGAACGAGACGGCCCGGCGCCCGGCGACGAACTCGACGAAGCCCGGCTTGCGGTCCACCACCACCGCCTCCGGCGGCGTGTTGGCGCCGATCCACTCCAGCACCTGGAAGTACTTCCGCCACTCCGGCGGATAGGCGGCTGTCTCCTGCTTGTAGAAGACCAGGTTGCGCACGGCGAGAAAGGCAAGAACCACCAGGACCGCCCACTGCGTGGCACGCGCCAGGGAGTGCCCCCGGCTCTTCCCGGGTCCCGGCGCGCGCGCTCCGGCCGATGGCGGAGCAGGGGCGCCAACGGTCTGCGAGGCTCCAGTTACGCCCAGGAACCAATAGAGCACCAGCAGCGGCGCCACCGGAACGAGGAACCTGCTACCGGCCCAGATGAGCGGCCAGAGGCAGCACAGAACGAGCGTGGCCGTCACGTAGAGCCCACCGGCGTCGCCCTTCCTCACGGCACTCCACAAGCCCGCCGCCAGAGGGAGCAGCAGCACGGCCGACATCCACCAGGGATAGAAGTACCTCGCCGCATCGAACTCCGAGTAGGTCGAGCGGTACGCGGCGGGCATGACGGTGACGGGGACCTGCTGGATGAAATAATACAGAGCATTCTCCCTGACCCGATTGAACAGACGTTCCGGTGTAAGGAACCCGAACTCCGGGTAGTAGGGATTGACCTGCAGGAGTTGCGTGAAGTACGCGCCCCCGCCGCGGTCGAGGAGGGAGTGGATCAGCCAGGGCAGCGCCAGGACGGCGGCCCGTAACGCGACCGCGGCCGCCGGCCGGCGACGACCGCTGAGCAGCAGAGAGAGGGGCACGGCGGCCAGCAGCGTCACGCCGGCCGAACGCGTGTAGAAGGCCGCGGCGATCCAGGCGGCCAGTCCCCAAAGCGCGGGCTGGCCGCGCAGCGCATCGCGGCGCAGGAACTGCGACAGGCTGGGGGCGCCATTCTCCGGCGGCCGTCGGAGAACTCGATCGCACAGATCGATCGCCCCGAGGGCGAAGAAGAAGAAGGGCACCTCGCTCATGACGTAGTGGCTGTACTCGACGAAGGGGATCGAGAGAGCCGCCGCCAGAAAGATCCAGGCCCCCCGGCATCCGGCAACGCGCCGGGCGACGACGCGTCCAAGCAAGACGACCGAACCAAGGCCGAGGAGGAGGACCAGGATCTTCTGTGGCTGCAACGCCATTCCGAAGACCGCCTGCACCGGTGCCAGCAGCATGGGGAAGAGCGGCGGGAAACGCTCGGAAGGCCAGAGGTCGCCCGCGCGGATCGCGCGGGCCATGAACATGTAGTCGACGTTGTCGCCGTTGATGTAGAGGCGGGGATCGAGGGTGAGGACGATCCCGAGAGCGGCCGCGAGCAGGGCGGCGATCCACGAGATCCGGTAGATCCCGGAGATTTCGGAAACCCCGGAGATTCCGGAAATCCCGGAGATCCGGGAGATCCGGGAGATCCCGGAGATCCGGGAGACCCGGGAAGTCCGGGAGATCCGGGAGGTCCGGGAGGTCCCGAAGGTCCTGGAGGTCCGGTCCATCCGGCCTGCCTCGTCTCCGCGGTCCGCAGAAGCTCCGCGGGTCAGGCGCGAACCCCGTGGCGGAGCGGTCGCGGCTGGATCCGGGACGCTCCGCTGGAGTCTTCTGTCGCCCGGTGTCGATTCAGCGGCCATGGACCGGAGGGCGGGTCAGTCCACCCACTCCGCCATGAAGACGTTCGTCTCCCCCGGCCGCTCCGCACTGCGGTTGCTGGCAAAGACCAGGCGCTTGCCGTCGGGAGAGAACATCGGGAACCCATCGAAGGTCTCTTCCGTGGAGATCCGCTCGGTTTTCCGGGTGGCGATGTCGACCAGATAGAGATCGAAGTTGCGCCCCGCGGGATCGTGCACGTTGGAGGTGAAGATCACCTTGTCGCCGCTGGGGTGGAAGAAGGGACAGAAACTGGCGGCGTCCCACTCGGTCAGGCGGATCTTGTTCCCGCCGTCGGCATCCATGATGTAGATGTCCAGCCGGCTGGGCCGGATCAACCCCAGGGAGAGCAGCCGCTGGTAGTCCTCGAGCTCAGCCCCGGGGGCGGGGCGCGAGGCGCGGTAGCAGATGCGGCGGCCATCGGCGGAGAAAAAGGCGCCCCCGTCGTAGCCCGGCTCGTGGGTCAGGCGCTTCACGTTGCTGCCGTCGGGCTTCATCGAGTAGAGCTCGAGATCCCCGTCCCGGTCCGACGTGAAGATGATCGTGCCGTCGGGACCGGCGGTGGCTTCTGCGTCGTAGCCGGGAGTCTCGGTCAGACGCCGCAGGCCCGAGCCATCGCGCCGCGCGATGAAGACGTCGTAGCTGTCATAGAGGGCCCACACGTAGCCCTGGGAGAAGTCGGGCTTTGGGGGGCAGGCCGGTCCGGCCAGGTGTGTGCTCGAAAAGATGATCTCCCGATCGCCGGGCATGAAGTACGAGCAGGTGCAGCGTCCCGTGCCCGTGCTGACCAGCCGCAGCGCTCCGCCCGTCGCCGGGATCGTGTAGATCTGATCGCACTCGGCGTCACGGACGGTGGCCTGGAGGATGAGGTCCTTCCCATCCCAGGAGAAATAGGCTTCGGCGTTCTCGCCGCCATTGGTGAGTTGGTAGAGACGGCGGAAGTGCTTTTCCCCCGGCCGGATCAATGAGTCCACCGGCATCCCCGACCAGAACCCGCCCGGGGCCCCGGAGTGCGAGACTCCCTCGGCCGCCCCGCGCCCGCCATCCGGCGCGCCCCCGTGATCCGCCTCGGCCAGGGACCGGCCCTCGGATGTCCGGCCATCGGATATCGTGCCTTGCCCGGGGGCCGCCGCCCGCTCGCCGCCGCCCGGGCCAGCTGTCTCGCCGGGCAGAGCCTGCCGCCCGCCGCAGCCGCCCCAGGCCGCCGCGACCAGGATCGCGACCATCATTGCGCCACCAACCGACATCATGACCTCCTTCTGCAAGAGTTCTCGCGAGAGGATACATGGGTCCTGGCGCCGGGCCAAACCTTCGACCGTGCGCCCGGGGCGGGCGCCCGGCCGGAGTCACGCTGGTTTCCGGGCGCAGCGCTCTCCCGCAGTTGACCGGCCCCCTCCGGCGCTGCTACATTCTTCGAGGCGCAGGCCAGTAGCTCAACTGGCAGAGCAATGGTCTCCAAAACCATAGGTTGGGGGTTCGAGTCCCTCCTGGCCTGCCAGCCTTCATCCCTTCCCGGCAGATGATCTCTTCCTGCGCTTCCCTGCGGCAGGCAAACTCGATTATTCGTGTACGCCCGGCCCTGGCCGCCCTATCATGCGGGCCATGAGCGTCCACTCCATCAAGCTTCCGCGGATGGCCGCCATGGTGCTGGCGGGAGGCCGGGTCGGGGAGCTGTCGGTGCTCACCCTGAGGAGGCCCAAGTCGGCCCTTCCCTTCGGCGGCTGCTACCGCGTGATCGATTTCGCCTTGAGCAGCCTGACCCGGGCCGGGATCAACAATGTGGGCATCCTCTCGCAGTACCGTCCCGGTTCACTGATCGATCATGTCGGGATCGGCGAGAGCTGGGACTTCGTCGGCCTGGATCGAGGTGCCAAGATCCTGCCGCCCTTCCGCGGCGCCGAGGCGTCGGACTGGTACAAGGGCAACGCGGACGCCGTCTACCAGAACCTCAACTACCTGCGCGACCAACATGCCTCGGTTGCGCTGATCGTCTCGGGAGATCACATCTACTCGATGGACTACCGGGAGCTCATCCGCTTTCACCTGGAGCGCGAGGCCGACATGACGGTCGCCTTCAAGCGCATGGAGGCCCACGAGCGCTTCGGCTACGGACTCCTCGACGGGGACAACCGCCTGGTGGCCTATGAAGAGAAGCCGCGGGCTCCCCGCTACGACCTGGCGAGCCTGACCATCTACGTGGTCAACACCGGTCCGCTCTCCGATGTGCTCGGGCAACTCGCCGGCCGGCCCCAGGTGGAGTTCGGCCAGGACGTCGTACCGCTCATGATGGAGAAGTATCGCGTCTTCGGCTACGAGTTCACCGGGCACTGGGCCTACACCCGCACGGTCGGCGCCTACTATCAGGCGCACCAGGATCTGCTCGCGGGGAGGATCGACCTGGACCGCTGGGGCATCCGCACGAACCTGCAGGACTCCGAGGTGGCGGCCAACCCGCCTCCCCGCCTGCGCGGACCCGCCGCCGTGCACAGCTCGTATATCAGCGAAGGCTGCGACATCGAGGGGACGGTCGTGGGGAGCGTGCTTTCCCCGGGTGTCCGCGTGGAACGGGGAGCCCGGGTGGTGAACTCGATCATCTTCAATCGTTGCGTGATCGAGCGGGGCGCCTCCGTCAATCAGACCATCATGGACAAGGCTGTTTCGGTCGGCGCCGAGGCCACGATCGGTCCCCCGATCGAAGATCCCGCCGAGCCGCCCGGGGATCCCCGGTCCATTCCCATCACGCTATTGGGCAAGGAGTGCCGCATCGCGCCCGGCGCGTCCATCCCGGAGGGGGCGGAAGTGCCGCCGGAAACGGTCCGGTTCGCGTGAGCGCGGGGAAGCACGGCGGCGTCCCACGGTTCAGCCGGCGACGGCCTCCGGGCCCGCGACCCGACCTGAGGGGCTAGGATGATCAGCCAGACAAGCAACCCGGACGAGCGGGAGGAGCAGGACGGCGGCGCCGAGGGTACGCTGACGGGCCCCTTGGAGTCCGCCGAGGTCGAGCCCTACCTCGGGATCGGCTCGGGACAGCCCGCGCTGGACATGCGCCGTGTCCTGGCCCTCATCCTGGCCGGGGGCGTGGGCAGCCGCCTCAACGTCCTGGTGCGCCATCGCGCCAAGCCGGCCGTGCCTTTTGGCGGCATCTACCGGCTGATCGACTTTCCCCTCAGCAACGTCATGAACTGCGGGATGGAGAAAGTCGGGATCCTCACCCAGTACCTCCCCTACTCCCTGACCGATCACATCGGCAGCGGGCACGCCTGGGGGCTGGTCGGGCGCGCCCGGGAGATCCGCATTCTGCCGCCCCACCAAGGGACCAAGGGAAGCGACTGGTACGGCGGCACGGCCGATGCCGTCTACCGCAATCTCGGCTATCTGCGGCGCCATCAGCCGGAACTGGTCGTGGTTCTCTCGGGCGATCACATCTACACGATGGACTTCGCCCGCATGATCGACTTCCACCTGCGGCATGCGGCCGACGCCACCATTGCGGTCCGCCGCATCCCCATCGAGACCGCCAGCCAGTTCGGCATCATCGACGTGGACTCGCAGAGCCGGATCACCGGCTTCCACGAGAAGCCCGAGCACCCCAAGTCCAACCTGGTCAACATGGGCATCTACGTCTTCAGCGCCGACGTGCTGGTGCGCCGGCTGCTGGCGGCGGGGAGCCAGCGGGCCAACACCGACTTCGGACACCACATCTTCCCCACCATGCTGGAGGACGGCGATCGTCTCTTCGCCTACCCTGAGCAGAGCTACTGGCAGGACGTGGGCACGGTGCGGGCGTACTTCGACTCCCATATGGACCTGATCGATATCAAGCGGCCGCTCAATCTCAAGGCCTGGAGGGTGCGCACCAACCTGGAGGAGGCCCGGCTCGGTGACCGCCCCCCCGCCTTCGTGGGACGGCGCGGCCACGTGCGCCAGTCGGTCATCTGCCGCGGCTGCCGGATCGACGGCAACGTCAGCGAGTCTATTCTTTCCCCCGGAGTTCTCGTGGAGGAGGGCGCGGTCGTCCGCCAGTCGATCATCCTGCACGACGTCCGCGTCCGCGCCGGCGCGAGGATCGAGCACGCCATCGTGGACAAGAGCGCCGACATCGGCCCCGAGGCGGTCATCGGCGGCTGGGGTTCCGATCAGGTGAACGAGCGATTCCCGAAGCATCTTGATAGCGGGATCACGCTGGTGGGCAAGGGCGCGCACATCCCCGAACGGGTGCGCATCGGCAAGAACGTGGTCGTGCTCTCGGAGCAGAAGCTGCCCCTCTCCCCCGGCGCGGTGGTGGAGTCCGGGGGCACGGTCGGCGACGCCGAGGCCTGAGCCACGCTTGGTTGTGGAAGCAATAGTGTTGTGAGCGCACCAGCATTCCTTCCACAACCCCTGGGCTACCCTGGAGTCACCTCCACTCGCGCGTCGTTGTAGCAGGCCCCGCCGCCAACATTGTCCACCGTGGCGGGACAGAGGGCGGTCGAGGTGAGGCCGTTGCGAGATGACTTCCTCCACGCCCCTTTCGCCATCGCGACAACCCCCTCGCGCAGACGATCGTTCAGGCGGGCGACGCAAATCACCTCGCCCAGCTCGTTGTACACGCGCACCTGAGCCCCCTCCGCGATCCCCCGCGCCGAGGCGTCAGCCGGATTCATCGCCACCGACAGCTCCGGGAAGTTGTACTCGCCCAGGGTGCTGCTGATCATCCGCCTGCTTGCCGGCGTGATCAGCGCCAGGGGATAGGAGGACGGGCCGGCCGGCATCGGCACGCCACCCGGCGGCGCAGCCTCCCCCGGCAGGGAAGCGCCTTCACGATACTCGTACGGCGCACGCCCCAGACACGCGGGAAGCAGATCGGCCTTCCCGTCCCTGGTCCGGGGGAGGACGGTAAGGAACTGCACCGGACGTTCCCCTGGGAAGTCGAAACGTTCCACCCGCCCCGCTTCCAGAACCGCCGAGTCCGGACGGCGGCCCCCTGGCATCTCGATGGCCTCGGCGGTCCGGCGGGCCAGAGTGGCCGAGTCGCTGTGAAAGACCGCGTCGTCAAGGCCGAGAGCGCGCCCGAGCAAAGCGAAGACCTCGTCGTTGGGCTTCGCCTCGCCCGCCGCCGCGATGACCGGCCGGACACCACCGACCACGTAGGCGCCATAGCCGCGCGCGATGTCGTGATGCTCCAGGAAGGTTGTGGCCGGCAGAACGACGTCCGCCAGGAGCGCCGTGTCCGTCATGACCTGATCGTGCACGACCGTGAAGATCTCCTCGCGCCGCAGACCCGCCAGGACACGGTTCTGCTCCGGCGCGGTGGCCGCCGGGTTGCAGTTGTACACGAAGAGCCCGCGGACCGGGGGCGCGAGGTCCGGATCCCCCAGCCAGTGGCCCAGCCGCGTCATGTTCAGCTCACGGGTGGTCCAGGTGATGCTTCCGATCAACCGCTGGCTGTCCAGACGCGCCGCGCCGCTGTTGCTCAGCGTGTAGCCGCCGCCCCGCACGCCGAACTTCCCCAACAGCGCCGGCATCGCCAGAATCGCGGCGATCGCCTGGCCGCCATTGCGGTTGCGCTCCAGTCCCCAACCCACGCGGAGGAGGGCCGGCGAGGATGCGGCATAGATCTCGGCGAGGCGCCGGATGTCCGCCGGGTCTACCCGGGCGACGGCGGCCGCCCGTTCGACGGGCCACCGCCCGGCCTGCTCCAGCAGCCGATCCCAGCCGGCGGCCCGGCCGCGCAGGGACTCCTCGTCCAGCCGGCCGGCCTCGCTCCAGAGCCGGATCATGGACAGGGCGACCGGCAGATCGGTGCCCGGGAAGACCGGCAGATGGAGGTCGATCTCACCCGCGCTGAAGACGTTGCGCGGATCGATGGCAGCGATGAAGGCGCCGCGGCGGCGCGCCTCCTTGAGGAAGGGGACCAGGTGGATGTTCGAGGCCTTGGGATTGGCGCCCCAGATGAAGATGCAGCGCGCCTCGGGATAGTCCTCGAAGGCCACTCCCGGCATCTTCCCGTACATGCCGGAGGCCACTGCCCCGGAGGGCGCCGCACAGAGAGTCCGCCCCAGCCGGGAGGCGCCGAGCCGCGCGAAGAGGGCGGCGTCCACCAGGCCGTCGCTGAGGTAACCGTTCGACCCGCCGTAGTGGTACGGGACGATCGCCTCTCCGCCCCAGCGTTCCCGGATGGCGCGAAGTCGCTCCGCGATCACGGCGATGGCTTCGTCCCAGCCGATCCGCTCGAAGTCCCCTGATCCTTTGGGACCGCGGCGGCGCAGCGGATGGAGCAGACGATCCTCGTGGTAGACGCGTTTGTGAAAGCCGGCGATCTTGTCGCAGATGAACCCGGCCGTCGTCGGATGGTCGGTCGAGCCGCGGATCGCTGCAACCCTCCCGTTGTCGACACGGACTTCCAGGGAGCAGGCATCCGGGCAATCCATCGGGCAGGTTGTGCGGGAAGTCTTCGGAGTCATGCCGCATTGTACGACAACGGCTCCCGCTGACCCAACGACGGCGATCCTTTGCGCCACCGCGGGCTCACACCACGGCTGCGGGGCGATAGGGTGTCCGGCCCCATGCTAGAGTGTCTGACGGCATCTCGTTGCCAGGGGCCCCGCCGCGAGCCAGCCCCCTCGGCGAGACTGCCTTGCATTGTCTCAGGGACAACTGCCCTGCACTGACTCAGCGGCGGCATGCAGTGCGGTGGAGGATCACGATGGCCCAGGAACGAGTACGACTCACCGCGCCGGCCGGATACGACAGCGCCGCCAACCCCCGCGTGGCGTCTTTCGCCGCCCAGCTCGATGATCAGTTGAGGCTGCTCAAGAAGAGAACGGCGGGACTTGAGGTCGAGCAGCTCGAGTGGCAGATCCGTCCCGGCACGAACACCATCGGGATGTTGCTGGCCCACCTGGCGATCGTCGACCTCTGGTGGATGCACTTCGCGCCCCGAAACCCCGCGCCCGAGTCGACGGAGAGCGGGATGCGCCGGATCATCGGCATAGGAATGGACGACGACGGGCTACCGGTGCCGGCCGAAGGACTTCACGCGAAGACCCTCGCCGGTTGGACGCTGCAGGACTACTTCCGGATCCTGGACGCGGCGCGCGCGCAGACGCACCGCGAGCTCTCCCGGTGGACGGACGCGGGGCTGGCCGATGCCTTTGTCCTCCAGGGCGAGGAGATCACCTACGAGTGGACCGCCTATCACGTGCTCGAGCACTTCGCGGCGCACGCCGGACAGATCCAGCTGCTGCAGCACCTGATGCGGTACGCCCATCCTTCCTCCCTTCCTTGATGACGATACGTCCCCTATAGGAGTGCACCCATGATCGACCTCCGGGACACCGAGTAGGAATCCGAACCATGATCGACTTCCGGGACATCGAGTAGGAATCCAAGCATGATCGACCTCCGGGACATCGAGAATGCCGCCGCCGCCCTCCGCGGCGTGGTTCACGAGACCCCCCTCGCCCGCAGCCGAACCTTCAGCGAGCTGGCGGGCTGCGACCTGGCCCTCAAGCTCGAGAACCTGCAGAAGACCGGCTCCTTCAAGATCCGCGGCGCGGTGAATCGCATCCGCCTGCTGACCGGCGAGGAACGTTCCCGCGGGGTCATCGCCGCCTCCGCCGGAAACCACGCGCAGGGCGTGGCGTGGGCCGCCACCGCCGCGGGGATCCGCTCCATGATCGTGATGCCGGCGATGGCCCCGCTGGCCAAGGTCCAGGCCACGCAGGGCTACGGCGCCGATGTCGTGCTGCGGGGGGCGGTCTACGACGAGGCCATGGCCCACGCGCGCGAAATCCGGGACGCCACCGGCCGGACGATGATCCACCCGTTCGATGATGACGCGGTGATCGCCGGCCAGGGCACGATCGGGCTCGAGATCCTGCGGCAGATGCCGGGGGTCTCGACCGTGGTAGTGCCCGTGGGAGGCGGAGGGCTTCTGGCGGGGGTGGCGGCGGCCATCAAGGAGCAGGCCCCAGGGGTGCGGGTCGTGGGCGTGCAGTCCGAGGGCGCGCCCGCGGTCTGGCTGTCGCTCCGCGCGGGTACGCTGCGCACGACCCCCAACGCTCTGACCATGGCGGACGGCATCGCCGTCAAGGAGCCGGGCGCGCGCCCCTTCGAGTTGATCCGCCGCTACGCGGATGACCTGGTCACGGTCGACGACGAGGAGACCTCGAGCACCATCCTGGCACTGCTGGAGCGATCGAAGCAGATGGTCGAGGGTGCCGGGGCCGTCAGCCTCGCCGCCGTCCTCCATGGCAAGGTCGCGGCCGAGGGCCAGGTCGCCTGCGTGATCTCCGGGGGCAACATCGACGTCAACGTCATCTCCCGCATCATCGAACGAGGCCTCGTGCGCGCGGGCCGCCGGGTTCGGATGACGACCACGCTGGATGACCGGCCCGGCGCTCTGCAGCGGCTCCTGGCGGTGATCGCCGAGGAGCGGGCCAACGTCATCCAGGTCATCCACGACCGGGTCGAGCGTGACATCTCCTTCGGGCAGACCTTTGTCGAGGTCTGTCTGGAGACCCGTGATGGCCGGCACGCCGACGATGTGTGGCAAGCCTTGGAGCGCGAGGGCTACCACGTCGAGCTGATCAGCAAGAAGGTGACGACCGGGGGCGGCGACTACACCGGATGACGGCCGGGGGCGCGGCGGCTACAACCAATGAGACCGGGGGCGGCGACTACACCCGATGACGTCCGGAGCCGACCACCCCCCGCAGGTCGTAGAGCGCTCTGCCGGGCCCTGCCGGAGGCTCTGCCGGGCGCCCTGCCGGAAGCTCTGCCGGGCGCCCTGCCGGTTGACCATGCGCCGGGGCCCGCCGGCCATCAGCCAACGGACCCCGAGGCCCAAAGGGCGGCGGATCCCGTCCGCCGCCCGCGGTGAAGCGCCGAGGGAAGCGCTAATCCACCTGAATGACCCGGACCGCGCGGCTCTCCTGTCCGACCACTAGTCGAACGAAGTAGACCCCCGAGGCCACCCGCGAGCCGTGGTCATCGCGGCCGTCCCACAGCAGCTCCTGCCAACCCTCGCTCCAGCGCGGTCCGTTCAGGCTGCGCACCTGGCGTCCGGCGGAGTCGAAGATGTGGAGCGTCGAGGTCGGGCTGGATGGCGTGTAGAAACGGATCAGGACTGATCCGCTGGCCGGGCTGGGACCGGCGCTCAGCGTCAGCGTGCTCGCCACTGCAGGATCCCCAAGTCCGGTCGGATCGCTGACCCCAAAGCTCGCCCGCGCCATGAACATCCCCCGCTCGTACGGATCGGAGGCGAAGGCGCGCCAGTAGAACGTTCCCTGCGGCAGAGGCGGATCCACCGTCCACGAAGTCGTTCCGGAACCCGCCGGGATCCCATCGGCCGATCGGACCACCGTGGTCATCCACTCGTCGCTGTAGATGCGGAAGCTGTAGGTCAGGGCATCGCCGTCGGGATCCACCGCGTTGTGGACGACCAGCGTGAGGTTGGCCGGCTGATCCGGCGCGCCATCGGGCGGGGACGAGAGCGTCGGAGCCGAGGGGGCTTCGTTGCCGCTGCCGGCGTAGATGTAGATGTCGTCGAGCCCGGCCTCGACGATGTCGTTGGCCCCCGCCGCGTCGGCCGCCTGCACCCGCAGGACCATCTGGCCGGTGAGCGGGAGGTAGTCCTCGAGCGCAACCTGCAGGTTCTGCCAGGTCCCCGGCATGGCGACGTCGCCGATCAGCAGCAGGTTGGCCGGGAAGGTCGCGCCGCCGTTGTTCGACAGGTCGATGCGGAGGAAGTCGCCCGAGGGGTCGTCGCCCTGGTCGCGCTGGCCGCAGAAGAAGTTGAGGTCCAGATCGGCGTGGCTCGCGCCCGCGAGGTTGATGACGCCCGAGCGGCTAGCCGCGATCCCGCTGTCCACGTCGTCGATTCCCTCCCGCCCGTTGGGGTTCTGGGCGGTAATCCACGCATACACCCCGGGGGCCGGGGTCGTGTCATCGCCCGGCTGGAAGGGCGCGGCCACCGGGTCGACGCGGACGAACGCGCCGGTCGACGCGGTGTGCGTGGGATCGGACGACCACTCCTCGCCGGTGTTCTCGAAGTCGTTGGCATAGAGGATGGTCGGCTGGCCGATCCGCAGCGAGGCCGTCCCCTCGATCCGCAGACCGCCGGCGGCCGTCATCACGACGGTGAAGGTGGCCATCCGCCCGGCCGGGCAACTGGCGTCGACCGTCAGCTCGAAAGGATCCGCCCCGTTGCTACCGGTGCCCCCCGGGGCGATCAGGCCGATGTTGGCCTGCGCGTCGCTGAAGGCCACGTAGGGATCGCTGGAGGTGATCGAAGCCTGGACGTCGCTCGCTCCCATCAGGACTCCCGGGTTGCGCACCGTGACCACGAGGGCGGCGGACTCGCCGGGATCGAGGCGGCCGTTGCCGTCCCCACCGGTCACCGCGATCGATTGCAGCTCGAGGTACGCTCCCGCGATTTGGCAGAGATAGATGTTGCTGTAGAGGTTTTCCGCGATCAGACCGTCCCGCTCGCTGGGATTCGGCCAGAAGTCGCTGCCGCCAAATTCGGTGGTGAAGGACATGATCTTCGGGTGCTCGTTCGTGGCGCCGTAGCCCCAGTCAAAAGAGCCCCCATTGACCGAGTAGAGCAGCTCGGGGGCCTGTCCGACGGCATAGCCGCTGGCCGCGGCCATGACCGCCCCGATCTGACGGAACAACGCATCGTCCTCGGTGTGCGCCGAGGTGTAACCCCATGGGAAGAGCACCAGACCGGCCACACTGTGATACGACTGCCAGGTGATGAAGTGGTGGCTGTTGATCAGGTTCATGATGGCCTGGTTCTCCGGCTCCGAACCGGCCGAAGGACCCCGGTAGGTTTCGCTGCAAGGGTCCGGCGAGGACCCGCTGCCGACCCATTCGAAGGGGAAGTTGCGGTTGTTGTCGACGCCGTAGCACCCGCCGGTGTTGGCGCGCCGGTTCTTGCGCCACATGCCGCCGCCGTTGGGATTGGTCTGCTCGTTGTACACGAAACCATCCACGTTGAGGATCGGCACGAAGTAGACCTGCCGGTTGTCGACCAGGAACTTCATCGCTGGATCGGTCGTGTAGTTCTCGCAGAGGTAGCGGATGAAGTGAAGGATGCCCTCGACCGTCATGATCTCGCGCGCGTGGATCATGCCGTCGAAGAGGACCTCGGGTTCGTCTTCCTGGACGTCAGGATTGTCCGAGACCTTGATGCACCAGATGGTCCGTCCCTGACCGGTGGTGCCGATGGAGAACGGGGCCGTGGTCAGGTTCGGGAACTGCGCGTGGAGGAGATTGATCTCGTCCACCATCTCCGTGTAGGTGTGCCAGACGCCATAGTCGCGCTGGCCGCGGCACTGGGCCGCATAGTGCGCCTCCAGGTCGTCGATCATGACCTCCACCGGGAAGCCGCGTTCGATGAGCCCTTCGGTCAGCTCGGGGCGGGACAGCAGGATCAGCGCCCCGTCATCGTTGCTCATCAGCTCCAGATCCGGATGGAAGAAGACCGCTTTCGCTTCGGGTCCCAGCGGGACCTGCACCCGGATCTTCTGGTACGCCGCCCCGGCCGTCGCCGGCCACAGCATCACCGCAAGCAGAAGCGCCGCGCAGATGGCCAACCGGCCACCGCCTTGCCTCAATGACATGCCAACCTCCTGAGGGAAGGATGAGCGTCCGCGACGGCACGTCCCCGGGCCACCGTGGGCGCCTCGACACCGGCCTCCTGCGGGGATCCGGGAGAGGGATGGCAGACCCGGCGCGCAGACGACCATGACAGGGATCCGACAGTGATTATACCTGTTGGAGGCCCTTGCTGAGAACGGGGAAGCACGGTTGGCATCAGCCGGCGGGCAGGGCGTTGGGAATTGGATCGCAGGAGCAGGGGTGGGGGGGAGACGATGCGCGGACCTGGCGCCGGGGGGCGAGTCGTGGGGCCGTAGTCGCGCGGCCCGGCCAGCCGTGGCCGAGCCGCGCACACTCCCTAGCTCGGGTCGCTCCCCTCCCCTGGGAGGAGGGTCATCGACCCGCCATCACGGCTACCGGTAGCTGGTCTTGATCTGACCCCAGGTCGTCTCCTCGGTCGGGGTCGGGCACGGGTTCGGATCGCAGGTCGTGCCTTCGCCCTGCCAGGCTCCGCGACAGTCCTCTTCGGTCGTGACCCGGCACTCCGAGCCGATGCAGCAGGCGCCCGTCCCGGTGCCGCAGGTGATGCGGTAGGTCAGCGACCAGGCCCCGCCCGTGTCGGTACCGTAAGTGTCGAGGATCAACCAGTAGGTGCCGCTCTGAGCGACGTCCCAGGAGATGACCTCCGCCTCGCCCGTCACGGTGTCGTCCGCGCCGATGACGCAGCTCCCGCCGGAATCGGCGCAGTCAGTGATGATGTAGAACGAGGAATCGAACCCGGTCTGCAAGTAGCTCAGGTCGACGGTGTCGCCCGCCTGCAGGTCCATGCGATAGGCCACGTCCTTGCCGTTCGCGCTGTAGCCGGTGCAGCTGTTCGTGCCGGTGGTATAGTCGTTGGCCGCCCAGTAGAGGTCGCCCTCGAGCGTGCCCTCGGTGCAGCGGAGGATGGCATACTCGTCGTTGCACTGGTCGTTCTCGGGCGGCGGTACCGGGTCCGTGCAGCTCACGAAGAGCTGGTACTCCCCGGTCGTGTTCGTGCTGTAGCCGCGCACCTTTGCTTGATACAGGCCGGTCGAAGGAGCGGGAAAGTTGCTGATCAGGGAGAACAGGCCAGGTCCGCCGTCATCGTTGGTGGCGATGGTTCCGGTGCCGCAGCCGAAGTAGAGCTCGAGATACGTGTCTGTGCTGGAGCCGTTGTAGGCGTCCGTGCCGACCGTGATCAACGTGCCGGCCGTAACGAAGAACTCCACCCAGTCCTCGTCTCCGCCGGGATTGATCGCGGCGGGCTGCACGCCGTCCCCGCACTCGATCGCCTGTCCGGGACAGGAGTTGTTGACGCCCTCGTCTTCCGGAAAGACATCCCGGTTCTGGCCGAAGCCGTAGCTCCACGGCTTCTCGTTTGGTTCAACTTTGTCCGCGTGGACCGCGCCCGTCGTCAGGCCGGCTACGATCGCCAGTGCGCAAGCAGTGACAATCTTCATCTACCCCTCCTTGAATCTCGGGTAACTGGCACATCACAACACCGTGGAACGTGCGACCAACGCTCCTGGGAAGCATCACTATACCGTTTCATGCTGTGACGATGGAAGAGATACTCTCTGTCTCTGACGATTCGCCTCAAGGACCAACGCTGCCGACAGGTCACGCCGTCGCGAGTTTCTCAGCACCTACACAAAGGCCGCGGGGTCCACCGTAGAGGGATCAGTCTGAAAACAGGATCGCATGTGAAAACAAGAACAAGACACACCGAGGGCGACGGCTTCAGGCCGGCTCCTCCGCTAACCTGGACGGGCGATATCGGAGCGGGCGAGGTCAGCGCCGGACGGCTCGCCGCCCGCCGCGGTCAGCGGCTCCAGGGCTCCGATCCCGCCAACAGCCGCGCGAGATCCCCTGGCCCTTTGCGACGCGCCACGTCTTCCAGCTGGCCGTGAACCACGTCCTCGTAGGCCGGCCGGCGTACCGCGCGAAGGATTCCCAGGGCCATGGGAAACCCTTCTCGCTCCTCGAGACGGGCCAGGGTGTTGGCCGCCGAGCCGTCCTCATCGGCGGGATCCCAAGGCGGCAGGGAGGCCGCCGTCTCGCTCGCGATCTCTCGGATGACCGGCTTTCCGCCCTCCAGCACGAGCGCACGCGACCCTCCGGCCCCGAAGACCAAGGGCCGGCCCGGCTCGAGCATGAGGAGGTGCTCATCACGTTGGCTCCGCTCGACCCAGTGGTCCCACGTCCCGTCATTGAAGATCACGCAGTTCTGCAGGATCTCGATGAAAGCGCTGCCGGGGTGGGCCGCCGCGGCTTCCAGCACCGACCGCAGGTGCGGCGCCATGACGTCCACCGCGCGGGCCACGAAGCTGGCGCCGGCGCCCAGGGCCAGGGCCAACGGGTTGAAAGGATGGTCGGCCGCCCCGTGCGGGGTGGACTTGGTCTTCTGTCCCGCCAGCGAGGTCGGCGACGCCTGTCCCTTGGTCAGACCGTAGATGCGGTTGTTGAACATGAGGATTTTCAGGCCGATGTTGCGCCGCAAGGCATGGATGAGGTGGTTGCCCCCGATCGAGAGCGCATCGCCGTCGCCCGTCACCACCCACACGGAGAGTTCGGGGTTGGCGAGCTTCACTCCGGTGGCGATGGCCGGCGCGCGGCCGTGGATGGTGTGAAAGCCGAACGTGTTCATGTAATACGGAAAGCGGCTGGCGCAGCCGATCCCCGAGATCATGACCACCCGTTCCCGGGGCAACCCCAACGCGGCGAAGGTTGTCTGTACCGCGTTGAGGATGGCGTAGTCGCCGCAGCCCGGGCACCAGCGGACATCCTGGTCGGTGGCGAAGTCCTTGCGGTTCAGAGGGCCCGCTTGGGGCGACG
Source organism: Candidatus Eiseniibacteriota bacterium (assembly GCA_029569475.1). Next base: position 2,516 of record JAKQSZ010000024.1, on the reverse strand, counting down.
TTCCCGCATGCGCGGAGCCTCCGCTGGATGGGACCGCGCTCGCTCCTTCTCTTGACTCAGTTCCGTGCGCCATGTCGACCGTTCTCTCCTTCACCGAACCCTTCGGATCCGCCCGGCCCCCCAGTCTTCCGGGATGCCCCCCTGACGGCTGCCTCTTCCCTGACCTTCGCGATCTCCCGCAGGATCTCCCGCTCGACGAAAGGCTTGCCCTGGACCTTGGCCAGCGAGCGCACCGGAACCAGGTACTGGGCGCGGAGCAGAAAAGCCAGCTGGCCCAGGTTCAGTTCCGGCACGATGACATGATCGAAACGCCGCAGGATGTCCGCCAGATCGCTGGGCAGCGGCCAGAGCCGCCGCAGATGAAGATGGCTGACCCCGATCCCGTCGGCGCGCGCGTGGCGGATGGCCCCGGCGATGGCGCCATACGTGCTCCCCCATCCGACGATCAGGATCCGATCCGCAGGCTCGCCCAGCACCTCGCCGGGGGGATACGCCTGGGCGATGCGCTGGATCTTCTCCGCGCGCACGCGGACCATCTGTTCGTGATTGGCCGGGTCGTAGGAGACCGCCCCGCTCCGCTCGGCCTTCTCCAGCCCCCCGATCCGGTGCTCGCGTCCGGGCGTCCCCGGCGCGACCCAGGGCCGCGAGAGCGTGGCCGGATCGCGGCCGTATGGCTCAAACGGCCCGTCCGGCGCCACTCCCCGCGCTCCGAAGCCGGGTAGCGATTCCAGGTCCGGGATCAGCCATGGCTCGGTGCCATTGCCCAGGTATCCATCCGACAGGAGGATGACGGGCGTCATGTACTCGACCGCCAGCCGGGCCGCCTCGTAGGCCATGGCGAAGCACTCCGCCGGGGTGGCGGGCGCCAACACCGGCACCGGGGCCTCCGATGGTCTGCCGAAGAGCGCGAGAAAAAGATCCGCCTGCTCGGTCTTGGTCGGCATGCCGGTCGAGGGGCCCGCCCGCTGGACGTCGCAAATGACCAGAGGCAATTCCGCCATGACCGCCAGGCCGATGGTCTCGGACTTGAGCGCGATCCCCGGTCCGCTGCTGGCCGTGCATCCGAGAGCGCCGGCAAAGGAAGCGCCCAGGGCCGCTCCCGCGGCGGCGATCTCGTCCTCGGCCTGGAAGGTGATCACCCCGTGATTCTTGTGATGGGACAGCTCGTGCAGGATCTCGCTGGCCGGCGTGATCGGATACGACCCGAAGAAAAGCCGAAGGCCGCTGCGATGAGCGGCAGCCATCAGCCCGAGCGCAAGCGCGGAGTTGCCGGTGATGTTGCGGTAGCGCCCCGGTGGCACCGACGCGGGCGCCACGCGATAGGCCTCATTGAAGACCTCGGTCGCCTCGGCGTAGGTGTAGCCACCCCGCAGCGCGAGCAGGTTCCCCTCCAGCAGCTTGGGGTCAGAGGCGAACTTCGACGCCAGCCAGCTCTCGGTCGGATCCAGCGGCCGCTGGAAGAGCCAGTACATCATCCCGAGCGCGAAGAAGTTCTTGCAGCGTTCACTCGACCGGGTGTCCAACCCGGCCGGCTCGACCGCCTTCTTCGTCAGGCGTGACAGTTCGACCTCGAACAGGCGGTACCCCTCGAGGGAACCGTCCTCCAGTGGGTTGGCGGCGAAGCCCGCCTTCTCCAGGTCCTTCTTCTCGAAGCTGTTGCGATTGACGACGAGGATGCCGCCGGGCTTGAGGTCGGAGAGGTTGACCCGCAGCGCCGCGGGATTCATCGCCACCAGCACGTCCGGCGAGTCGCCGGGCGTAAAGACATCCCGGCTGGAGAACTGGATCTGGAATCCGCTCACCCCTGGCAGCGTCCCCGCCGGCGCGCGGATCTCGGCTGGGTAGTCGGGGAGAGTTGCCAGGTCGTTGCCCGCCAGGGCCGTGGTCGAGGTGAACTGGGCTCCGGTGATCTGAACGCCGTCGCCAGAATCTCCGGCGAAACGTATGACGACTTCTTCGAGTTCGTGGATCTTCAGCGTGCCGTCCCGCTGCGTGGACTGGGTGTCTTCCATGAAGTCGAACGTAACAGGACGGCCGGGCCGCGGCAACCGGCTCTGGACGAACACGAACCAACTCCTCGCCCGGCTCTTTGTCGCACGGCCATCCTGGGCCCCTCTTCGGCGTGTCCACGCCTGGCGCGCGGCCGCGCCTTGTGGACCAAAAGCGACGGGGGGACGCACCGGGCGGCATCGGAGACGGATCGTCGCCCTTCGGTGGCCGGAAAGAGCGGAGAGGCTGCGCAGACGACGGCGGTCATGTGCGACAAGTGCCGCATTTTGTTCTTGACGTATGTGCGACAACTGACGCACCATACGAATGAAGAGAAGGCCAAGGTGGACACGCCGAGGTGGACACGCCGAGGTGGACACCGAGAGTGGACAGTGCCGGGTGCGCCGGAACGACGCGCGGCCACCATCATCATGTACGGACGCAGCGGACCTCAGGGAGGAAGCATGGGTTCCCAACTTCCGGATCTCTCCCGCTTCGAGTTGCAGTGCCTGCGCCGCCTGTGGAAC
>JAKQSZ010000045.1 GCA_029569475.1 Candidatus Eiseniibacteriota bacterium | reverse complement strand
TACTCCTGGTAGGTGCCGACGACATTGACCAGGTCGCCCTTGTTCACGGTGGGGAGGTCGTTGGTGAAGACCCAGATCCCGCTCCACTCGCGTTGGTATTGGGGATGGAGGTCCGGTTCCTGGACGAAGAATCCGAATCGGCCGACCGCCGTGACCACGACTCCGTCGATCTGCACGACGGTGTTTACATCGTAGAAACCAAGCTGGATCTCCTGGATCGTGACATCGGCCCGGGCCGGCCATGCGGCCAGCGCGGCCAGGCCCAGCGCGAGCAGGGTCGTCTTGAATTTCATGGTGCTGCCTGCCTCCTCGTTGATGGTCCGCGGCGCTGCAAAAACCTTGACCATTCTACCATTTTGCGGGGCCCGTTCCCACAGACCGACCCCATCTCATCCCGGCGGGCGAATTGTTCACGTCCAAACGATCTGTCCGGGTCCCTCCAGGTCGTCCCCGGGGGCAACTTGTGGGTTCTTCTGCCATGGGACCGGGTTTTTCAGAACCGCGCCCCCTGCCCGAAGGTCGCCGTCCCGGGTCCACAGGTCACGAAGGAACCGACAGCCTTTGTCCTTCCATGGACCGCGAGCCGCCAGGCACCCGTTCCTGGTCTACCGCGGCGGCGGTTCGCCGAGCGTCAAGCGAAGGAGGGCGGCGCCGCTTCGCCGGCCGTTGCCGAGGAAGTTGGTCCTGACCGGAAGGAAGGAGACCATCGCCAGGCGGCCTCCGGCGCGGGTGCTGAGAACGCCCAGATAGGCGGGCTCGTTGCTCTGGTCGGGCTCGATCAGGCCGAAGCGGGTCAGCCGGCCGGGCCGGACCCAGTAGAGCGGCGTGACGTCGCCTTCCAGTTGCAGGAAGTCCGGGTCCAGGATCAGGAAGTCGGTCACGACCACCGAGTCGCGCGGCTCGCCGAAGCCGCAGAAGATGCTGTCCCGCGCCATGAGACCCAGGTCCGCCCCGGAAGCAAGGGTGAAGTAGTCGCGGATGCCGAGCGTGTCCTGCAGGAACGAGGCGGTGAGACCGCCCGCGGGGGTGGCGGCCTCGCGCGCCGCGATCAGCACGGGGTGGCCGGCCTCCAGATAGCGGGCGATTCCGCGATGGGCCCGCCGCAAATTGACGCGCATGAGGGCGTCGTTCGCGCTGTGCGGGTTGCCGCTGTACCAGACAACTCCCCGGAAGAGGCTGAAGAGCGGAAAGACTTCGAGAGCCGAACGGAAGGCTCCCTTCTGCTGCACGTCGTAGACGTAGTAGTCCCCGCCCGCCAGCGAGTCCATCAGCGCCCGCCAGTAGGGATCGGCGAGGTTTGCGTCGCTCATGTTGCTGGCGACGTGGTCGATCAGGAGCCAGCTGCCGTGGGGCTCCTCCACGTTCCAGCGGTGGCGGATGATGTTGCTGCGGCAGAGCGCTTCGTCGACGGCCTGAACGGAGAGGGTGCGTGGACCGTAGCACTCCCCGAAGTCCTCCCGGAAGAGACCGATGACGGTGTCGGTGGTCGTGGGCGTGCGGAGCGAGTCCTCGCCGTCCAGCCAGTAGCGGAAGTGCAGGATGGACCGGCGGCCGTCCAGGTCGGCCGGCTTCCAGGCGAAGGCGACCGCCGGCAGGCTGCTCGACGGGCGCTGCATCGTTCGTTCCCACTCCAGGGTCGGCACCCAGTTGTTGACGGTAAAGATCTGACTGCGGCCTGCCGGGTCGACCAATCCGAGATCGTCGACCGCGCGCACCGAAAACGTGTCGGTCCAGACCGCCTGGAGCGCGCCCGGGTCGGTCTGGCGGAGCGGCGCGGCGAAGGTGTCGCTGGTAGCTTCCGTGTAGATCCAACTCGTGTCGGCCGCCCAGCGGGGCGCGCCGGCCGGCGGCTCCCAGGGCTCGCTCCAGCGGATGTAATAGCCCACGACCCGACCGTCGCGATCCGCGCCCCACCATGCCAGGGGCAGGCGATAGAAGAGTGTATCCGCCAGCTGGCCTTGCACGGAGAGATACGTCGTCGGCGGCGTGTTCTCCGGTAACGGCTTGCTGGCATCGTCCGAGCAGGCCGCGGACATCAGCAAGAGGGTCGCCGCCCCGAGCGCCCAGCGAGCCCGTCGAGTCGCCGTGCCTCCGGCGCGCGCCAGCGAGCCGGCCGGCGCGGGGGGAATGGTGCCGCCGCAGTCCCACCGGACCTCGCGCGCTCTCAGCGGTTCGCGGCAACGGGCGGTCCGGTCCCGGAGGGTGGACAGATCGCCCGCATGTGACTCTCGCGACGTCATAGAGAGAATCCTCATGTCCATGAAAGGCTCAGGAACTCATGTTCATTTGAGAATCAGAAACTTGCCCAGCTCCACGTTGCCGCGGTCCAGGTCCTCCACCGAAAAGATATACAAACCTGAAGCGACCCCCTGGTCTTCTCGGGAGATCAGGTCCCAGGCCGCCATGTTCCCCGACAGCAGCGGGATGTCGCCTTCGGGGTTCTGCCGGTCGGTGGGATCGAAGATGCCGCGGATCTCGGTGGCATGGTAGGTCGCGCTGTCGAAGTGGATCGTGTCGACCAGATCGCCCGCCAGCGTGAAGATGCGGATGTTGCAGCGCGGCGGGAGATTGATGAACCAGAGATACCGGTCGCGGGAGATGCTGCCGTCCCACGCGGCATCTCCCCGGTAGGGATTGGGGAAGACCTTGACCGAGCCGGCGTCGCGCACGGTGGGATCGCCGGGCACGACCAGGGTGCGGTTCTGCGTCCGGCCGCTCTCCAGCGACGGGAGGTTCTGGGGGCCGCCGCCCGCATCGAAGGACGTGACCGCCGTCCAGTAGCGGAACCCGTCCCTCAGGTTGTCGATGTCGTAGCGATAGTCGAAGGTGTCGGACCCGGCGACGTAGGTGTCGCGCAGCGCATCCAGACCGGTGTTGAAGAAAACCGAGTCGAGGACATCGGCTTCCATGATGAGCCGCGCATCGCGATCGGCCCGGCTCTCGGCGATATAGACGCGGTACCCCTCGAAATCGAGCCCCGACTTGGGGTCTTCGAAGAACTCGGGATCGTCCTTCCAGCGGAGGCGGATCTGGTTGCGTCCAGGCTGGATCAAGACCGTCGGCGACGGCGGCGGCACCGGCACGTCGAAGTTGGCGTTGTAGGCATCCTGCGCGGTCTTGGCGTTGGCCAGCAGATCGAGCCTGGCCGTTCCGCCGGTGCGCGGATCCGGCCGGCCGCCGACGAAGGCGAAGGATATGCGGAGGGAGTCGCCCGGGTAGAAGAAGCCGGGGAAGGGGCCGGCCGAAAGCACCTCCACCGGATCGGCCGAGGCCTCGAAGCCGTCGGTGTTCTCGAAGAGGCCGGTGGTCATCGCGCGGTAGCGCGCCGCGTCGTTCTCCGGCTCGTCGACGGTCCATTCCCACCAGCTGAAGGAGCAGGCCTGCGGCCCGAGCGGGGGATCCGTTCCGAGAAGGACGAGGCCGGCCCAGGGATAGGTGGTGTTGTGGCGGTGCTCCATGACGACCCGGACCGAGTCAACCGCCTCGATGTCCTTGTTGTCGAACCATCCCGAGAAGGGATTGGTCTGGCTGGGATCCTTGTAACCGGTGGCCAGCTCGGAATAGAACCCCAGGGCCACGTCCTGGATCGGATGCGCGTTGGTATTCACGATGGTGAAGTTCGCCACCACCATGCTTCGGAAGGGATCGTAGTCCCAGACGAGGGTCTCGAGGTACACGTCAACGCCCAGCGGGGCGTGGAGGTCGCGAATCAACCGGTCCGAGAAAGAGGTGCGGAAGTCCTGCTGGCTGCGGGCGTTCGGGCTGTAATAGGCGCCGCGGATGCGCGAGATCTCGAGGATGGTGTCCCGAGCGGCAAACTCGCTGGCCGTGCGCGGGTCGGACCCGTAGCTGCCGTCGATGGTGGCCGTGCTCACCAGCGTGTCGACAACACCCGAGGTGTCCACCAGTCCGCCCACCCAGAGACCGCCGCGGACCATGTGGTCGTAGCGGAAGGTCTCGCCCAGCGGGTACTCGAAGGAGGGCGCCATGCTGGCGAAGTTCGTGCCGAAGAACCCGGTGTTCCAGACGGCGAGGCCGACGAGGTTGCGGTTGGTCGTCCGCACGCGGATGGGCGCCTCGTCGGCCGCCTCCGGCGTGGCCTGGGGCCACGGAAGATCCTCCGCCTCATGCTCCTCGTCAGGGACGGCGAGATCGAAGAGCGGGCTCGGGTCGAGGTGCCGATCGCCGGAATCGCGAACGCCGGAACCGTAGACCAGGCCGGCGTCCGCGACCGGGCCGGCCAGTAGGCACACCCATACCCCCAGGATTGCCGGGAGCGGCGAGCCGGTCCATACGCGGCCCGGCGCGCCGGCCGGTGCGAGCCCCGGCGAGCAAGCCGGTACGCGTCCGGACCCGCCGGCCAGGACGCGTCGCGGCGTGCCCCAGCAGGCCGGTACGTGGCCCTTCCTGCAAGCCAGCAGCCGCCGGATCCATCCGAGAAACGGGACGGAGGCGAGGAAGAGATGGCGGCGTCCTGGTGTCATGCGGAACTCACTGCGTGGAGAGGCGGAAGACCGCCACCCGGTTGCGGTCCGCGTCGGAAACGAAGACATCGGCGTTGCTCTCCGGATTGTCCAGGGCGAGGTAGCGGGGACGTTCCAGCGGATCACCCGCGATGGCGGTCGCCTCGTCGTAGGGGCTGTACACGGAATCGACGAAGGCGCCCCCGCCGCGGCGGTACTTGAGCACCCGGTGATGGCCGGTGTCGGCGACGTAGATGAACTCCTTGTCCGCGACCACATCGGAGGGCTCGAGCAACCCGGGCCAGGCCAGGGCGGTGTCCGTCGGTGTATTGGTCCTGTCGGGGTCCAGCCGGACGACCAGGTTGGTGAGCCGGTCGGCCACCAGCAACTCGGTGCCGGTCCAGTGCATACCGTGCGGCTCCTTCACCTGGCCGGCCCCGGAACGCGAGTCGGCGACGATCCGAACCTCCCGGCCGCGGTCGTCGTACTGGATGACCCGGTCGGCGAAGGCGACGTAGACGTACAAACGATTGTCGGCGGCCAGCCCTCGGATGGTGCCGTTCCACCGCGGATCGGTGAACCGCCCCAACTCGGGTCCGCCGATGTCGAGGTACTTCTTGATGGTGTCCCCATCGGCCACGAAGACGAAGAGGGAGTCCCGCTTGCCCAGCGCGAGGTGGTGCGGCCGGACCAGCCCTTCGAAGGCGCCGATGAAGACCGGGTGACGCGGCTCACGCCGGGTCGGGATGTAAGCGCGCACCGTGCCCACGGTGTCCGACTCGACCACGTAGAGATAAGAGGCCTGGCTGGCCAGGTCGGTCGGGCTCGCCCCGGCCAGATCCCAGACCGCGTGCAAGCCGTAGCCGGGCAGCGGAGGCTGGGCGGGCGGCGGTTGCGGAGGGAGCTCGTACTTGCGCCCACACCCGGCGGCGAGAAGGACGCCACCCGCGAGCAGAACCCGAAAGACCCTGGTCAGGAGGCGCATGCCATCTTCCTCATCCTGGTCGGATCGGCCGCCCCGGCCGTCAGAAACCGAAGCTCAGCGACCACCGGTGCACGTCCTCCAGGAAGCCGCCGCCGGTGAAGGCGTAGTCAATCGTGCCGGGCCGTCCCCCCAGGTCGGCGCGGAAGCCGAGCCCCGCGGAGAGGCCCATCTCGTCGGAGGAGAGATCGTAACCGGCGCGGCCGGCAAAACGTTCGTGCAGCCAGTACTCCGCCCCCGCGCGGAAGGTCTCCTCCTGGTCGGCCTGGTGCTGCACCTGAAATGCGGCGGTCACGCGATGCGGGCCGCGGGCAAACGGATCCATCGAGAAGCCGAGACGGAACTGGGTCGGGGGCGAAAAGGCTGTGTAACGCACTTCCGTGCCCTGAACATGGCTGTCATAACCACCGGAGGGACGGAGATCGGGACCGAAATCAGCCAGGGTGACCGAGAGCCTGGCATTGCGCACGCCGATCGAGTACACCGTCCCAGCGTCCACGAGCAGGCCGCCGGTCGTCGGGCCGCCGATGTCCGAACCCAGATCCTCCCGCAGGTACTTGAAGCTCATCCCAATGGCCAGCCGGTCGGTGAAGTTGCGCGCGACCGAGATGGCCGCTACCAGGTCGGAGAAACTCACCGTACGCCCGGTGCCGTAAGGGTGGAACTCCGTCGTCTCCTCGAAATCCGTTCCCAGGTAAGCGAGGGAAACGGCGACCTGGGCGTCCCACGAAGGGATGCTTTGCGACACGGAGACGGCGCTCAAGGGGATGTCCGCCGGCCAGCGGACGTAGGAGAAATAGACGGACGTGCGCCCCCGCTCGGCCAGGATCCCCGCCGGATTGCTGAAGACCGCCCCCGGGCCCTGGATCACGGCGTTGCCGGCGCCGCCCAGTCCAGCCGCGCGCGCGTCCACCCCGATCTTGAGAAACGTGCCGCTGGAGGTCGCGACCCGCTGGTCTCCCAGGCTGGTCTGCGCGGCGGCCGCTCGCGGAAGCAGGAGCGCCAACGCGAGGAACGGCAGGATCGGTGGCAGGTGGAGAAGCTTCATCGGGTCACCACTCCATTCCCAACCCGACGCGGATGCTGCGCGGGGCCGACCGCATCGAGGGGTCCTGGTACCGGTACACCGTGGCGAGAATGGCCCGCCGGATCTGGGTGGCCAGATCGGCCACCGTTTCTCCCGGGTCCGGGTTCAGGCCGCTCTGGCGTACCAGTTCCTCATCGTCCAGGTTCAGGTTCGCGGGGTTCTCGCTGAATCCGTTGAGGCTGCCTTCTCCCGGCTTCCAGCGCTTGCCCGTCGCCGGGTCCAGGGAGAGAAGCGTCCGGTGATCGAAGAGATTCCATCCCTGGACGGTCACCTCGAAGCGGCGGCCGCCGAGCTGGAACGCCTTGGTCAGCGTGGCGTTGAGGGTGGCGTCATAGGGACCGTTGCGCGAGTACGCCTGGCCGATCTGGCGGCCGTCCGGGCTCGTCGGCGTGTAGGGGCGGCCGGAACGGATCTGGTAGTAGAGGTTCAGGCTGGCGTCCTCGGGCAGGCGAACGCCGAAGAGGCGGGGACGATCCTCTCCCCGGTTGATCCGGTAGTCGAACCGGGCGGAGAACTTGTGCGGCCGGTTCCACCACATGTACTGCTCCTCCAGCATGGTGTTGCGCGCATCGCCGCCCGTCTCGCGTACCACCGAGAGGAGGTTGGGATCGGAGCTCTTTCCCTTGGCGCTCGAATAGGAGTAGTCGAGGGACCAGGAGGCGTGGCGCTCGCGCCGCTTGCGCAGCTCGATTTCGACGCCGCGGGAGCGGGCATAGTCGAGGTTGCGGTAGACGTAGAAGTTGGCCCGCGTGGTGTTGCGGTCGAGCAGGGTCAGCGGCACCGAGGTGGGATAGTCGTAGATGTCCTTGGAGAAGAGGGTGACCTGGGCCGCCATCTGGTCGGTGAACTGGTGCGCGGCGCCGAGCTCGTACTGCACCGAGACTTCTGGATTGAGGTTGGGGTTGCCGATGCGGGGGAACTCGGCGGAAGACTGCGAGCTGCTCTTGGCGTAGACGTAGAAGTAGGCCGGAAGCTGCGAGAAGTGCCCGTAGTTGAAGAAGAGCTTGTTGCGTTGCGAGATCGGATGGGAGACCTGGACGCGGGGGAGGAGGCGTCCCTTGAAGCGGTGGCCGAAGAGCTCGTGGGTGGAGTCGAGAAACTCCTGCCGGGTGACCGGGGTGATGGTGGGCCGTTCTCCGGTCAGATAGTAGTTATCATAGAGCTTCTCCACCTGGCTTCCCGGAAACCAGTAGTCATAGCGGAGGCCGAGGTTGGCGATCAGTCCCTGGAACTGGATCCGGTCTTGCACATAGAAGTGGCCGGTGTTGGGCGTGACGTGAAAGAGATCGAATTCGTCTCCCAGAGGCCGGTCCGCTGTGATGGTGGCGGCGTCGACCGTGAGGAACTGGACGTCCTCGTACTGGGCGCCGGCGCCCCAGCCCAGATCGTGCGCCTTCCACTTCCGGGACCAGTTCCAGTCCAACGCCCAGGTTTCCGCGTAGCGATCGGTGTACTGCGGCGCGTCGCCGACGTCATAGAAGTACGGCGTGTCATAGACGTCGCTCGACGGGGGCAGGTCCTGGTCGGTCGACTGGTCGAACTCGGTGAAGAGCTGTCCGGCGACGTCCTGGTGGCGCGTCTCGAAGCTTCGCGTGATCTTCATGATCGAGACGAGGGCCGGATTCACCGCCCAGTTCCAGGTCAGGGCCAGGTTGTTCTGGTCATAGGTGACGGTGTAGTAGCGGTCGAGACGGCGGCTCCAGGCCCAGGGGTAGTTCAGTGTGTTGCGGTCGATGGCTCCGATGTCCGTGTCGCCGAAGCCCTGATCGAAGGAGAGGCTCTTGCTGAGGAAGACATTGAACTTGTGCCGCTCGCTGGCGCGCCAGGCCGCCTTGACCACCGAGCGCCATTGGTTCGAGGCACGAGGATAGAAGAACTCGCCATAGCGGTACTTCTGGCCGAAGATCCGTTCGGAGTAGCTGGATTCCAGGTTGCGGCCGATGCCGGGATCGCCGCCCAGGGCGGCCCGCCGGGTGGCGTCGGTCTGGAAATCCTTGATGTTGGGCAGGTAACCGTTGCTGAGGTCGGCCGAGAGGTCGATGAAGAAGGTCGCGGCGGAGGGTCTGTCCGCGCCGAGGCCGCGCGCCGCCCGCTGGAACAGAGGGATGGGACCGCTGAGCTGGAAGTTCCAGTTGTCCAGGTCCAGGTCCCCGGTCGGCCGGTCGGTCTCGTAACGGAGCGCGCCGTGGTAGTCCTCCGTTCCCTCCTTGGTCTTCGCCTCGATCACTCCCGACATGGCATTGCCGTACTGGGCGTCGAAACCTCCCGTGATGATGTTGACCTCGGCGATGGAGCGGCTGCTGATGTTCTCCCCTTTGGAGACGCCGGTGAGGACGTCGCGCATCTCGACGCCGTCGATGATGAACAGCGTTTCGTCGGCCCGGCCGCCGCGGATGTGGATTTCGTTGTTGTCCCGGGTCACCCCCGGCGCCTGCTCCACGACGCTGTCCAGCGTCGGCAGGACCGTCAGCCGCTTGAGTTCCTCCTGGTTGTACGACCGCGTGCTCGAGGCCTTTTCGACCTCCACCAGGGGACGCTCGCCGGTGACGAGGATCTCCTTCTCCTGCTTGGCCACGGTCTCCTTGAGCCGGAAGCTCAAGGTGACGGCGGCTTCGGGCGAGACGATGATCTCCCGGCGCTCGGTGACGTAGCCGAGGTAGGTCACCTGGATGGTCTGCGGTCCGGCGGGGACGAGGTCGATGGCGAAACTGCCGTCGTTCTTCGTGACCGCCCCCTGGGCCCGTCCCACCACCAGGACGTTGGCGTACTCGACCGGTTGCCCGTCGCGGTCGAAGACCACGTTGCCCGTCACCCGTCCGACGGCGTGCCCGGCAGCGCTCCCCGCCTGTGCCGCCGCCGACCGGATGACGGCCGGCACCAGCAGGACGACGGCCGCGAGAACGGTCAGGACCACGCGCCGGAACTGCCGGACCGCGGCGACCCGGCCGGATGCGCTCCCGGGTCCCGTGTCAATCGCCTCGCCGGACCGCGGCCCAGGCGGGAGCAGCGGGCGCGGCGTGGCCAGAGGGGAGGCCGGTGGAACCTGGGCGCTTGCTTCGTTCCGAGAGGAGGCGAAGGAGATCATCAGGCAGGGACCTCAGTGGCGCTTCGATAGGCCCGGATGGCCGGGGCTTCGAGATGACGGAGCTTAAGCGGCGCGGTCCTCGTCCATTTGGACCGTCCCCGGCGCGAGCTCGCGTCGCCCCGGGGCGGAGTCGCCGTGGCAGAACCTGACGCGCGGTAGGCTAACAGGAGGCGTGAATCCGGTCAACGACGTGCCTCAGCCGGCGGCCGGCTCGGTCGCGGCGATGCGCACCGAGGCGCTGGCGCCGATCCGATCGGCTCCCGCCTCGATCATGGCCACGGCGGTCTCCCGATCGCGGATGCCCCCCGCGGCCTTGACCCCCATGGCCGGACCGACGACCTCCCGCATCAGGCGGACGTCCGGGAGGGTCGCGCCGGAGGGGCCGAAGCCGGTCGAGGTCTTGACAAAGTGAGCGCCCTCCGCGCGGGCGATCGTACATGCGGTGATCTTCTCTTCCCGCGACAGGAAAGCAGTCTCCAGAATCACCTTGACGAGGATGCCGGCCCGGGCGGCGCGCACCACCGCTCGAATGTGCTCAGCCACGCTGCGAGTGTCGCCCCCTTTGAAGGCTCCCACAGGGATCACCATGTCGATCTCGCGCGCCCCTTGCGCCACGGCAAGCTGGGTCTCGTAGGCCTTCACCTCGGGCCGGTTGGCCCCGTGGGGGAAGCCGACCACCGTGCAGACCTTGACCGGGCTGTGTTCGAGCGCCCGCGCCGCGGCCGGCACCCAGATCGGCTGCACGCAGACCGTGGCCACTCCCAGGCAGAGGGCTTCGGAGCAGAGCGCTTCTATGTCACGGGCCGTCGCGTCCGGCCGCAGCAGCGTGTGATCGATCATGGCGGCCAGCTCTCGATCGACCTCGCCCAGGTGGGCGCAGCACGAGAGGCGCGCCACCCCCTGCTCGGCCAGGTGCCTTGTCCGCGCAGCATCCTGGCCGGCCAGCGCGCAGCGTCCGGCGCAGGCGCCCGCGGTCTCCGGCGCGGGAGCCGGGAGCGTCATCCGCCGGCGCACCTCCTCGGCGATCTGCCGGACGAGAGCCTCCCGGTCGCGTGCGTCCTGCTCGGGCCCGCCGCCCGCCGCGTCTGACCATGCCATCGAATGCCCCCTCTGCGCCTACCGCCCTCGATCCAGGGCGTTGATCTTCTCGACCCGCCGCGCGTGGCGTCCCCCCTCGAAGGGGGTGCGCAACCAGAGCCGCGCCAGCCGGGCTGCCTCGCCCTGGTGGACGACGTTGGATCCCAGGACCAGGACGTTGGCGTCGTTGTGGGCGCGGCTGTTGACCACCGTGAAGGCGTTGTGGCAGAGCGCGGCCCGGATGCCGGCGATGCGATTGAGGACCATGCAGGAGCCGATGCCGGCGCCGTCGATCATGATCCCGGCCTGAGCGCGTCCCTCGACCACGGCGCGGCCGACCGCCAGCGCGATATCGGGATAGTCCACCGCCTCGGTCGAGTGGCAGCCGCAGTCTGTCACCCTGTGTCCGGCCTCGGCCAGCGCCCGGGCCAGGAACAGCTTGTGCCGGAAACCTCCGTGGTCGGATCCCAGCGCAACGCCGGGGCATCCGTCAGCGCTGCAAGAGCACCGCAACGGCTTCACCTCCCATGCCGCGCCGGCGATCCGGCGGCGGCGGCCTTCTTGCGCCGGTTGCCGGTGGCGTTGGCTCGGTCATCGCCCGCGACACCCGCGCGATGATCACCGGCAGCATTGGCCGGATCGTCGAGGTGGGCCCGGCCGAAGGCCCCGGGCAGGAGTTCCCGCGCCGTCGCGGCGGAGGCGGAGCGTGGCTTGCCCCACCAGACCTGCATGGTGGGGGAGAACTCGCACATGACCTGCAGGCAGGATCCACAGGGGCAGGACTCGGCGGAGTGGTCGGGTGGGGTGCGGATCCAGATCGCGCCGAAGCTGCGCTGTCCGTCGAGGATCGCCTTGGCAATGGCCGCGCGTTCGGCGCAGCCGGTCAGGCCACCCTGAGGATCGGGCTCCGTTTCGGCTCCGTCGTAGATCCGGCCATCGGTGGTCAGCAGGGCCGCTCCCCGGGGAACGCGCGTCTGAAGCGCCGTCGAGCGCCGCAAGGCGGCGCGGGCCGCCCGGTGGAGCTGTTGGATCCGATCGTCCACGTGTGCCCTGGTTCTGGCTCTCCCGCGCGCCGCCCCGCGCGTCTCGTGCGGTCCTCCGGCGTCTTTTCCGGCCACGGACACCGGAGAGGGAAACCCCCAAGTCCGTGCCGGCAGCCTGCGAATTGTCAGCCGCTTACTCTGAACCGCGGGCCGGGGTGAGGAAAGGAGAAATTCCCGCCCGCCCGTCCAGCGCACACCTCCGGTGTGCTTGTGGTCGGGATCGTTGACAGGATCGAGGGATGGCTCGGGGCCAGCCTCCTGGCGCGGGATCGTCCTATCCAATCCCATCGAGGCGAGTCGCTCGATCCCGTTTGGCGCCTTCTCTGGTGCGGCGAGGTGCCGGGCGGCCTCGGCGGATCCATCCCCAGGACTCAGGCGGACACGGGACAGGCGGTGGGATCGCTTTCGGGGACCTCGGCGTCTCCGGGGAGCGCGGCCTGCGGCCACGGCCAGGGTCCCCCCTGGAGAAAGGCAACGTACTCGCCCAGGCGGTCCTCCACGCCGGCGCCGGTGGTCTCCTCCATCAGGCGCGCGCGCAGACCGCTGACCATCGGCACGCCCTTGAGAAAGCCGGAGATGTACTTGCGCATTTCGTAGATCGCGCGCGGTTCCCCCTTCTCCGCCACCTTCTCCCGCATCAGGTCCAGATAGACTTCTATCCGCTCCAGGAAATCGGGCGGCCCCGGATCCACGCCGGTCGCGAGGTACTCGCGGGTCCGGGAGAAGATCCAGGGGTCGTGCATCGCGGCCCGGCCGATCATGACCGCGTCGCAGCCGGTCTCCTCGAACATGGCGTGAACATCGCGGGGTTCCCGCACGTCTCCGTTGCCGATCACCGGCAGGCTCACGGCCCGTTTGACACGTCCGATCCAGGACCAGTCCGCTTCGCCTTTGAAGCCCTGGTTGCGGGTGCGGGCGTGCAGGGTGAGTGCGGCGATGCCCGTGTCCTCCAGGCGTCGCGCCAGGTCCTCGATGATGATGCTGGAGTGGTCCCATCCCAGACGCGTCTTTACCGTGACCGGCAGGGAGACTGCGCGCACGACCGCCCGGGTCAGGGAAACCAGCAGATCGGGCTCTTTGAGCAGCCCCGCCCCCGCGCCGACCCCGTGGAGCTTGCAGGCGACCTTCTTGGCGGGACAGCCGAAGTTGATGTCGATCAGCTCGGGCCCCACCGCCTCGGACAGGCGCGCGGCCTCGACCAACGCTTCTTCGCGATTGCCATAGATCTGGATGCCGACCGGATGCTCGTCGTCGGCCAGCGCGATCTTGCTGCGAGTGCGCGCGGCCGCCCGGATCAGCCCCTCCGAGCTGACAAACTCGGTGTAGACCAGGTCCGCGCCGAGACGGCGGCAGAGACGGCGGAAGGGCCGCTCCGTAATGTCCTCCATCGGCGCGAGAAGCACCGGGCGCTCCAGGGCGATGGTTCCGATCCTGAGCATGCGCGAGGATCCTCCGGTTGGTGTTTCGAACGTACTGGAATTCTAACTCACCCGGTTCCCCGCGCTGGCGGGTGCCGCGAGCGGCGCGTCCTGGACCGCCGAAGATGAGGCGCGGGGGGCTTCGCGACGATCCGGGCTGGCGTCGTGTCCAGGTTCGCGGCCGGCCGGGTCCGCAGCTGGCCGGGTCGGGTTCTCGGCGGATCGATGCGCGGTGGGCCCGGCAGTTGCAGCGCGTCTTGCATGTCATTCCATCCTGTCGCGCTTGCGTGGGTTCGCGTTGCGCGCGTCAGACCGGGACAGGCGGACGGCGCTCGTTGCGCCACCGTTGGATCGCGGCAGGGGGCCTCTGCGCAGCCTGTGCAGACAACCGGCTTCAGGTGAGACGTTGAAAAACATAAGGGGAGGAATCACGAGATGAGGATTTACGGAACGGACCCCCGCGGCGCAAGGCGGGCGCGTCACATGCAATGGGCCTGGCTCTTCGCCTGCGCGATCGCGATCGTCTCATCCGGATGCAGCGACGACGACACCACCGAACCGCCGGAGTCCTTCGCGCCGCCGACGGACCTTGTGGTCGTCAACTCCAGCAACGAAGTGAACCTCAGCTGGGACGAGACCCCAGATCAGGGACTTGGCGACTTCCAGGGTTACAACGTCTACCGGCATACCTCATCCATGGCTGGCATGACGTCGACCCAGCTTCGGACCTACCTTCTTCCCAACAGCTCGAGCCAGGTGACCGTTGCCGGCCAGGTCGAGCAGTACCGCGACGCGACCGCCGTCAACGGGACGCGGTACTACTACCGGGTCGTGGCGGTCAAAGGCGGCGACTTCGACGACTTCAGCCAGGGCATCGAGCTGGACACAGCCCCGCGCCCCGAGTTCGACTCGGACACCGTCTATGAGTTCGCCGCCGCCAATCAGCCCAGCGGCCTGCGTCTGCAGAGCGGAAACGCCTTCCGCATGACGAGCCAGCTGCTGGTCCTGGCCGACAACCGCGACAGCATCGACGTGTACATCGGCACCTCTCACGCCACGGACGGAGGGAGCGGGACGCTCCGCCTGAAGAGCCCCCACCTGGTCGACAACAGCGACTCGGCGTGGGCCGGGCGCGACGCCGACATCATGTATCTGGGCAACAGCGAGGATGCCTGGGACGCCTACGCGCCGGAGGCCACGGGATGGGCCGACTTCCAGGACGAAGCTCTGACGGAAGGAGCGGTCTTCGCGGTCAGGACGCCGGACGGGCACTACGCCAAGCTTCGGGTGATCGACGTGGACGGGACGGCGCCGCAGCGGCAGGTCAGGTTCAGGATCGCCTACCAGCCGCTGCCGAACTACCCGCGTTTCTAGCAGGCGCGCCCACGGCGGGCAGTTGTTCAGTCTGTATGGAGGCACGTCCGAGGGGCCGGGAACAGGGCGCCGCCCAGGCGCGCCGGCTCCCGGCGCGTGGACCTGTCCGCCCCGAACCTGTCCGCGCCGCCGCTCGACCGCTCTGGTCACCAACCCCGCCGCCGGGTCCGCCGCGGAGCACCCACCGTGATTCCCGACGCTGGGGGCACCCGGCGCTGGCTGGACCGCCGGGCTTCCGTCCCGGCGGGACGCGGCCGGTCGTGGCTCTGACCCGGCCGCGGCTGATCCGGGGGACCCAAGTCTCCTTTTGTGTTGCCGATTCCAAGGGTCGCTGATAGGTTCGCTCCGGAAGCACCCATGACCAGCGAACCTGAAATCCGCGCCCTTGTATCGCTGCTCGGCGACGAGGATGTCCGCATCACGTCGCTCGTCTGGGAGCAGCTTGGCCGTTTGGGCCCGGCTTGCGCCCCGGCCCTGCGTGAAGCTTCGGAAGCCTCCGATCCCCGACTGCGACTCCGGGCGCGCAAGGCGCTCCTTCAACTCACTCTCGACGAGGTCGAAGCCGACCTGCGGGATCTGACCGCGATGGGCGAGGACCTCTTTGACCTCGAGGCTGCCTTCACCATCCTGGCGCGGATCAGCTATCCGGAACTTCGTCACGAGGAAGTGAAGTGGGCGCTGGACGACGTGGCGGTGCGGATTCGCAGCCGCCTGGCCGGCCTGCCCGTACCGGTGCAGATCCGGGTGCTGAATCAGGTGCTGCATGGCGAGATGGGGTTTTCCGGCGTACTGCCTGACTGGCGCGACCTTGACCCGGCCTGCATCAACCGGGTTCTCGAGCTGCGCCGCGGCGTGCCGATCACCCTCGGCGTGGTCTATCTGCTCATCGCCAAGCGCCTGCACATTCCGTTCGTGGGCGTCCACCTGCCACATCACTTCCTGGTCAAGTATGCCGGCGGCGCGCCCGAGATCTTCGTCGATCCCTTCGCGGCGGGTAAGGTCCTGACCCGGCGTGAGTGCGTGGCCGGGTACCTGCGTGACTACTACCCGAAGGAGGACTACATCCAGGAGGCGAGCCCGCGCGACATCACGGTGCGCGCCATCCGCGGTCTGCTCCTCGTCTTCGCCAAGCGGCAGGACAGGATGATGGTCCGCCGCCTTGGCAAGTTCCTGGAGATCCTCCAGGTGAGGGAGAAGGCGCGCTAGCTCGCCAACCCGTCTGACGCTCGAAGGACTCCGTTCTAACGCTCGAAGGACTCCATTTCCCTCATCCGCAATCCCCGGCCCCGCAAGGAGTCGAAGTAGGCGCGGTCGGCCAGGACGCTCTCGCCGGCTAGCACGCCGGCCTGCCTCACCTGTCCGCGCGCGAGGCGCAGAGCCGCCTCCGAGGCTGGAAAGGCCGTGGTGCGCATCATCGCTGTCAGACCTTCGGCCTCGTTGTGGAAGTCGATCATCTCGTACTGACGCAGCGCCGGGCGCCCGTCCATGGTTCCGCGCACCCGCACGCGCAGGACCACCAGGTCACGCGTGTTTTCGAAGGTCAACTGCGGCTCCAGGAGTGCGCCGAGGAAGTCCCGGGGGGCCACCTTCTGGCGGCCGACCGCGCGGGGTTGCGTCTCGAGGAAACCGAGTTCCTTCAGGAAGCGCACGCACGACCAATGGCCCGGGTAGCGCACCGTCTTGTAGAAGAGCTCCCGGACGCGCCCACGGCAGGTCCACGGGAGGGTGGAGGTGCCTCCTGAAGTGTAGGCGGCCTCGCAGCGGCCGACCGGATGCGGGAAGCGAATGGTCTCCAGGCCGGTCAGGGTCTCGGCCCGGACGATCTCTCCATCCTGCAGACCGACCGCCTCGCCCGCGTATTCGTTGAGGAGGCCGTGCACGGAGAAGACGAGGGCGTAGGAGAGGGGGCCGCGCGGCTGCTGGGGAAGGCCGCCGACGTACATGCGGATCGAGGCCACGTCGGTGAAGTCGCGCATGCCGTAAAGGCCGAGGATGCCCGCCAGACCGGGCGCCAGCCCCTGGTCAGGGATGATCCCGACGCCGGCCGCGCGCGCCTCCGGATCCAGAGCCCGTTGCTGAAAGACGACGTCGGTGTTGCCGCCCAGGTCCACCATCGGCACGCGGGCCTCGATGGCGGCTCGGGTCACCGCCAGGTTGAGGAAGTAGGGTACGGCGCTCAGGAGCGCATCGCAGCCCGCGATGGACTCGCGGAGCTTCTCATGATCGCCGGCGTCCACGCGGCGGAAACTCAGACGTTCATCCACGAACCGCTCCCGGAAGAGCGCGAGCTGCTCCTCGCTGGCGTCCAGGACGCGGATACCCCGCACGTCTGACTGCCGCAGCCAATCGAACACACAGGCCTGTCCCTGCAGGCCCGCCCCCAGCAAACCCAGCTGCATCGTTCTCCCCCCGTGATCGCTGGCGGTTCAGCGCTCCGCCGGCTTGCCGTTCGCTACGCCCCTATTGTGGCCAGGATCTCCCCGAAGGTCTCGAGCAACTCGCGCCGGTGGGAACATCCGCGCCCAACGTCGCGGATCTCCCGCGTGACGGTCAAGAGGCTTTTGTCTGCGAACCGCTCTCCATGGCTCGGAGTTGTGGGGCGTGACGGGCGGTGCTAACTTCCGAAGCTGGAACCGAACCCGGAGGCAAACGCATGAAGACCATCATCGAACCCTTCAAGATCAAGTCCGTCGAGCCCATCCGCATGACGACCCGGGAGGAGCGGGTGCGCCTCCTCGAGGAGGCCGGGCGCAACCCGTTTCTCATCCGGGCCGAGGACGTGCTCATCGACCTCCTGACCGACAGCGGCACCTCGAGCATGTCGGCCGAGCAGTGGGCCGGGATCATGCGGGGAGATGAGTCCTACGCCGGCGGCCGTTCCTTCTTCGAGTTCGAGAGAGAGGTCCAGCGCATCACCGGCTTCCGCCAGGTCATTCCAACCCATCAGGGCCGGGCCGCCGAAAAGATCCTCTTCACGATTCTTCACCGTCCCGGGGCCGTGTACTGCGGCAACACCCACTTCGACACCACCCGGGCCAACATCGAGTTCGCGGGCGACCAGGCCATCGATCTGCCGATCCCCGAGGGGACGATCCCTTCCTGCTATCACCCCTTCAAGGGCAACATCGACCTTGCGCGCCTCGAGCGGGCGCTCGACGAACATGGCGATCGCGTGCGGGCGGTTATCGTCACGGTGACCAACAACAGCGGAGGAGGGCAGCCCGTATCGCTGGAGAACATCCGGGAGTCCAGCCGGCTGGCGCGGAAGCGGGGGATCCTCTTCGTCCTCGACTCCTGCCGTTTCGCCGAAAACGCCTGGTTTATCAAGCGCCGGGAGCCGGGACAGGAGAACCGCTCGGTGCTGGAGATCGCGCGCGAGATGTTCTCCTATGCCGACGCCACCACCATGAGCGCGAAGAAGGACGGCCTGGCCAACATCGGAGGCTTCCTGGCGCTCCACGACGAACAGCTTGCCACCGAAGCCCGCAACCTCCTGATCCTGACCGAGGGCTTCCCAACCTACGGAGGGCTGGCCGGCCGCGACCTCGAGGCCATCGCGCAGGGGCTCCGGGAGGTGCTCGACGAGTCCTATCTGCGCTATCGCACGCGCTCAGTGGAATACCTGGTCGAGAAGCTGCAACGGGCCCACGTGCCCATGATCATCCCGGCGGGGGGGCACGCGGTGTATCTCGATGCGGGTGACTTCCTCCCGCAGATCAAGCCGGAGGAATACCCGGGGCAGGTGCTTGCCAATGAGCTCTACCTCGAAGGAGGGGTGCGCGGCGTCGAGATCGGCTCGGTGATGTTCGGCAAGCGCGATGCGCAGACCGGCGCGCACCAGGGACCGAAAATGGAACTGGTTCGCCTGGCGATCCCGCGGCGGGTCTACACCCAGAGCCACGTGGACTACGTGGCGGAGGTGGTGCTGCAGGTCTTCGCCCGCCGGACCGAACTCCGCGGGCTGCGGATGACCTACGAGGCGCCGTTCCTGCGGCACTTCACGGCTCGGTTCGAGCCGCTTTGAGCTGATCCGAGAACGGTGGACCCGCAGCCGAGAGGGGGAAACAGCGAGGGAGCGCCTGAGGCGGCGCTCCCTCGTCTCGTCCGGCGGCGTTTCGGCGATGCCCGGAGGGCGCGGTCCAACTCTCCCGCATCCCCCCGGTGGTGTCGTGGACGCCGGCCTGACCGACTAGTCCAGGTAGGCCAGTGTGGCCTCCAGCACGTCGATGGTATAGGCGGGATTGTGCACGCCGGCGCTGAAGTCCTCCTCGATGAAGAGGAAGTTCCAGATCGCTCCGCGGTCGTCCGCCGTCAGATCCCCAATGTTTGCCGGAATGAGCAGACCGGTGTTGGCGTTCAGCCAGCCTCTGGCGACCAGCTCCCCACGGATTTGATCCAGAAGTTGGTGGACCTCCTCCTGGAACCCGTGCGTGTAGTCCGTCGCGTCTGTGTCGGTGTCCCAGCCCACGTGGCAGCCGGTGACCGACTGGCAGCCGCGCCGGTTGATGGCGACGGGCCCCGCCGGATCTGACGTGGTCGGGTAGGTCACGCTGAAGGTGTGACCACCGGCCTCCGCATACGAACTCGCGTACGACGGGCCCATGTGGCAGGTGACGCAGCCGTCGGGAATCGTGGCATGCGAGGTGACAGCGTAGGTCGCGCCCGCAAAGACGTAGGCTCCCTGGCCGGTCAGGAGATTGCCCTGGGTGGAGTGATGCGGACCCCAGCGCGAGCTGGTGATGGCCGAGTCAGCCTCGGCGATCCCGGGAACGGGCCGGCGCGCCTGATGGCAGACCGCGCAGGTGTTGCTCTGGCCGAGGTCGTACGTTCCGCCGATGTCGATCGGCGTCGGGTCCGTCATGCGCACGTCGAAGTTCTGATTGGAGTGCGGCGCATGGCAGGTGAAGCACCCGATGCGCGAAGCGCTCGCCCGGGCCGGAGAATCGCCATGGGCGAGATGGTGTTGGAAACCTTCGTTGGTGTGGCAGCGAGCACAACCCGCGCCGCGCCGCAGATAGGTATCCCCTTCGTTATGCTTCGATACCTCGAACTGGGTTCCGATCTCCATCAGGGCGAACTGGAGGTCGAACTCGTCGTCATGGCACTGCATGCACTGTTCGGTCCCCGGAGGCCCCTGGATCCCCTGCGCCCCGTCGGCCCCATCGCGTCCGTCCGCCCCGTCCTTTCCGTCCTCGCCCGCGCACCCCGCAAACACCGCGGCCATCACCAGTGACCCAATGAGCAACCACCGGGCTTTCATCGATCCTCCTCTCCGGCGTTCGCCGCCGAGACCCCTATCCTCCCGTGGGACGAAGCTGCTTGCCCGAGTTCGGCGATCCATTGCGGCCCGAAGAGCGCGCCGTCCCTGCGCCGATCTTCGGATCACTCGCGTCCGTTCCTTAGAAGGACGTTCGAGCACCTATCAGATATACTGCGCCCACATGTGAGCGCAAGTGCAGAAACGCTAAATCGCAGAATTTGCCTCGAGCTTGCGTTTCAACACTCCGCCCGGCGTGCTAATTTGCTGGAGAGTCGGCGGTTTCGTCAGATTCAGTCGCAGGTGCAGCCGCTGCTGTCACCGGCCGGCGTGAGTCGAACCGGCGGGCACAACGCGATCCGGGACAGAGCAAGGTGGACAACCAACACGTCCCGGGAATGAGCAGGGTGGGCAACCAGCGCATTCCAGCATTGAGCAAGGTCGGCAGCCAAGGTGTCCCGGAAGAGTCGGGGAAGGTGGGGCTTCGTGAAGCAGGTCTCGGTACTGGAGGACATTTTCGCCCCCGAGGGGTTGCTCTCCAAGGTTCTCGGCGAGCAGCACGAGTGGCGGCCGCAACAGCGGGACATGGCGCGCGCCGTGGCCCGGGTGCTGCGCGACAGCGGGGCGCTGCTGGTGGAGGCCCCGACCGGTGTCGGCAAGTCCCTCGGGTATCTCGTGCCCGCCGTTCTCTGGGCCCAGCGTGAGAAGCGGCCTATCGTCATCTCCACCTACACCCGCACCCTGCAGGACCAGATCCTGGACAAGGAACTCCCGAGCCTGCGCCGGATGATCGAGCGGCGGATCCGGGCGGTCGTCCTCAAAGGCCGGTCGAACTACCTCTGCCGCGCGCGCTGGGATCACTATCTGGGGGAGATCCGCGGCACGGTGGAAGCCGAGGAACTGGAGCGCGTGCTGGGCCCCTGGGTGCAAGGCACGGTGTCCGGCGACCTCTCCGAGGCGCCGATCCCCTCCGGCAAGGCGGCGGCGCGTTTCGCGGCCTCGCTTGGCCGCATCTGCAGCGAGTCTCGCTTCTGCACCTCGGGGCGCTGCGCCGCCGAGTCGGGCTGCTTCTTCAAGCTCTCGCGGCAGCAGGCGCGGGAGGCGACCCTCATCATCGTCAACCACTCGCTGCTGATGATTGACCTGTTGACGAGCGCCGCCGGGCTGCCGGAGTGGACCGCGGTGATCATCGACGAAGCGCATCATCTCCCTCGCGTGGCGGCCGAACCGCTCAGCTTCAGCGTGACCGAGCAGGCCTTCGACGATGTCCTCAAAGGACTCGGGGGGCGTGGCGAGCCCGGCATCACCGACCATCTCCGCCGGCTGGCCCGGGGATTGGCCGACAAGAACGATCGCACCGACCTGCTCAACGGACTGCGCGAACTCGAGGGAGAGACGTCCACGCTGTCAGTGCTGGCGAGGGAATTCTGGGCCGATCTCAAGGCTGCCCCAGGATTCCCGCGAGGCGACCAGAGGCTGCGTTACGGACCAGGGGCGTCGGTCCGGTCGATCTTTCCCGCTTCCGGCCTGGCCTTGATGGATCGTCTGACTCCTCTGCTGCAGCGGCACGAGGAGTGGATCGAGCGGACGCGCCGCCGCGGCCCCGACGCGGGAGCATCGGAGGTCTGGCCTCTGGCCGAAGCGGAACGGGGACTGGACGCCGCTCGCGAGGCGATCAACAACATGGGGGAACTCCTCACCCCCGACAAGGCGACGCACGTCTATTGGATCGAACCGGCGACCGCCCGCGGGGTCGCGCTTCGCGCGGCGCCGTTGGATGTGGGGCCGCAGCTCCGTGATGTCCTCTTCACGCGCAAGGAAGCCGCGGTCCTGACCTCGGCGACGCTTTCCGTCGAGGGCGATTTCCGCCACCTCGCGCACAAGCTCGGCCTCCCGGACGATCGTTTCGAGGGGCTGCGTTTGTCTTCCCCCTTCGATCTCCAGGCGCAGGTGGCCGGATGGTCGCTGCTCGGACTCCCCGATCCATCGGATCCGCGATTCGCCGAGTCGCTGGCCGTGGGCATCGAGCTGCTGGCCCGCCGCCTCGAGCGGAAGATGCTGGTCCTCTTCACCTCGCACGACACCCTGCGGCGGGTCGAATCGATGGTCCGCGAGCCTCTCGAGGGGCGAGGAATCCGCCTCCTGGCCCAGGGCCTCGATGGAGGCCGGCGGCAGCTTCGCGCTGAGTTCGTCAAGCGAGGCGCCTCGGTGCTTCTGGGCGCGGCCAGCTTCTGGGAAGGTGTGGACTTTCCGGGGGAGGAGTTGGAGATCCTGCTCATGGCGCGCCTCCCTTTCCTGGTGCCGACGGACCCGGTGGTCGAGGCGATCGGCGAACGCCTGGCCCAGAAAGGACAGGATCCGTTCCGCGCCTTCCACCTGCCCGAGGCGCTCATCCGCTTCCGCCAGGGCTTCGGGAGGCTCATCCGGCGGACCGGGGACCGCGGCCTCTTTGTCGTCGTCGACCCGCGACTGGAGACCCGCGCCTATGGCGCTGCCTTCAAGGCCTCGGTCGGCATCGAGTTCCAGGTGGCGGGAAGCTGGGACGAACTGGTCACCCGGGCCGGGGAGTGGCTGGAGCGCTAGACGCGTAGCCCGCGGAACGCCCGAAGCGTTAGTCGCGTTTTCCGGTCGCCGGTTGCACGTGTGACTACCGGTCGTCGCCGAGAGCCTCGATCTGGATGACGATGCGGCCCAAGTCCCGGACGCGCGCGCGCAGCCGGCGCTCCAGGTCTTCGGTGAAGGCGTGGGCGTCGACCAGCTTCGTGCCCGGTTCGAGCGCGCAGTGGAAGGAGACGGTCAACCGGCCGCGGGCGCGCCGGACCTCGACCTGGTGCGATTGAAAGGGAACATCCGCCGACTCCTCGATGGCCCGCAGGGCGGAGAGCACCCGCTGCTCATCGACCTCGGCCGCTGGGACCATGGCGCTGCGGTCGCCGACCGGCTCGAGATGGGTCACCACCTCGGACAGCCAGGGGAAGGCCGCGCGCAGGGCTTTGCGGAAGTTCCGGGCGCGATCGCTTGCTTCCTTCAACAGCAGGGTGTCGCTGGCCTCGAGGTGCATCTCGATGGAACGCCTGCCTGCGAGGTCGTGGATGAGAATCCCGTGGGCCCCGAAGCCGTGGCGCGCGGCCAGCCGGCGGACCCGCTCGATCGTCCCCTCATCCTCCCGGCGGGCTGGATCGACGTGCACGACGACGTCGGCGCCGGGGAGAATCTCCTGCACCGCCGCCTCCGCCCGATCGGCGATGTCGTGCGCCCGGTCGAGCGAGACCTCGCGATCCACCGTGACCGTGAGATCGGCGAAGGACTCAGGACCGCACCGGCGGACGCGGGCGCGCCGGACCTCGAGGACCCCCGGCACGCGCGCGGCGGCCTCCACTTCGGCGCGCAGGCGCGGGGGCACCGCGTCGAGCAGATCGTTGACCGCCCGGCGACCCAGCCGGAAGCTGATCCAGGCCACGATGAACGCCACCACGAGCGCCGCCACGGCGTCGGCCCGCATCAGCCAGGGCAACTCCAGGAGGTCTGCCAGACGCACGAAGACCAGTCCGAGCAGGACGACCAGCGACGACCAGACGTCGGTGCTGAAGTGCAGAGCATCGGCCTCCAGCGCCTGGCTCTGGTACTTGCGCGCAACCCGGCGCAGGGCGCGTGAGCGGGAGATGTCCACGACGATGCTGATCATCATCACGCCGAAAGCCCAGGCATCGGCCCGGACCTCGACCGGTTGGCCGGCCAGCCGGTTCACCGCTTCCGAGGCGATCCAACCGCAGGTGGCGAAAAGGAGCACCGTCTCGAAGAGCGCGGCCAGGTTCTCGATCTTGCCATGGCCATAGGGGTGTTCGCGGTCAGCGGGGCGGCTGGCGGCCCGGATCGCCCAGAGGGTGACCCCTGCGGCGCACAGGTCAAGGCCGGAGTGCGCGGCCTCGGAGAGGATCCCGAGACTTCCGGTGGAAACGCCGACGATGCCCTTGATCGCCGTGAGGGCAATCGCGGCCATGACCGAGGAGAGCGCAACGCGGCGCTTCTCCCGATTCGCGGCGGAGCGATCCTTGCCGTGGCCCATCGCCGGAAGTTGCTGGCGCGTCTGCATCCGTGGTTCCGACTCCCTTCGCATCCGTCCCCGCCGCATGAAGCACGCGCGATCGCCTGGTTGCGGTTCCCGCCGCGCGGTCGACCTGCCGCCATTCCGGTGGCCGCGCGATCGATCACCGCGGACCGCATACGTCCGGCCCGCGGCGCTCCCGCCGTGCCGCGCGAGCTGCTCTCGCCCGCGGCCCGCCCTCAGCCCGCGGCCCACCTCGACGGGAGGCCGGCAAGACCGCCAGGCACAAGCCTGGACGACGAACGGCCTACGCAAGATCTCCCTGAGCGCACCCGTCGTGCCAGCGGCTGCGACATGTACGGCCGCCAGGATTCCTTGCGGCTCCTCGGGGCGTCGCGTCCTCCGAGCGCGGCCCTTGACAAGGAGGCGAGCAACCAACTCCGAGGGGCCCGGGGGTGGTGCTTCGGGGCGAGGCGCCGACCGACGCCGTCACTCTTCCACTCTTATCGCCTCGACCCGCCAGCTACGATAGCTGATGCATTTAATTGTCGCAACAAAGACTCTACGGGACGGGATCCGGGGTCGAAGGAAGTTGAAGGGCAGGGCTGCCGGCGCTCGCCACTTCAGGCGCTCGTGGTTCGAGCCATCCGGCCGGCGTCGCAGGCGAAGTGAGCAAGGGGAGAGAAGCCCTGTTGGAGGACTTCAGCGCGAGGATGGCGACCGGCGGACTCGGTGGCCGGTCGGGTCGAGCAGGCGACAGGACCCGGCCGGAGACGCGCCAGTCGGCGGAGAGCACCCTGGCTGCTCGCGCCGATGACCGCCAGTTTCGAGAGCGCGATCGCGCAGCGCCAAGGCGCGCACTTCATCAACTCGCGCAGCGTGTCGACGGCCCCGGCGCCGGTGTAGCGCGCACTCCTCGACCTGCTCCCGCGCCGCCACGGTCGGCTTGGAGAACAACAGCCGGCGCATGCGGCGAGGGACGGAAAGGGTCACTCCTCGCCGGCACGGGCGGCGTCCTCTCCAGGGTGCCGCGTGGTCATGTGCTGCTCCCTCGATCCTGCAGATCCCGATCGGGCTCCCCGGGTTGCGAGGGCGGCGCGGATGCGACATACTGCCTCCTCGTCGGGTAACCGCCCGGCCCCTGGCCGCTCGCGAGCCGATCGGCCTCGCGCCGCCCCGATCGACCGACCCGCCGAGCTGACCCGCCGAGCCCGATCGGCCCGGTCTGCCCAGCCTGAGGTGTGTTGAAGAGGAGGATCCATGTCCAGCCATCCCCGCACCGTGCGCGCCCCCCGCGGTCGCGAGATCTCCTGCCTGGATTGGCCGCAGGAAGCGGCCATGCGCATGATCATGAACAACCTCGATCCCGAGGTGGCCGAGCGGCCGGCGGATCTCGTCGTCTATGGGGGCACGGGCAAGGCGGCTCGGAGTTGGGAGGCCTTCGACGCCATCGTCGGCACATTGCGCGGCCTGAAGTCCGACGAGACCTTGCTCGTCCAGTCGGGCAAGCCGGTCGGCGTCTTCCGGACCTTTCCGCAATCCCCGCGCGTCCTGATCGCCAACTCGCTGCTGGTGCCGGCATGGGCGGACTGGGATCACTTCCGGGCCCTGGAAGCCAGGGGCCTGATGATGTACGGACAGATGACGGCCGGGAGCTGGATCTACATCGGCACGCAGGGGATCCTGCAAGGTACCTTCGAGACGGTGCAGGAGGCGGCGCGCCGGCACTTCGGTGGAACCATGGCCGGCCGTTGGTTGCTGACCGCGGGACTGGGTGGAATGGGCGGAGCGCAGCCGCTGGCCGTCACCATGGCGGAGGGCGCGGCCCTGATCGTCGAGGTCGATCCAAAGCGGATCGAGCGACGCTTGCAGACCCGCTACTGCGACCGGGCGGTCGAGTCGATCGATGAGGCCCTGGCGCTGATCGAAGGCGCGGTGAGCCGCCGCGAGGCGCTCTCGGTGGCCTTGCTGGGCAATGCGGCCGAGGTCCTTCCCGAACTGGTGCGGCGCGGTGTCCGCCCCGACCTGGTGACCGACCAGACCTCGGCCCACGACCCGCTCAACGGCTACGTGCCGGCGGGCCTTGCCCTCGAGGCCGCGGCCGCTCTGCGCCAGAATGATCCGAAGGAGTACGTGCGGCGAGCCATGGAGTCGATGGCGATCCATTGCCGCGCCATGGTGGATCTGCAAAACGCCGGCTCGGTGGTCTTCGACTACGGCAACAACCTGCGCGGGCAGGCCCAGCGCGCCGGCTTCGTCGAGGCCTTTTCCTATCCGGGCTTCGTTCCTGCCTACATCCGGCCCCTCTTCTGCCGCGGCAAGGGGCCCTTCCGCTGGGTCGCGCTTTCGGGCGACCCGGCCGACATCGAGCGCACCGACCGCGCCATCCTGGAGACGTTCCCGCAGGATCCGGTGCTGGCGCGCTGGATCCCGATGGCGCGGGAGCGGGTGCAGTACCAGGGGCTGCCGGCCCGCATCTGCTGGCTGGGCTACGGCGAGCGCGCCCGCTTCGGCCGGGTGATCAACGACCTGGTGCGCCGCGGCGAGATCAGCGCGCCCATCGTGATCGGCCGCGACCACCTCGACTCCGGCTCGGTGGCCTCGCCGTACCGCGAGACCGAGGCGATGCGCGACGGGACCGATGCCGTGGCCGACTGGCCGATCCTCAATGCCCTGGTCAACACGGCGGCGGGCGCCCACTGGGTGTCCGTCCATCACGGGGGCGGGGTCGGCATCGGCAACTCCATTCATGCCGGCATGGTGGTCGTCGCCGACGGTTCGGCGGAGGCCGAGCAGCGTCTCGAGCGGGTCCTGACATCTGATCCGGGAATGGGAGTGGTGCGTCACGCCGACGCCGGCTACGAGGAGGCCGTGGAGGCAGCTCGAGAGGGGGGCGTCCGCATCCCCATGCTCGAGGATTGTGGTCGGGTTTCTGTCGCGAGGGATCTGTAACCGATTCACATGAAAGATTTTATGGGAGTGGTCAATCCCGCGGGTCAACGGCTGCGGCAACCTCCAGGGCGAAACGAGGGTTCGGCGGGCTGCGCAACAACATTCCTGCCACAACCAGGAGGACCCGACTCATGAAACAGCACGCGGACTGGATCATCCACGACATCGGCCAGCTCGTGACCCTCGACGGTCCCCCGGTGCCCCGGCGGGGAGCGGAGCAGGCCTTCCTCGGCCTGATCGAGAAGGCTGCGGTCGCCATCGGCGGCGAGCGGATCCTGGCGGCCGGCCCGCAGGATGATGTGCTGGGCGCCTTCGTGGCGCCGGCCGGACGCAGCCTGGATGCGATGGGGGGTGTGGTCCTCCCCGGCTTTGTGGATCCGCACACCCATCTCCTTTTCGCCGGCACGCGGGAGAAGGAGTTCGAGCTGCGCTGCCAGGGGCACACCTACATGGAGATCGCCGCGGCGGGCGGCGGGATTCGTTCCTCCGTGCGGGCCTTCCGCGCCGCTTCCGACGAGACCCTGCTGGCGCAGTCGCGCCGGCGCCTGGACCGCATGCTGCGCTTCGGTACCACCACAGCCGAGGCGAAAAGCGGCTATGGCCTGGAGACCGAACAGGAGATCCGCGCGCTGCGGTTGATCGAAGAGCTCGACAAGCGCCACGGTGTCGATCTGGTGCCCACCTTCATGGGCGCGCACGAGTTTCCCGATGAGTACCGCGATGATCGCGACGAGTACGTCCGGATCGTAGCCGAGGAGATGATCCCTCGCGTCGTCGCCGAGACCTCAGCGCGTTTCTGCGATGTCTTCTGCGAGGAAGGGGTCTTCACCGCGGAGCAGTCGCGGAAGATCCTGACCGCGGCGCGCGCCGCCGGCCTGGGCCTGAAGCTGCATGCCGACGAGTTCAGTCCGGTCGGGGGGAGCGAACTGGCCGCCGAACTCGGCGCCGTCAGCGCTGACCATTTGCTGGAAGTCCAGGAGCACGGGCTGCTGGCCCTGCGCAACGCGGGGGTGACGGCCGTGCTTCTGCCGGCCACCAGCTACTTTGTTGCCAAGGGACGGTACGCGCCCGGGAGGACCATGATCCAGATGGAGATCCCGGTGGCGCTGGCGACCGACTGCAACCCCGGCTCCTCGATGACCGAATCGATGCCCCTGGCCATGAGCCTGGCCTGCATGCAGATCGGCCTCTCGCCCGCCGAGGCGATCTCCGCCGCGACGATCAATGCCGCGCACGCGGTCGGTCTCAGCCACGATCGCGGCCGCCTGGCCCCGGGGATGAGGGCAGATCTCCAGGTGCTCGAGGCGGACTCCTACGTCGCGATCGTCTATCACCTCGGGGACTCTCACGTCCGCGGGGTCATGAAGAGCGGGTCTCCCCTCTGGTGGGGTTAGGCTGGAAGGCCGATCCGTGAGCCGTCCGGCTTTTCGTGCAGATCCGGCCGGCCCGCGACGATAACGCATGCGGAGTTGCCTCGTGGCACTATCGGCGCCCGGAGACGGCATTGGAAAAGAGCATCCTCACCAAACGCAAGGCGCAAAGGCTGGTCCGAGACGGAGATCTGGAGAAGGCGTGTGAGGAAATGCGCCGTCTGGTCTCCGACCGCGAGCCCGACCCCTACGACTTTGTCTACCTGGGCGACCTGCTGGATCGGCTGGGCCGGGGCGCCGAGGCGTTGGATGCCTGGCAGGAGGCGGTGACGAGCTATGAACGCGCCGGGCTCTATCGCAATGCCATCGCCGTGGGAAAGAAGATCCTGCGGCGGGACCGCCGCCGCCGCCGCATTCATCAGATTCTGAGCCAGCTTTATCTTCGGGAGGGCTTCGCGGGGGACGCGGTCGGCCATCTCCTGGAGCTCTTCGATCTCCAGGACGAGGGCGCGCCCGTTCCGGAGGAGTGCCTCCGCATCCTCGATGAGGTCTCCGCCCAGGGAGGTCTGCGCCCCGAACCCGCGCTTCGGCTGGCTGATCACATGATCCGGCTCCGCCTGGAGGACCGCGCTGCCGGGGTTCTCTACCGGCTGGCCGAAGATGTCGCCGCCACCGGATCGGAGACGCTGGCCCGTGAGATCTGGGAGAAGGCGCACTCGGCCGAGGCGGTCTATCTGGCGCGGCAGACAGCCGAGGCCGCGCCCCTTCTGCAGCATCCTGCGCCGGCCTCGGGGCAGGCCGGGACGGCGGCCTTCGGAGACTCACCGTTGGGAGCAGGGCCCCTCAACCTCGAGCTCTCGTTGGACCTGGGACCGGGAGCGGCTGTCTCCTCGCTTGAACCGGAGGCGGGGGCCGACCTGACGCCGCCCGACGTCCGTTCGGGAGCCGAGCCGCCGGCGCCTGACCGGGGGCCAGCAGCCGATCCTTCCTTCCGTGAGGGCGGACCGCAAGCCGGTGTTCCGGCGGTCGATCGGGGGAGAGGATCCGACGCGTCGCTGCTCGATGCGAGCGCGGGAGCCGGCGTCGCCGGAATGGACGCTGTGGCGGGCGCTGAAGCCGCTTCGCCGGCCCGCACGACCCGCGTCTTGCCGTCGATCCTCTCGGAGTTGGAGACTTCGTCCCCGCGGCGAGGAGACTCCAGGGTCGATCAGGCCCGGTGCGCGGCCACCGGCATGACGCCGGTGGACGGGCCGGAGGCGACTCTCGAGGCGACGCCCGCAGATCCTTCCGAACCAGGGGTCATGGAGATCGAAGGGGACCTCGACCGGCTGGACCTGGCCGGCCTCGATCTCGGAGAAGATGACACCCTCACTGGTGCGGCAGCAGAAGCCGAGGGCAAGGACCAGGAGTCAGGAGACACGGGGGAGTGGTCTGCCCGGCAGCCGGGCGTGGAGGATCTCGGACCGCGGAGCGCGACCGGCCCGGCGCCTCAGGAAGACGAATGGCCGGCAGGCGCCCACGAGAACGCCCGCGCGGCCTTGGAACGGGGTGATCACGAAGCGACGCGCGCCCTCCTGGAGGCCGCGCTCAAGCTCCACCCCTTTGATTGCTCAGCGCACGAGGGGCTGCTCGTCCTGGCGGCGCGGGAAGGAAACGAGCGGGAACGGATCCGGCGTTTGAACGCGCTCGGCGAAGCCTGGATCGAGCGAGGGAATCTGGCCGAGGCGATGCGGCGGTTCCTGCAAGTCCTCGCGGTCGATCCGGCGGATCCGACCGCGCGGCGGCGGGTGCAGCGGTTGGACGCGATGGGAGTGCCGCGCGAGGCGACGGCACCCAACGGCTCCGTCGATCCCGGCGCGGCGCCGGATGGGGAGTGGCCCTCCGGAGGGACCCCCTCCGAGGGGCGGATCGACCTGGCCGCGCATGCCGTCGAGGCCACCGTCCAGGTTTCGTCGTCGGCGCCGGCGGGAGACCATGATGAGTGGATGGACCTGGCCGGGCTCCTCGAGGAATTCAAGAACGGGGTCAAAAACCAAATAGACGGCAGCGATGTGCAAAGCCACTATGATCTCGCGGTCTCGCATCGCGGGATGGGTCTGCCCGAAGATGCGTTGGAGGAGATCGAACTCGTCCTGGCCCAGGAAGGGCTGGCCGCCGCGTTCGAAGGACAGGTACGCGAGTTGAAAGCGGATTGCTTGATGGATCTGAAGCGCCATCGCGAAGCCATCCACGAACTGCGCGAGGCGCTGGATCGCAGCCAGGAGGCGACGCGACGGCTCGGGCTCCTGTATCGGCTCGGTTGGGCCCTGGAAGCGGTGGAGGAATGGCCGGAAGCAGCAGAGGTCTACGACCAGATCCTCCAGAAGTCCGCGAACTACCGCGACGTAACGTCACGGCTGGACGAGTGCCGGCGGAGGTCGGACATCGCCGCCTGAACGCGAGCCTGTTTCCACGACGACATCGCCGCCTCATTGCGAGTCCGTTGCGGGGACCTGGCTGCCTGAGCGCTGCTGCCCTCGAAGGACATCGGCCCGTTCGTCCACATGCTGAGGTCGTTCCACGCACCGAGGTTCGTCAACCCACTGACGTGAGCCTCGCGTCTGGCGCCGGAACAAGAATTCCGCGGCGTCTCTTCCACGGGCGGCCCCTTTCCCGGTGGTCCTCCTTCTGGTCGCCGGTCCTCTGCATCCTGACCATGCTCGTCCCGATCCGCTGCCCGGCAGCCGGCCCGGTCCTGGTCGCCCAGACCGTCCCTGGAGCGGGGATGCAAGGGGACTCGCCGACTCGGGTGCTGGTTCCTGTGCAAGGCGACTCGCTGGAGCGGGTGCCGGCTCCTGTGCAAGGCGACTCGCTAGATCGGGTGCCGGCTCCTGTGCTAGCTGACTCGTTGGATCGTGGGTTGGCTCCTGTGCAAGGCGGCTCTCTGAATCGCGTGCCGGCTCCTGTGCAGGGTGACTCGCTGGAGCGGGTGCTGGCTCCCATGAGGGGCGACACGCTGGACCCGGCGGCCGCGGGCCCGGGTTCCGGAGGATCCGACTCGCTGTCGGTAGCCGCCGCGCCGGCCGACTCGGCGCGCGCGGCCGCCTCCTCGTCGCGACGATCGCGGGCCGATTGGAGAAGCGCGCGCTGGCGATCCAGCGATGAAGCGGTTGCGCCGGCGATCGAGTTTCGCGCGGCTCCCTTCCAGGACCGCTCTCTCGACTTTCACCTTCGTACGCTTCTGGAGCACGAACTGCGGTTGCGGCGGATGCCGGCGGGCGCCTATACGACCCCGGATCCCATCGGGCCGGGCGATCTCCCTGGGCGTGAGCCGGTCAGCTTCTTTGTCCAGGGAGTGTCGACGACCCCGGCCGCCTTCCCGGGGACGACCCTGGATCCGGTCGGACCGTTGTGGATCGAACGCGTATCGCTGCGCCACTTCGATCCCACGGTGTTGCCGAGCGATCCCGCGGCGGGTCCGGCAGTCGACTTCACCCTGGCGGAGCCGGAGAGCGCGGGGGCCGCGAGCGCGGCGCGGCTCAGCGGAGGTTCGAATCGCTCGTTCACCAACGAGTTCATCCTGGCGCGCCCGGCCGGCGCTTCGCTGATCCGGTTCTTCTACTCGGACCGCAAGAGCGAGTTTCGCGACGTCTATGACCGGGAGTTCGGAGAGAACCTGGGGGCGCGCTTCGATCACGGCGCGACCTGGGGAGGATGGTGGGCCGACTGGCACAAGGACTGGTTGCGGGTCAGACGCGGGGATACCCGGTTCCTCTGGTTCCGATCGTCCTTCGGTGTCGGGGCGGTGCGCCGCACGGGTTTCTGGCAGGCCGTGGTCTCCAACTCCTGGTCGTGGGACCGCCGGAGGTTCGAGGGAGGCGATGGCGGGGAGCGCCGCGACGGGCTCGGCCGGCTCTTTCTGCAACTGCGCGGCCGCCAGCGGCTCTTCCAGCCCGTGCTCACCGTGCAGTGGGACGCGCAGCGCCTGCGCTGGAACTCGGGCGAGTCTTCCCGGAATCTCTTTCATCACGGCCTGGGGTTTGCTGGCGGCTTCAAGGGAGCGTCGGAATCCTGGCGGTACGGGCTCTCGGCCGGGCGGTCGGCGCCGGCGCCGAAGAAGTCGGGCTGGACGGCGGCGGCGGATCTGGAACGGGATCTCGGGCGGGCATGGGATCTGCGGCTTCATCTCGACCGCGCGATCCGGCCGCTGCTTCTGCCCGCCCTGTCGGGGGACTACGCGGTTCTGGCGCGGCAGGGGCTGGATCCCGCCGGCGCGGAGGACGACCGCCCGCTCGAGGAGCTTCGCCGCGCGAGCCTCCGTCTGGGAACGGCGCGGGATGCTCGTTCGGAACTGGCGTTGCACCTGCGGGCAATCCAGCTCGACCACACGGTATCGGCAGAGGGCGGGATGCTGCCGTTCTTCACGGCGGCCGCGTACAACTCGCTCCCCGCCTCGGCCTATGACCGCACGGTCAGGGCCGTCTCGGCGTCGCTTCTGGGGAGCGCGCCATTGGGGCGAGGTTTCGCCCTGCGTGCCGAGGCCCTGGCCAGGAGATCGAATCCGGGATGGCGGGATCAGATTTGGATGGCGCCCTGGGAAGGCTCGACCCTGCTGACGTGGCGAGGGCAGCTCTTTCACGGCGACCTGGACTTGGAACTCTTTCTGCGGGGCACGATGAGCGGCCGCCGGGCCACCCCTTATGGTGTGGTTTCCGCCAGCGACCGTTGGGACGGGGGGGGAGCCGGCACGATCGGCCGGCTGACGCTCTCTTTCGCCGTCATCAACATCGAGGACGACCTGCAGGAGGCGGCCGGTTACGACGACACGCTCACCCGGCCTCGCTTGATCACCCTGCCGTTGAACTCCTATCGCACCGGCCTGACCTGGCGCTTTGCGGACTGACGCGCGGAGGCCGGGGCGTCGGCAATGGCCGATGCGGGTCCGGGCCACGGGACCTGTGCCGGCCCGATCCGGCGGCGTCCGGTAGGGCGGATTCTCACACCGCGCCGGAAGCAGGAACTCCGGGCCGGCCATGATCTTCACCCCTGAAGAGCGCCGTGGCCTGCTGGCCCTGGCGGCGATGCTGCTGCTCGGCCAGGCCTTCGCCTTGTGGGAAGAGCACCGGCAATCACGTCCCGACCGCGAGCTGACCGCATGGTTGAACAGCCTGCCCGGCCTGGACTCCGGCCACGCTGCAGCGGCCGGGGGGGACCGGGGTGCCTCGCCGTCGGATCGCGCTCCGCGGGATCACGACGGTCCGGCGCTGGGCGGACCAGCTTCTGTCCCGGGGCAGACGGTGGTGTCTGAGCGGTCCGGCGTGTCTGGGCAGTCTGGGGTGTCCGGGCGGTCCAGCGCGGCTGAGCAGTCCGACGTCTCCGCGAGGGCGACCGTCCCCGCGCGGGTTCCTCCGGGTATCCTGGAAGGCGGCAAGCTGTTCATCAACCAGGCGAGCGAGGCGGAGATCGAGGCGCTGCCGGGGATCGGCCCGGCGCTGGCGGCGCGCATCGTGGCCTCGCGTCAGGCCGCAGGACCGTTCCGCCGTCCGGACGACCTGCTGCGGGTCAAAGGGATCGGTCCGGCCAAGCTCAAGCTCCTGCGGGGGCAGGTTGCCTTCGAGGACTCCTCGGCCGCGACGCCATCGCCGGCTCCCTAGCGAGGCGAGGCGCGAGCGGATAGCTTCACGTAAACACCTGACGGCACGAGACGACACCGCCGCGTCTCCCCTCGCAAACGGCCGGGATCAACCCCCGCCCACGGCCGGGCAGCCCGGTCGTGCCGGACGCAATGCGATGCGGGCGGATCGCGCGGACCGCGGGCCGCGGTGGCCGCGGCCGGTCCGACAAGCTCCCATCCTCCAGCGCAAAACCTCTTCTCCGGAGGAGGCATGCGCGTTGCTCGGACACCTCGGAGCGGGTCCATCCGGGCCAGGAGGTGTCACCCCAGCGTGGCCGCCCGGAATGATGCTGCCCAGCAGGGGGGATACCCGGGCAATGAAGGTCGATGTCGCCTCCAGGCTGATCGAGGCCAGCCTCGTCACGGACGAGGATCTCCAGCGCGCGCGCAAGCTCGAAAAGGATGACGGCGCCGCGCTGACGACCACATTGGTCCGCCTGGGCGTGCTGACCGAAGAACGCCTCCTCGCCTTCCTCGGCGAGCTCTACGACGTTCCCGGGATCGATCTCGACCGCACCGAGGTCGACGCGGCGGTCGTCCGCCTGGTACCGTCGGATGTGGCCAGCCGCTTCCAGGTCGTGCCCGTCTCCCGCAACGGCCGCAGCATCCGCATCGCCATGGCCAATCCGGCCAACTTCTTCGCCATCGACGACATCAAGTTCATCACCGGCCATGAGGTCGAGGTCCTGGTCGCCACCGAGCACCAGATCAAGAAGGCCATCGACAAATACTACGATTCCGCGGAGTCGATGGCCGACGTGATGAAGACGATGGAGAACGACGACGTCGAGGTCGTCGAGACCACCGACGAGGAAGGCGAAGGCGGAGGCGGCGCGGATCAGGCGCCGGTCGTGAAGTTCGTCAACTCCCTCATCGCCGAAGCGGTCCGCCGGGGCGCCAGCGACATCCATATCGAGCCCTACGAGAGAAAGCTGCGCGTCCGCTTCCGCATCGACGGCACCCTCTACGAGATGATGTCCCCCCCGTTCAAGCTGAAGGCCGCCATCATCTCCCGCCTGAAGATCATGGCCGAGCTGGACATCGCCGAGCGCCGCATCCCGCAGGATGGCCGCATCAAGATCCGCGTGCTGAAGCGCACGATCGACCTGCGCGTCTCGACCCTGCCGACGATCTTCGGGGAGAAGGTGGTGCTGCGCATCCTGGACAAGGGGAACCTGGCGCTCGACCTGACGAAGCTGGGATTCGAACCGTCGTCCCTGGATAACCTCTTCCGCGCGATCGCGAGCCCCTACGGCATGGTCCTCGTGACCGGACCGACCGGCAGCGGCAAGACGACCACGTTGTACAGCGCCCTGGCGCGGATCAACATTCCCGGCACCAACATCATGACGGCCGAGGATCCGGTTGAGTACAACCTCGACGGGATCAACCAGGTCAATGTCAACGATGGGGTCAACCTCACCTTCGCGGCCGCCCTGCGCAGCTTCCTGCGGCAGGACCCCAACATCATCATGGTGGGTGAGATCCGCGACGGCGAGACCGCCTCGATCGCGGTCAAGGCGGCATTGACCGGCCACCTCGTCCTCTCCACGGTCCACACCAACGACGCTCCCTCCACCTTGAACCGCCTGGTCGATATGGGGGTGGAGCCGTTTCTCGTGGCGGCCTCCACGAATCTCATCCTGGCGCAGCGGCTGGTGCGCCGCGCCTGCGCGGCCTGCAAAGGGCCCGTGGAACTCCCCGGGGAGGTCCTGCAGGAGCTTCAACTGACCGAGGAACAGGCCGCCGGGGCCACGTTCGTGCGGGGCAAGGGATGCTACGAGTGCAACAACACCGGTTACCGGGGGCGCGCCGGCATCTACGAGGTGATGCCCATCTCGACCCGGATCCGCGACCTTATCCTGGCCCGCGCCCCTTCCAGCGAGATCAAGCTCCAGGCCGTGCGCGAGGGGATGCTGACCCTGCGGCGGGACGCGCTCGAGAAGCTGAAGCGGGGCGTCACCACGGCGGAAGAGGTGCTGAAGGAGTCGGCTCCGGACGACCTCGGTTAGCCTTCCCCCAACGGCTCCCTCGCCGTCCGAGCGACTCCGTTTCGTTCGCACCAGCCCATTGAGGCCTCGACGGTAAAGGCCCCGTCCCGCGCCGCCGAAAACCGGGATGTCGGGGGTCGTGGACGGCTCGCGTCACTCCGGGCAGGCGGCCCCGGACGTCCTGGGAGTTTTCGCGCAGCCGCTGCAGGGAAAGCGAAGGCGGAGAAGACCGGAGGCGATCGTCCTGGGGAGGGCCTCCGGGCCGGTGGGTGCAGCGTGCGCTTTCGTCACGGCCGAGGCCGGGGCGTCCTTCCGTCCGGCTGCGCCGGAGAGGAGATCCATGGTCAGTCTGCACAAGCTGCTGGAGGAGATCGTCCAGCAGAACGCCTCGGACCTGCACCTCACGGCGGGGGTCCCGCCGCAGTTTCGGGTCGATGGGGAACTGCGGGCCGCGCAATGCGAGCCCCTCCAGCCGGACCAGACCGAGCAGCTCATCTACTCGGTCCTGCGGGAGGACCAGCGGAAGCGCTTCGAGCTGAACAAGGAACTGGATCTCTCTTTCGGAATCAAGGGTCTGGCCCGCTTCCGCATGAACGTCTTCCTGCAGCGGGGCGTGGTGGCGGCGGCCATCCGGATGATCCCGTACCAGATTCCGGATTACGACCGGCTCGGCCTGCCGCCGGTCGTGCGGACCTTCGCCGAGCTGCCCAACGGCATCGTCCTGGTCACCGGGCCCACAGGCAGCGGCAAGTCCACCACCCTGGCCGCGCTGATCGACCGGATCAACGAGCGCCGGGCCGGCCACATCATCACGGTGGAGGATCCGATCGAGTACATCCACCAGCACAAGCGGTGCATCGTCAACCAGCGCGAGGTGGGCGCCGACACCGGCTCGTTCGCCGAGGCGCTGAAGTACGTGCTGCGGCAGGACCCCGACGTGATCCTGATCGGCGAGATGCGGGACCTGGAGACGATCCAGGCTGCGCTGACCATCGCGGAGACCGGGCATCTG
The DNA here is from genome assembly GCA_029569475.1 of Candidatus Eiseniibacteriota bacterium. The sequence goes on along the minus strand of JAKQSZ010000045.1, from coordinate 34,867 downwards.
GTCTTCGCCACGCTGCACACCAACTCGACCTTCGAGTCGATCAACCGGATGGTCGACGTGTTTCCGAGCAATCAGCAGCGGCAGGTGCTTTCGCAGCTCGCCTTCGTCCTCAAGGGGGTGGTGACCCAGCAGCTGATCGCGCGCCGAGGCGGGGGACGGGTCAATGTCTCCGAGGTCCTGGTCTGCACGCCGGCCGTGGCGGCGGTGGTGCGCGAGGGCAAGACCCACCAGATCTACTCGTTGATGCAGGCCGGCCAGAAGTTCGGGATGCAGACCATGAACCAGGGCCTCTTCTCCGCCTACCAGACGAAGAAGATCTCGCTGGAGGCGGCGCTCGGTCACAGCTCCAACCGGATCGAGCTGGAACAGATGCTACAGAAGGCCGACCCGGCCTACCGGCCGGCCAACACGGAACTCGCGTCCGGCCGCCCGGCCGGGACGGCCTTGAACCGCCCGGCGGGTACGAACTATCCGGGGGACGGCTCGACCCCTGCGGGGACGGGCCCGAACCATCCAGGGGCGGGCTCGAACCGTCCGGGCACGGGCCCAGACCGTACGGCGACAAGCCCGTACCGCCGGTCGGCGGCGTAGGACGCAACGGGGGGATTCATGCCGGTCTTTGCATACAAGGGGCGCACCGCCGCGGGAGCGGAGGAGTCAGGCCAGCTGGAGTGCGCCAGCCGGGAGGAGGTGCTCCAGCAGCTCCGGCGCCGGCGCATCGTCGCGACCTCCATCCGCCAGCAGCCGGCCTCGGTCCAGTTCAAAATGCCCGGCCTGGTCAAGCGGGTCCGGGTGCGCGACCTGGTCATCTTCACCCGGCAGTTCGCCACCATGGTCAACGCCGGGCTCCCGCTGGTCCAATGTCTCGACATCCTGAGCAAGCAGGCGGAGTCGCCGACCTTCGGCAAGGTGGTCTCCGACGTGATGCGCGACGTGGAGGCCGGCTCGACGCTGGCCGAGTCGCTGGGGCGCCAGAAGAAGACCTTCGATCCGCTCTTCGTCAACATGGTCGAGGCCGGAGAATCGGGCGGCATCCTGGACGAGATCCTGGCCCGGCTGGCGACCTACCTCGAGAAGGCCGAGGCCCTGAAGAGGAAGGTGAAGAGCGCCATGACCTATCCCACGGTCGTCCTCTCGGTGGCGGTCGGCGCCACCACCTTCATGCTGCTGGTCATCATCCCGACCTTCGCCAAGATCTTCGCCGACTTCGGGGGCGAGCTGCCCCTGCCCACGCAGGTCGTGCTCGACATGTCCAACTTCCTGAAGAGCTTCTGGTGGCTGCTTCTGGCGGTCGGCTTCGGGGGCTATACCGCGTTCAAGCGGTACTACCGCACCGCCTCCGGCCGCCTGACGGTCGACAGCAGCCTGCTGCGTGCCCCCATCTTCGGCACCCTCATCCGCAAGGCCTCGATCGCGCGCTTCACCCGTACGCTTGGGACGATGATCTCCTCGGGCGTTCCCATCCTCACCGCCCTGGATATCACCGCCCGCACCGCCGGCAACAAGGTGATCGAGAACGCCATCGTGGCCACGAAGGGCTCGATTGGCGAAGGCGAGACGATCGCGGCGCCCTTGCGTGAGGCCAAGGTCTTTCCGCCGATGGTCGTGCAGATGATCTCGGTGGGCGAGGAGACCGGCGCCCTGGACACGATGCTCGAGAAGATCGCCAACTTCTACGACGAAGAGGTCGACGTGGCAGTCGACACCCTGACCTCCATCATCGAGCCGATCATGATCGTCATCATGGGCGTCATCGTCGGCGGGATGGTCGTGGCGATGTACATGCCGATGTTCAAGCTGATCAACGTTGTCGGAGGCCAGAACTGATGCCGCACCGGCCCGGCTCCAGCGGGAGGGCCATCCGACCGGGCAGGTGGACCAACCGGCCCGGCGAGGCGCGCGGCGCGCGTTTCAGGCGGCGGCAGGCGCCCGCGGGGCGCGCCCGATGAAGGCCTTGGGGGCCGGCCGGATCTTCCTCTATCTCGCGGTCGTGCTCCTGCTCTCGGGCGAGACGTCCGCTCCCGCGCAGCGCGGGCTGGCGCTGGCGCTCTATCTGCTGATGGGAGTCTGCAGCGTCCTGCTGCAGGCGATCGGCGAGGCGGTGGCGCGCAGGCCGGCGGAGAACGGACGCCGCGGCGGCTGGCCGAGCCGGGGATCGATCTTCTGGGGTGCGGCCCTCGTCTTCGACGTGGCAGCGCAGGCCTTCGTGGTGGAGCGCGCCGGAGGAGCGACCGGAGGCTTCGGCCTGTTGCTCTGTCTCCCGGTTCTCATTTGGGGAATGCAGCAGGGGCTGGCCGGGGGCAGCACCTCCGCCATCCTGGCCACCGCGGCCCAGATCATCACCCGCGGCGCCGGCGGCGACCGGATCTTCTTCGACGCGCCGGCGATGGCGTTGCTGGGGGTCTTCTCCGGCTTGCTCGGCCGGCGGATGCAGCAGGAGCGCGAACTCCACCGGGCGACGCGGGAGGCGCTGGTCCAGGCGCGTCTGGATGCCGGGTCGGTCATCGCGCGACTCTCGGGCGGCCTCATCTGCCTGGACCCCGGGGGCTGCGTCACGCTGGTCAACGAGCGGGGGCGGCGGATGCTCGACCCCTTCGGCTGTTTCAATCCGGAGGACGACCTCGACCAGATCCCGGACGAGCATCCCCTGGCTGCGCTGGCCCGCGAACTGCTCGACCGCCTGCGCTCGGGTATCGAACAGAGCGGAGAGCTGCAGCTCGGCCAGGGAGCCAACGCGGTCACGCTGGAGATCACGACCAACCCGATTGCCGACGGCGCGGGTCGGCCGCACGGGATGATCGCGCTCTTTCAGGATCTCTCCGACCGGCGCGCCCGGGAGGAGCAGCGGCGGCAGAAAGAGCGGCTTGCCTTGATCGGCGAGCTCTCGGCCGGTCTCGCTCACGAAATCCGCAACTCCCTCAAGCCCCTCTCCGGTTCGGTCGAGCTGCTCCGCCGCGAGATGCCCTCGGGCGATCGCACGAAGGACGCCTTGATGGAGATCATCCTGCGCGAGTCGGAGAGCCTGGAGAACTTCGTCACCGAGTTCCTGGACTTCGCGCGGGACAAAAAACTGGAGATGCGTGGGCTGCCCATCGAAAGGGTAGTCGGGGAAGAGCTGGTGAGCCTGAACGCCTTGCCGAACAGCCGTTTCCGGCTGGTACGACCGGCCGAGAACGCCCCGCTTTGGGTGCGGGCGGACCGGGGCGCCCTGCGCCAGGTCGTGCGCAACCTCGGCATCAACGCGTTGGAGGCGGGAGCCGGCCCCATCGAGGTGGGGTGGCGGCGCGAGGGCCAGGAGGCCGTGATTTTCGTGCGGGACTACGGGCCGGGCATACCGGAGGCGGTTCTGCCCCGCGTTTTCGAGCCGTTTTTCACGACGAGGCCGAACGGCACCGGTCTGGGGCTGGCCATCGCCCGGGACCTCGTGCACCGCCAGGAGGGAAGGCTGACCCTGGCGCCGGCCGAAGGGGGAGGTGCGCGGGCGTGCATCTTCCTGCCTCTGATTGATCCTCACGAGTCTGCCGGCCGCCTCTCCGAGGCGGCCTGAGCGAGGTTGCCGATGAGCGATCCCGAGGATGTCCGCATCCTGGTCGTCGATGACGAAGAGAGCATGCGCAGGTTCCTCTCCATCCTGCTGGAGAAGGAGGGGTTCCAGGTTGCCTGCGAGAGCTCCGGGGCCTCCGCCCTGCAGCGGCTGGAGAACGAGGGCTTCGACCTTCTCATCACCGATCTGAAGATGCCCGGGATGAGCGGCCTAGAACTCCTGCAGAAGGCTCAGGAGGTCGATCCCGCTCTGCCGGTCATCGTCCTGACGGCCTATGCCTCGGAGGCTTCCGCGGTGGAGGCGCTCTCTCACGGAGCCTTCCAGTACATCGAGAAGAAGGCCAAGAACGACGAGATCATGCTCGTCATCCGCAATGCCACCTCCATGCGGCGCCTGCAGTCCGAGAATCAGGTGCTGAAGCGCCAGCTCAAGCGCACCCATGTGGAACGCCGCATCATCGGCAAATCCGAGGAGATGCAGAAGGTCTTCCGTATGGTGGACAAGGTGGCCGAGACCGAGTCGACCATCCTGATCTGCGGCGAGAGCGGCACAGGCAAGGAGCTGATCGCGCGCGAAATCCACTACCAGAGCCACCGCTCCAATGGCCCCTTCGTCTCCATCAACTGCGGCGCCCTGCCCAAGGATCTGCTCGAATCGAACCTCTTCGGGCACACCCGCGGCTCCTTCACCGGGGCCATCAAGGACCAGCAGGGGCTCTTCACGGTTTCGGAGAACGGCACCTTCTTCCTGGACGAAGTGGGCGAGATGGCGCCGGCCACGCAGGTCAAGCTGCTGCGCGCCCTGCAGGAGCGGGAGATCATCCCGGTCGGCGGAACCAAGCCGATCAAGATCAACGCCCGTCTGATCGCCGCCACCAACGCCGACCTGGAGCGGGAGGTGGCCGAGGGGAGGTTCCGCACCGATCTCTTCTATCGTCTGAACGTGATCCCGGTGCACCTGCCGCCGCTGCGCGCGCGCCGCGACGACATTCCGCTGCTGATCGATCACTTCCTCGAGCGGTTCTGCTCCGCGGACCGCAAACAGGTGGAGCCCGAGGCGCTCAAGGCGCTCATCCGCTACGACTGGCCGGGCAATGTGCGCGAGCTGGAGAACGTGATCGAGCGCGCGGTGATCCTGAACGAGGGAGGCGAGCTCAGCCTGGCCGACCTCCCGGAGAAGGTGGTCCGTGGACCGGTCCGCAAGGGCAGCCTGGTCATCGACACCCCGACCATGACTCTCGAGGAACTGGAAAAGGAGTACATCCTCAAGGTGCTCCAGTACACGAGCTGGCAGAAGAAGCGGGCCAGCGAGATCCTGGGCATCAACCCTTCCACGCTCTATCGCAAGCTGATTGGATACGGCATTGCGGAGAAGGAGGGGACGGGGGAGCGCGAAGGTGAGGTCGAGGTCGAGGTGGAGGGGCCGGACGAGACCCGGGATGCCGCCTGACCGCGGCTCAGGCCCCCGCGGGGACTTGTACACGATGCGACTGTGTTCAAGGGCCTGGCACGCCCACCCGTCCGGCAGCACACCGCTCTTCTCTCCCCACGATTCCCGTGTCGCGTGACGATGAGGCGGGACCCACGGACCGTGCTGTGATCTCGGCCGGGGACCACCCAGACGGTCGACTCTACCCGATGTCAGGCCGACCGCATCAACGGCGGCTTGTGCTTCCCGGCACCGTGCCGAACCCGAGAACCGGCCGCGGCGGACGCGGGTTCCCCGCCGCTACTCCCGCGGGACGGGGAACCACGACTCCGCGTCCTCCCGGGTACCGCGGGGAGGGAGGCCTGAACCCCGAGGTTGAGGCCCGCCAGGACGGGGACCCTCCCGAGCCCCGCGGGGAGGGCGGCGGGAACGGCCGCAAGGGACGCGTCATGCATTCCGCGGGGGGATCGCGCAGCGTGCACGGGGGACGTTGCGGAGTCGCGTCGGACGGAGAAGGGGCGCCCGGGTCAAGCGGCGGAACGTGTTGTGTTTGCAGGGCGCGAACCGCCTTTTCGGCCGATGGCACAGCCTTTGAACCGAGGAGCGGCAGTTGGCCGGCTCTTCCAGATGAGCCGACGCGGGGAACGCGAGAACAGATTTGCTGATCGCCCGCAGGTCCCGACCATCCCACCCAGGAGGTGCAGAAATGTTGAAGAACAATCAGGGCTTCACCCTGGTCGAGCTCATGATCGTTGTGGTCATCATCGGCATCCTCGCCGCCATCGCCGTCCCGAACTACGTAAACATGCAGGACCGCGCCCGTGAGGGCAGCGTGAAGGGCAACGCCCACGCCGGTCAGCTCTACGCCGAGGACGAGGCCGTGGTCGCCAATGGCATTTACCCGGCGGGGATCCAGGATCACATGAACGGGCTGCCCAACGTGTTGAACCCCTTCGGTGGAAATGCCTTCGCCGACGGTGCCCCTGGCGCCGACGCCGGCATGTGCTATTACGAGGTTGCCAACCCGGCCACGAGCTACACCATCACCGCCAACGGTGAGTCCGGTCAGGTGATCCTCACCCTGACCAACAACGCGAACTAATCTCTCGGGTCGTCCCCGACGGTTCAGGGTAGAGGGGACAACCCCGCGGGCCAGACCCGCGCCACCCTGGCGGGTGGGATCCTCTTCGAGGCGGTCCTTCCGGATCGCCTCGATCGTTTTGGGGATGTCCGGCCGGACAAACCGGCGAGGAACCAGGACGGCTCAGGGCCGCGCGGAGAGGGAGCTCACCAGGCGCAAATAACCCGGATCGTCGCGCAGGCCGGACAGATCCTCGTCGTTCAGCAGGTGGGCCAGGTTGTCATAGCCGGTCCGGATCGCCTCCTCGAGAGTCTGTACAGCCTCGTCGTTGCGCCGCAGCCTCGCCAGGGCGCAGGCCTGGTTGTACAACACCGTTGGCTGACGTCCTCCCGCGGCGAGCTGATCGGCGGGGATCGAACGGTAGACGGCCAGGGCCTCGGCGGGACGGCCGGCGGAGAGCAGGAGCTGGGCGCGACGCAGGCGGAGATCGATCCCCTCTCCGGTAGCTTCGGCGAGCCGGTCCACCGCGCCGAGCGCGCGATCGGGGAGGCAGGCCTGGGTGTAGAGCTGCTCGAGCAGGCTCAGCCGCTGGATCTCCCCGGCCGGCCGCTCGGCCGGCGTCTGCAGGAGGCGCTCGGTCTCCCGGAAGAGCCCCAGCCCGGCCGCGGCGCGGGCGCGCGCCAGACGCAGGCTGTCGCCGGCGGCGGGGGTGGCCTGCTGGTAGTCGCGCAGCTGGACGGTCAGATCATCCAGGAAGCGCGGGTCCGCCTGGATCGTACGGCGCGCCCGGTCGAGCAGTGCGCGCGCATCTTCGGCGCGGCCCAGCATGACGTAGCTGACGGCCAGACGGGAGTGCAGGTGGCGGACCTGGTCGCCCGAGGGAATCGCCAGCTCGTAGAGCTCGGCCGCTTCCTTCCACTTCTCCTGGCCGAAGAGAGCGTCGGCCAGCCCCGCGATGGCCGTGCTGTTGGAGCTGGAGAGCTGCAGGGCGGCGCGGTAGGTGGACTCCGCCTCGGGGAACCGGGCCGTGCGATTGTAGGCCATGCCGAGCCCCAGCAGGGCCACCAGGTTGCGGCCGTGTCCCGCGATGACACGCTGGAACGGGGCGATCGCCTCGTGGTAGCGGCCGTCGTCGATGCCCCGCTTGGCATCATCGAAATCGGCCAGGGTCGCGATGACGTGCTTGGGGTCCGGCAGGTCTTCATCCTGGGCCGGCGCGAGGCTGCCGGCGGACAGGTAACCGAGAGAACGGAGCCGCTCGGTCACTTCGGCTGAGGGGCCGCGATGAGCCTCGGCCGCCAGGGGCCGCGCGCTGGCCTTGGTCCGTTCCAGGCGGCGGTCCATCGCGGCGGCGGTATCGGGCATGGCCGTCGAGCGGTTGTCGAGTTCGCCGGGATCCTCGACCAGCTGGTACAGCTCGGGTTCGGGCGCGCTGATCCACTTCCAGCGGTCGTTCTCGAAGGCGGCCAGCGAGGACCAGCCGAAGTTCTCCCGCGGATAGACGGTCTCCAGGTAGACGCCGCTGCGCTGGGGAGGGGCTCCACCGGCGGCCAGGGCCACGAGGCTCTGGCCGTCGATGCCCTTCAGCGGCTCAACCCCGGCGAGCTCGCACAGCGTGGGCGCGACGTCGATGGTGGCGACCAGTTGGGAAACCACCCGCCCGGCCTCCTGCTGGCGCGGTTTCTTCAGGAGAAACGGCACGCGCGTCGTTTCCTGGTAGAGGAAGACCCCGTGCTCGGCCTCGCCGTGGTCGCCGAGCCCCTCGCCGTGATCTCCCGTGACCAGGATGACCGAGCGATCGTAGCGGCCGGCGCGCCGAAGATCCTCGAGCAGTTCCCCGATCGCCCCGTCGACCGCCGCGACCTCGCGATCGTAGCCGCTCGGCAGCGCCATGGTGGCGTAGGGAAGAGGCGGGTTCCAGGGGGTGTGGGGTTCCCAGAGGTGGACCCAGAGGAAGGCCGGTCGCCGATCCTTCGCGTGGTACCACCGTAGCGCTCGCCGCACCGTCTCGGTCCCCGCCCGCTCGTTGAAGAGGCTGTCGTCGTAGGCCTCGAAGCCGGGCCGGAGTCCGAACTGCGCGTTGAGCACGAAGGCGCTGACGAAGGCGCCGGTCCGGTAGCCCGCCGCCTGGAAGTGCTCGGCCAGGGTGTAGGCCGAGCCCGGGACCTGGTAGGAGCCGTTGTTGTGCACGCCGTGCTGCAACGGCAGGAGTCCGGTCAGGATGCTGGTGTGCGAGGGCAACGTCAGAGGCACCGGCGTGACGGCCCGCTCGAAGCGGATGCCTTCAGCCGCGAGCCGGTCGAGGTGCGGGGTCGATGCTTCGGTGTATCCGTAGCAGCCGACCCGGTCCCAGCGGAGCGTGTCGATCGTGATCAGGATCACGTCCGGTTTGGAGGAGCGCCCGCACGAACCCGCCACGATCGCCAGGCCTATGGCCGGGAGGAGAGCGGCGAGCGAAGCGAGGCGACGGAGGGGAGCAGCGCTATCGAAGCGGGCGCAGGGTGTCCGGTCGCCGGGGCTCATGGAGGGGGCGAAGCGCGTGAGGGAGCCGCAGCCGGCGAAGGGGGCGAGACGCTTGAGGTGAGCCCGGGGAGTCCTTGGAAAAGGAAGGGCCCGGGCGGTCCGTCCGTCCCGTCGGCTCGCCTGAGGCAGGATGATCCGGAGTCCGTGCAACCGTGTCATGCTCTCCCCTTGTGCAACCAAGCTGGTGTGGTGGCGTCCAAGACCGCGGCCTGTCCGACAAGTCTGTTCCGGTCCCATGGTAGCGGCGGACCATCCCCGGCTCAATCGCAAGGGGAGGAAGAGAGCGGAGCAAAGGCCTTTTCGTGAAGAGCTGGGTCCAAGGCGTTCCGGTGTCGGATGGGGCGAGCCCGATGCCAGGCGCATCGCCGCGGCTGCCTGGCCAGATCGATGATGCCGCAGGAGGAGCAGACGCGGGCTAAATGCTAAACGGGCCTTCCACGGCTGCCGATTCCAAGGGCGGATGGGAAATGTCATCGAAATCGAGGGGTTGGCCAAGAAGTACCGGCCCGACCTCTTCCGGCAGCCGCGGGTGGCGTTGCGGGGTCTGGACCTCGTCGTTCGCCGGGGGGAGATCTACGGGCTGGTGGGGCCCAACGGCGCCGGAAAGACCTCCACGTTCAAGATCCTTCTGGGCCTGCAGCGCCCCGGGGCGGGGCGGGGGAGCATCCTGGGATACCCCCTGGGTGATCGGCGAGCGAGGGCCCGCCTGGGCTTCCTGCCCGAGCTACCTGCCTACTACCGGCACCTGCGCGTACGGGAAGTCCTCCGCCTGGCCCGCGCGCTCAGCGGCCTGGCGCCCGACCGGGAAGCCGACCACCGGCTGCTCGGCGCCATGGGGCTCGAAGGTCAGATCGAGCAGCCGATCCGCACCCTCTCCAAGGGTCAGGTGCAGCGCGTCGGCTTGGCGCAGGCATTGGTCCACGGCCCCGAGCTGCTCATCCTCGACGAACCCATGAGCGGCCTGGATCCGCTCGGGCGCGGACTCGTGAAGGACGTTCTGCGGGCTGAGAGAGCACGCGGCACGACCATCCTGCTCAGCAGCCACGTTCTCGGAGACGTTGAGGCGTTGGCCGACTCGATCGGACTTCTCGAAGCGGGGCGGATGCTGGCCGCGGGCCGCGCCGAGCAACTGCTGGAGGGCAGCCGTGCCATCGTGCGCCTGGAAGGCACGGGCATCCTGCCCGAGGAGATTCGACGGATTCTGCCGCCGGGCAGCGAGTGTTTCGCCGGTGGAGGTGGAGCGGGTGGGGCTGATGGCGTGATCGGAATCCGAGACATGGCCGGGAGCGCGATCCGACTGGCGGCCGGCGCTGGAACCTGGACGGTGCGCGTGGTCGAGACCGACCCGGTAGAGACCCAGTCGATCGTCGCCGCCATCGCCGCTTCGCCGGCGTGTCTGACGCGCCTGGAACGGGAGCGTGAGAACCTCGAGGAGTACTTCCTCCGTCGCCTGCGGGAGAGAGAAGCCGCATGAACCTGTTGCCTCACGCTTTCGGCCTGCAGTGCGCCCGCCCCGAGCGGCTGAACGCCGGCCACGCTCCGGGAGGGACGCGGCCCGCGCGCCCGGGAGCGGCGGTCGCCTCGCTGGCGCACCATACCTTCCTTGAAGCCGTGCGCGACAAGGTTCTCTATCTGCTGCTCTTCTTCGGCATCTTCGTTTTCGGCGCCTCGCGCCTCCTGGCGCCCCTGGCCTTGGGCGAGGGCAGGCGCCTTACGATCGACCTCGGCTTCACCGCGATCTCGGCCTTCGGATGTCTGATGACGATCTTCGTGGGGCATCAGCTGATCTTCCGCGAGATCGAGCGCAAGACCATGTACTTCCTCTTGTCGCGTCCGCTACGGCGCTGGGAGTTCGTGGCGGGCAAGTACCTCGGCCTGGCCTCGGTTCTCGGGCTCTCGGTGATGGTCATGGGCGCTCTGCTCGGGCTTCTTCTGGGGATCGTGCCGGGGGGAGCGGAGAGCCTGGCCTTCGCCTCCTTCGCCGGCGCAGTTGGCCTCGCGGTGCTGGAAATGACGATCCTCGCGGCGCTGGCCGTCCTGCTGGCCGCAGTCTGTTCGCCCTACGTGGCGGGGCTCCTCACCCTGGGGGTCTGGCTCATCGGCCATGGCAGCGGCGACCTGAAGACGTGGCTGCAGCACGAGAGTTCTCCCGCGATCTCCGCGCTGGCCGCGGCTGCCGCCTGGGTCGTGCCCCGGCTCGATCTCTATGGCGATGTGGCGCCGGTGCTGCACGGGGTTGCCTATCCTCCCGCCCAACTCGGGTGGGCCGCGTGCTACGCCGTGCTGTATGCCACGACGGCGCTCCTGGCAGCCGCTCTCGTCCTGGTCCGCCGGGAGTTCACGCTGTGAAGGCGCTCCTGGCTGCGACTCTGGTCCTCGGCCGGCGAGAGTTGGCGTTGTGACGGCGCTCCTGGCTGCACCTCTCGCTCCGTCCCGACGGGAGTTCGCGTTGTGAACGCGCGCGCGCTGCCGGCGCTTCTCCTGCTGCCCGCGCTCCTGGCGACCGCGGGCTTCGCTTCCCGCCGACTGGAGGCATCGCAGATGGTTCTTGGCGAGGAGGCGGAGGTCTCCGTTTTCCCCGCCTGCGCCGCGGCGCGTCCTCTCGCCTTCGGGCGGACGCGCCTGGTGGCCGACCTGGCCTGGCTCGAGGCCATCCAGTACTACGGCCGCCACCGCAAGACCGACCGGGAGTATCCGTACGCCCGCGCGCTCTTTCGCACCCTCGCCGATCTCGATCCGCAGTTCGAGCCCGGCTACACTTTTGGGGCGATCATCCTGAGCGAGGAAGCGCGCCAACCGCGGGAGGCGCGTGAGCTGCTGTTGGCCGGGATCGAGCGTAATCCGCAGAGCTGGCGTCTCTGCTTCGAGCTCGGCTTTCTCGCGTATCTTCAGGACAAGGGATCGCCCGAGGCGGTCGAGCACTTGCGGCGGGCCAGCACGTTGCCCGGAGCGCCGGAATCGGTGGGGCGCCTGGCGGCGTGGGCGGCGCGCGCCTCCGGTCAGGCGGAACTGGCGCTGGAACTCTGGCGCGAAGTGCTGCGAAGGAGTACCAATGAGGAGGTGCGGCGGATCGCCCGGCGGCATCTCCGCGAACTCGGCGCCCCCGAAGCGATGGACTTCCCGCAGGAGGACGGCGGGAAGCCATCGGATGTCCCGCTGGACAGCCGGAAGATGCAGCGGGACATCCCGAGGGAGGACGCAGAACCGGCCTTCGGGGAGAGAGGATCATGATCGACTTCGCGCAGACCTGGCCGCCGGCTGACCCGCTGACCCTGATGGTGGTTGCGCTCGTCGGCCTCTGCCTCGGCAGCTTTCTCAACGTGGTCATCTATCGCCTGCCCCGCGGTCTCTCCCTGCTGCGGCCCCGCTCCTCCTGCCCGCGCTGCGGGCACGCGATCCGGCCTTGGCACAACGTGCCGGTCGCCGGGTGGATCTGGTTGCGAGGGCGCTGCCATGACTGCCGCGAGCCGATCCCGGCGCGGTATCCGCTGATCGAGCTGCTGGGGGGAGGACTGGCCCTGCTGGCTGTGCTGGCGTTTCCCTCTCCCTGGGCTTCTCTCGGCGCGTGGTGGCTGCTCTTCGCCCTGCTTGCCGTCTTCGTCATCGATCTGGAACACCGGATCATCCCTGACGAGATCAGCCTGGGCGGCACGGCCCTCGGCCTCTTGCTCTCGCCGGCCACCCTGGGATTGCGTTCGGCCTTGGGCGGTGTGGCGATCGGCGCCGGTTCGCTCTACCTGATCAGTTGGATCTACCAGAAGCGTCGGGGCCGGTCCGGCATGGGACTCGGTGACGTCAAACTGGCCGCCATGCTCGGGGCCTTCCTGGGAATCCAGGGGGTCGTTCTGACCATCATCCTGGCTTCTCTCCTGGGCTCCGTGCTGGGGATCGGGCTGATCCTTTTCCACCGGGCCTCGCGGACCACCGCGCTTCCCTTCGGCAGCTTCCTCGCGCCGGCCGCGGTCGCGGCTGCGCTCTGGGGTCCCCGGATCTGGGCCTGGTATGCCGGCATGCCGCTTCTGCGTTGACCGCTCGCCCTGACCGGCGCTTCCAGACCCCCACGGGAAAGCACATCCAGGGACAGCCGCGCGGGCCCTCCTGGCACTGCCACGGCAGGGAGGACAACCGCGCGGGGCCAGATCTGCTCGGGGCTCTGTCCTCCGACCGCGCCGGATTCTTACTGGATGAGGCCAGCCGGCGAGCCGGCATCGTGCGCCCGTCATCGAGCCCGGGCCGCCCTTCCGGTGAACGCTGCCGAGTGGACGGAGCGCGCGAGAATCATTCCGATGCCCGAGCCGCGATCCGGCGAACTCCCTCGGGGGGCATCGAGGACGTGTCCTTCACCTCGCGCAGATCAGCCGTGGAGATCCGCATCGCAAAACGCGGCGGCGTCTGACTCTCAGGCCGTCCCGGCGGACCTGCGCCAGTGCGCATCCTCGTGATAAACCTCCGGCCGGCGACGCCCGATACTTCTGGTGGGATCCACCGGAATCCGGCCGCGCGGGCCGGTGCAGGTCGCTTCCTCTCGAAGGAGGTCTCCGTGTTCGGACGGGTGCATACGACCATCGGGCTGGACATCGGATCCAGCTCCGTCAAGGTCGTGGAGGTGGAACACCGGGGTTCGGAGCCCAGGCTCGTGGGTTACGGCATGTCCGATCTCATTCCCGAGGCGATCGTGGAAGGCGAGATCATGGACCGCCAACTGGTGGTCGAGGCCATCCAGAATCTCTTCGAGTCCCGCGGGATCCGCAAGAAGCAGGTCATCAGCGGGGTCTCCGGGCGCGGGGTGATCGTGAAGAAGATCACCATGGAGCGCCTGGCGCCGCAGGCGGCCCGCGAGGCCATCCACTGGGAAGCCGAGCAGCACGTCCCCTACGACATCAACGACGTCGCCCTGGACTTCGCCATCCTCGACACGGACGTCGGCCCCAACCAGATGCAGGTCCTGCTCGTGGCGGCCAAGAGGGACCTCATCGCCGCTCATGCCGACCTCATTCGTGAGGCCGGCCTCCAGCCGCTGATCATCGATGTGAACTCCTTCGCCGTGCAGAACGCGGCCGAGGTCAACCACGACTTCCATGCTTCCGAGGTGGTCGGCCTGGTCAACGTCGGCGCGGAACTGACCAACGTCAACCTGGTGCAGAACGGGATCCCGCTCTACACCCAGGATCTCTCGATGGGCGGAGAGACCTTCCTGGAGGCGCTGCAGAAGCAGCACCAGATCGGCCGGGGCGAGGCCCTCGCCGCGCTGCGGCCCTCGGCGGATGCCGAGGCCTTCGAGACGGCGCCGCTGGTCCGCGACTTCTGCGGCGACCTCGGAGCGGCGCTGGAGCGAAGCCTCGTCTACCTGAAGTCCAATGGCGACGCCGACCACATCGACCGCATCCTTCTCTCCGGCGGGGGAGCCCGGATCCACACGTTGGCCTCCTCGCTAGGCGAACGTCTGCATCTGCCCGTCGAGGTCCTGGATCCGTTGCGGCGGGTCGGCTTCGAGAACAACCTTTTCGGCGAGGTCGACCCGCAGGAAGTCGGCCCGCAACTCACCGTGGGGCTCGGACTCGCCCTGAGAAAGGCGCGCGGCCTGTGATCCAGATCAATCTTCTTCCCAAGGAAGAGCAGCCGCCCGAACCTCGCCTGACGTTTCGCCTGCCGAACGCCCGGTTTTGGATCTCCCTGGTCATCGGCCTGGGCGTCCTCGTCCCGCTAGGCGGCGTCGTCCTCATGCAGAGCGCGCGTCTGCGAGCCCTGCGCGCCGATATCCGCGCCGCCGAGGTGGAAATACGCCGGTTGAAACCTCAGGTCGATCGTATCCGCCAGCTCAGCCTGGAACGCGACGAGCTCAATCTACGCCTGGGCGTGGTCCAGGATCTGGGACGACTCCGCTACGGACCGGTGGAGGTCGTTGACCACCTCGCGGACCAGGTGCCGGAGTATCTCTGGCTGACCAAGGTTTCCCAGTCCACGCCGGAAGACCTGGCGGTGGAAGGGATGAGCTTTTCCAACCTCATGATTGCCGAGCTGATGACCCGCATGGAGCAGAGCGACCTCTTCGAGAACGTCACCCTGGTGGTGGCGGAGAAGGCGAAGGGGGTCAGCGACGCGGGTCAACCGGTGCTTTCCTTCATGCTGAACGCTCGCATCACCCCCTGAGGTCCGGGAGGGCCCGGTCTCGCTCCGGGCCGTGGGAGAGGTCATGGCATTGGACACACGCGATCCGAGGGTCCAGAAGTCGATCCTCGCCGGGCTCCTGGTCGGAGGGATCCTCTACGCGTTCTTCTTCACGACCTGGCTGCCGTTCACCTACCGCGCCGGCGCCGCCCGCATCCAGGCGCTCGAGCAGGAATATCTCCGGATGAGCATGGACCTGAACAAGGCCCGTCAGGCGGCGGAGAACCTCCCGTTCCTGGAAAGGGAGTACCAGCTGCTGCACCGCAAGTGGGAGCAGAGCCGCGTCGTGCTCCCTGATGAGCAGGACATGACCTGGTGCCTGCGGACCATCAGCCTGTTGGGCGCGCAGTCAGGCGTCGCCTTCACCCTCTTCCGCCCATTGCCGGCGCGGCCGCAGCAATTCCACACCGAAAACCCGATCGAGATCAAGGTGATCGGCGGCTATCACCAGATCGGGTCCTTCCTGGCCGAGGTCGCCAACCTCGACCGGATCATCAATGTCAGCGGTCTGGAGGTGTCGGCTCGCAAGGACGCCACCGAGGAGATCCCCGCCGAGGCCAGCCTCATCGCCACGAGCTACACGCTCGGCGGCACCGGCGTGCCGCCCGAGGCCGTCTCGGAGGCCGACGGTGATGGATCAGACAAAGTCCAAGGCCAAGGGAAGGGCAACGACGGCAAGAAGAGCAAGGGGGGCAACGGAGGGAAGGCAGCCAAGGACGGAAAGGCGACCAACGAGGCCAAGAGCGCCCAGGACGGCACCGCACCGGATGTCAAGAACGCCAGGAAGGCCCATAGCCCAAGCGACGCGAAGAAGTCCGGGAACGACGGAGGCGAAGCGAAGCCGCGCCAGGCCGACCGTCCGTCCCGCACCGGGGAGGGCAGCGGAGAATGATCCGGCTCGCATGCATGTTGGGCTGCGCTCTCTCGTTGGCCCTGGCCGCGCCGGCGCAAGCCGGAGGGGTTGGGGACGCGATCAGCCGGACCGTGGATCGGATCCTCGGCCGAGAGAGCAGCCGGGAGAGCGGCCGCGAAAGCACCCGGCAGAGCAGTCGGGAGAGCGGGTGGGAGAGCAGTGGCGAGAGCGCTCGGGAGAGGGGTAAGGAAGGGAAGAGGGAGGGAGCTTCCGGGACGCACTCACCAGCCGGGTCGCCGGCGGTGAACCTGGAGGCCGCGGCCAGGAAGGCGATCGCGGCCCCGCCGGACACCGTCATTTCAACTGCAGTGGGAGCGCCGAGTGGAGCAGCCGACGCCGGATTGCCAGAGAGGACCGAACCGCGCCCCGCCGGTACGGCATCGCCGACACGAGCTGGCCGCGCCTCGTCGGAGTCGCCGACCCAATCTGGCCAGGGCTCGTCGGACTCGCCGGCCCAGACTGGCCAGGGCTCGTCGGAGTCGCCGACCCAGACTGGCCAGGGCTCGTCGGAGTCGCCGACCCAGACTGGCCAGGGCTCGTCGGAGTCGCCGACCCAGACTGGCCAGGGCTCGTCGGACTCGCCGGCCAGATCTGGCCACTTCGCGCCGGAAGCGCCGAACGGAACTGGCCAGGTCGCCGCGGGAGCGCGGAACGGTGATGGCCACACGACTGCGGGGACGACCACCGGAGCCAACTCGGCTGCGTCCGGCGCAACTCCCGCCGAGAGCGTCCCGCCCGCCGGCCCGCTGGCGCTGACCGATGACCAGATCATCGACGTGGTGTCGCTCTCGCCGGAACCGTACTACTACGAGAGCTTCGGGCGGCGCGATCCCTTCGTGAGCCTGGTTTCCGACTTCTACGTGTCGGAGCATGCGGACGATCAACTGACCCCCGAGCAGTTCGTGGTCCGGGGAATCCTCTGGGGCGACAATGATCGCTTCGCCTTGATCGAGAACTCCCTCGGCGAGACCCAGATCGTGCGGGCGGGAGACCGGTGCGGGCGATACCGGGTCACCCGGATCGAGCCCGGCGCCGTCGTCCTCTACGGCGAGCGGTACGGGATCGGGCAGACACAGCGGCTGGCGCTTGCCGGCGGGAAAGGAAACAGCGATGAACGGTAGCCGCAAGCTCCGAGTGCTCTGGTCCGCGCTGGGTTGTCTGGCGCTGACCGTGGCCGGTCCGGTCCGCGCGCCGGCGCAGAACGAGTACTCCTCCCCGCTCACTGGAGCCGACTATGCGCGTGCCCCCGAGAGGACCGCGTCGATAAACATCGACGTCCAGGGCGCCGACCTCCGCTCGGTCTTCCGTTCCATCGCCGAGTTCAGCGGCGTCAACGTCGTCCCCGACCGGGAGATCGAGGGACCGATCAGCGTGCGCGTCACGGGAGTGCCCTGGCGCCAGGCGCTGGACATTGTCTGCCAGTCGGCCGGCCTCGTCGCCATCGACGGTGAGGGCTTCATCCGCGTGGCGACTGCCCGCACCTACCGCGAGGAAGCCATCGAGCGGGAGTCGGCGGCCCGCAAGACCGAGGACCTGCAGCCGCTGGCTACGCGGATCTTCTCCATTCGCTACGCCTCGGCCAGGGAACTGCGCGAGTCGATCGCCTTCGCGCTGTCCAAGCGGGGCAGCGCCCAGGTTGATGAACGCACCAACAGCCTGCTCGTGATGGACATCGAGCCCCGCGTCGAGGAGGTTGCGGCCCTGATCGACAGCCTCGACACCCAGACGCTGCAGGTGGAGATCGTGGCCCGGCTGGTCGACATCGACAAGACCGCCGCCCGGCAGATCGGTTTCGACTGGTCCCTGCGCAACCTCCACAGCTCCTCGACCGGCGCCTCGGGCAGTTTCTCCGTCACGGAGGGGATCAGCCCCAACCCGACGAGTGGAAACCTGCGGGTCGGACTGGTCCGCGCCTTCGGCAACCTGGACGCCACCATCGAAGCCCTGGAGCGGAAGAACCACGCCAAGCTCATCTCCAACCCGAAGATCACGACGGTGAACAACCGCAAGGCCCGGATCCTGGTGGGCAAGGAGATCCCTCTCATTGTCCTCGACGAGGCAGGCAATCCGGTGACCGAACTTAAAAAGGTCGGCATCACGCTGGAGGTCACGCCCTACATCAACAGCGAGGGAAGGATCACGATGGACCTCCATCCCGAGGTCTCGGATCTCTCCAGCCAGGCCACGGTCCAGGGCGGGCTGATCTTCAACACCTCCTCCGCGGACACCCGGGTGATGGTCAACAATGGCGACACGGCGGTGATCGGCGGTTTGCTGCGGACCAGCGAGACGACGCTGTCGCAAGGGCTGCCGTTTCTCCGTTCCATCCCCATCCTGGGGCCGCTCTTCGGGCGCAAGGAGGAGAACAGGGAGAGCCGTGAGCTACTGATCTTCGTGTCGCCCCGCATAGCCGGCACCGTCGCGGCGGTCGAGCCCTGATTCACTTCTGAGTGTTCTGCTGCGACAAGGGGAAGGGGGGTGTCCGTTGCGACCCGCCGCCCCGGTCCGTCCTGCGCCAAGCCTGCATCGAGCAAGCCTGCGCAGGAGGAACAATGGCGTCCCCCGCAGACCGCGCCGGTCAGCCCGCGCGCGGTGTGACTGCAGGCTTCACCCCAGCGAGTCAAGAGCCGCTGTCCGTGGGGACGGCGGCTTCTCAGATCCGAAGGTTGTGGAACGATTTCTGTGGCCGGATGATGGGGCATCCTTGCAGGTACGCGTCGACGACTGCCGTTCGGTCGCTAATGATGGTCAGAGAGGGCGGCTATCGAGGCACTATGCGAGGTGAATTCGGCTTGGGAGTCAGCAGTGTGCGCGGCAGAGGGGCGGAGCTGAGACTGTCGTTCGGCTCGTCACGAATCAGAAAGCGAACCGCGCGAGATTCTCCGTCTGGTTGTCGCCGAGCGCCGCGGTCTTGACTTTTCGCCAGTAGTAGTCCCACCAGGAACCCGGCAACTGACTCCGTCGTGGAAATCTCCGGCGGGCGAAGACTTCGCCCCACTGCCATCGGTGTCTGGCCAGCCCGGCGGCGATCGCCGCAGTTACGCCCGGCTCGTTCTCTCGGCGCCACTTGATGAGGTTGCGCCAGACTACGAAGACTGCCATCCGCTCCAGCCCCGACTGCCGGCGCTTGTCATAGGCGATCGTCTCCCTGCGGTGGTTCGCTCCACCGTGCCGCAGAAGCAAGTCAGCCAGGTTGATCGCAAAAAGATGATTGGCGCGGGTCCGTGGATCTGTCGAGGGGGTCCGGACGTGTATGATCCTGGGAGCGCCTTCGTGCCGGCGGAGCCGCCGGATGGAGCGGACATAGGCCGGATGCTGGTCACTATGCACCTGGAGCTGACGAGAACGGCCAGGGCGCAGTAGAGGGAACATCTCCTGGATCAGGTCGTGGACGGAGTTCTCGATGGCCCGCGGATCGGGCCGTCCCAGTCTGGCTTCTAGCTCCTGGCGGCGGGCCTTCTGCAGAGGAGTCATCGATCCCTTGCGCCGCAGAGGAGCGTCGTTGAAGTGATAGATGCACCAGCTGTCGTGTCCTGCGGCGATGTTGATGTGATAGGGGAAGAACTGGGAGTGCTCAAAGGTCTCAAAGCCGTCGATACAGGCGGGTTCCGTCAGCTGGGCCTGGCTGAGAACTTCACGGTGGAGCACAAGGCATTGGCGGGCGGCCCGCGTCAGGTGCCGAGAGACGGTCGGGTGGGTAATGCCCAACGTTCGTGCTATCTGGCGGATTCCGGAACCGGCGACCGACAACTGGGCGATCGTTTGGAAACGGTCGGTGAGATGCAGCCAGTAGGTCGCGGAGAACGTGCGTGAGGTGAACGTCCGACGACAGGTCCGGCACCGATATCTAGGGATAGGCTTCGATACGGAGGGCGCGTCGTAGGAGCCCCAGGGGCTGTAACGCCACTCGGGTGAAGGCTCGTAGAACTCGCACTTGCGGTTCGGGCAGTGCGGAAACTCCGTAGAGGCCTTGTGCTCCTCGCCCTGCGCCGAGCCGGTGGCCTTACGACGGTACGAGGTCGCGCATGACTCCGAGTGCGGGGGCTCATCTGGGTCAGGTGCGGGATGAGCCACCGCCGCGTGATCAGTTGCCGAACGAAGTTGTCGGCGAGAAGTTGACACCGACAGATCCAGGGTGCCAGAACCGGGCCAGCACCGCGAAGAACATGCGCGCGCCCTAGGTTGTGGGATTTCACGAGCATGAGTGATCCAGCCCCAAAATCCGTTCCACAACCTTTGAGCTTGACGCTTGTTCCTGGGGGTTCCTAGCATCGCCCTTTCCGGATTCCGAACCCAAGCGACAACGGAGAGGGACCCTTGTCACGACCTCCGGCGGTAACGGAGCAGCGGCTGGAGCAACTCTGCGAGGCGCTGCGAGGGAAACGCCGACTTCTCATCCTGACGCATGACAATCCCGACCCCGATGCCATTGCGGCCGGGTGGGGCCTTATGCGGGTGGTGCGGCGGGTCCATCCGATGAAGGTGGACCTGGCCTACGGCGGAATCATCGGCCGCGGGGAGAACCGCACGCTGCGCGAGGTCCTGCGGATTCCGTTGCGGCCGTTCGAGGAGCTTTCCGTGCCGGCCACGCTGCCGGAGCAACGAGCGGTCGCGCTGGTGGACTGCCAGCCCAGGACCGGCAACAACTCGCTTCCGCCTGGTATCCGTCCGACGATCGTGATCGACCATCATCCTTTGCGGCGTCAGACTCGCGAAGTGCCCTTCTACGACGTGCGCCAGGAGTACGGCTCGACGACCGCGATGATCTTCGAGTATCTCACCGCTTCCGAAGTGCGCATCGACCGCCGGCTGGCCACGGCCCTCTTCTATGCCATCAAGGCCGAGACCCAGAACCTGGGACGCGAGGCTTCGCGCGCGGACGCACGCACGTTCCTCCATCTCTTCCCCTTGGTGGACAATCTGGCGATCTCCAGCATCGAGAACCCGAGAGTCCCGCTGTCGTACTTCGCCATGCTGAACCGGGCGATCGCCGGGACGACGCTCTACGGGCCGCTCGCGGTGACCTTGCTCGGGCCGGTCAGCACCCCTGATGCCCTGGCCGAGTTCGCGGACCTCATGATACGGGTTGAGGGTATCCGGTGGGCGGTGACCATCGGC
Source organism: Candidatus Eiseniibacteriota bacterium (assembly GCA_029569475.1). The sequence continues at coordinate 14,092 of JAKQSZ010000045.1, read as the reverse complement.
GTCTACCGGGATGACATTCTGTTGTCGGTGAGAAGCACGCTCCGCAACGCCAACGCCGGACGCGCCATCCAGAGGATCGTCGGGCGTGAGGGCAAGGCCGGCGGACACGGACAGATGGCCGGCGGCAAGATCGCCGGTGGAGCCGCGGATCCCTCGTCGCTTGCCGAGAGCGAGGCGCTGCTCGCCGAGCGAGCCATCGCGATCTGCAAGGGGGAGCGGCCCGGAGCGCGCCTCCTGGATCGCGCCGGAATGAAGGATCTCATCGGTCCCGGCGGATGCTAGAGTAAGCGGTCGAGGCCTCCTGCGCCGGCTGAGTCGATGCTGGCCACGGGGCGTTCCCGAACCTGGCATGTGGCCGCCGCCAATGCCGGCCGTGGCCGCCGCCAATGCCGGCTGTGGCTGCCGCCGATGCCGGTCGTGGCTGCCACCGATGCCGGTCGTGGCTGCCACCGACGCCGGTCCTGGCTGCCACCGATGCCGGCTGTGGCTGCCGCCGACGCCGGCCGCGCCTGCCGGCGGCGGTCATGGCTGCTGCCGCTGGCCGAGCGGTTGTGGCCGAAAGCGGCGCGGCCTTTGCTTGGGAGAGCGTGCCGGCTGCCCTTGAGGCAGGTGCCGGGCGGGCGAACCGGCAGGTCGCTCGGATAATTCTCGCACGAGGGCGTCGCCCGAGTGTTGGACATCAAGGAGGTGGTTCGTTGGACCTGCAGCCGATTCCCTACGAGGTTGTGATCCTGGCCTGCACGAACCAGAAGGAGGAGGGCAAACCTTGCTGCGCGGCGCGCGGCTCGGCCGCCCTGGTCGAGCGCCTGAAGGCGGTGGTGAATGAACGCGGCCTCAAGGGCAAGAAGCGCGTCGTGGCTACGGGTTGCCTCGGCAAGTGCGCTCTCGGACCGAACATGTTGATTGCTCCCGAAGGCATCTGGGTGTCCGGGGTCACCGAGGATGATCTTCCCGCCATCGTCGACCGGTACCTGCAGAAGGAAGATCCATGAAGACGGCCCCGCGCCGTTCTGTTCGATCACTTGTTTCCTCCGCTGGAACGCCGGGCCGGAGCGAGACTGGCCGGGGAAGCGCCATCCTTCGGCGAGTCCGGCTCGTTTGCGCGTTCGCCGACGCTCCGCGTCGGGCCGGCGCCGCGAGATACCTTGAGGCTTGGAATGCCACAGATACTCAGAGGACCACGGACGTGAGGGAGTTCGCGGGAGCGTGGAGAAGGACACGTGGCCGTGGAGTTGCTCTCGCCGGGCTGGTCTTCAGCCTGAGTCTGGCCGGCTGCGGCGAGAACGCGCCCGACGATCGAGACGCCGTTCCCCCGGCCCGCGTCCGGGACCTCGCCGTGGCTGAGGTTGGCGATAGCACCGCCACGCTCACCTGGACGGCTCCGGGCGACGATGGCACCCTGGGCACGGCTGCCTCCTACGACATCCGGCGCTTCACCGGCCCTCCGTCCGACCAGGACTGGGAGTCGGGGACGCCTCTTCCAGGGCAGCCGGCGCCTGCGCCCTCCGGCACGCTGCAGAGCGTCGTCGCCGGCTCGCTGGAGCCCCTCGCGACACACCACTTCGCCCTGCGCGCCGCCGATGAGGCCTCCAACTGGTCGACCATGTCCAACCAGGCGGTTGCGATCCCCGGCCCCGCCGCATGCGAGTCGCCCGACACGGTTCGCTTCGGCTCCGTGCAACTGGGGTCGTTCTTCGAGGTCCCGGTCGTCTTGCGCAACGCAGGAGGCGGCACGCTCTCGGGCACTGCGGCCCTTGATTGTCCGAGCGACTTCTCGATCGTCTCGGGCAGCGGGCCCTTCGCCCTCCGCGCGGGGGAGAGGCGCACCGTGCTCATCCGTTTTGCCCCTTCGCAGGCCGGCGACACGGCCTGCCGGCTTCAGACCGGGGCCTGCGCCGACGTCGCGCTACTCGGAGTCGGCAGCGCCGATGCCTGGCCCCCGCTCGACATCTTCATGGGCAACCCGACGCGTTTCGTGATGGGCAGTCCGCTGGACGAACCTGGACGGGACCCGGATGAGGTCGAGCATTCGGTTGGGCTGTCCCGTTCGCTCAAGGTCAGCGATCACGAGGTGACACAGGCCGAGTGGCTGGAGCAAATGAACTGGAACGACTCCCCGTTCTGGGGGGCGGATCTGCCGGTGCAGAACGTGACCTGGTTCGATGCGCTCCTCTACTGCAACCGGCGCAGCGCCCAGGAAGGCCTTACCCCTGCCTACGGGCTTGCCCGCGTGCTGTACGAGGGAAATCACATCGTGGGGTTGGATTCGACCGGGGTGGTGGACTGGGACCCGACCGCCAATGGCTACCGGCTGCCGACCGAGGCCGAGTGGGAATTCCTGGCGCGCGCCGGCTCCCATGCGGCTTTCCACACCGGTGACATCACCGTGCTCGGCAACTGCGTGACTCTGGATCCGGCGCTCGATGAGGCCGGCTGGTACTGCGGAAACTCCGGTGAGGACGGTGAGGCGAAGCCTCAGCCAGTGCGCCGCAAGAGCCCCAATCCTCTGGGCATCTTCGACGCGCACGGCAACGTCGCCGAGTGGTGCTGGGACTTCTACGGCCCCTATGATCCCCTGGATCAGAACCTCAATCCTTCCGGGCCGGCAAGCGGCACCGGGCGAGTCGTCCGAGGTGGGTCCTACGCCTGGGAACCCGAGGTCGCGCGCGCGGCCTTCCGCCGCGCCTTCGCCCCGGGACACCACGGACCCGAGATCGGGCTGCGGGTGGTGCGCAACCTCTGATCGGTCGGCCGGCGCCACTACCCGGCGGCACACTCCTGCGCCACCCCCCTGCGCCAACGTCCTGCGGCGTTGCGAGCCTCCTGCCAGGGTCAACGTCATGGCGGCCATGGCGTTGGATTGGCTGGCGGGAGGCCTGGCCACGACTCGTGGCGGGCCGCCTCGCGGGTTTCGCGTCCCGGTCGCTTGTGGTAACTTCAAGAGCTTTGAGAAACATTTTCCGGACGCCCGCGGGCCACGAGCCGAGTCTCCGCGGGCGTCCCGATCGCTTGCCGTGCCAAGCAGGAAAGGGAAGGCCGTGACACCCGAGGGAGCGAACGCGGACCAGCGCTGGGACCTGGCGATCGTGGGGGGCGGACCGGGCGGCTACATCGCCGGCATCCGCGCCGGACAACTGGGCATGAAGAGCGTGCTCGTCGAGGCGGATCGGGTCGGTGGGATCTGCCTGAACTGGGGCTGCATTCCGACCAAGGCCCTGCTGCGCAACGCCGAGGTCTGGCGGCTGTTCCGGGAAGCCCGGACGTGGGGGGTCACCTGCTCTGACCTCGGCTACGACTTCGGCAAGGTCGTCAAGCGCAGCCGTGACGTCTCCGACCGGCTGAGCAAGGGAGTTTCCGGCCTTCTCAAGAAGTACGGCTGCGCACAGAAGAGCGGCTGGGCACGCCTGGCCGGCTCGGGGCCAGACGGTTTTGTCATCGAGATCGCCTCCGCCGGCGGTTCCGGCGCGGGCTCTTCCGGGTCGGGCACCGGCTCATCAGGGCCAGGCACGAGTTCCTCTGGTACGGCTGCGGCCTCTCCAGGGTCGGGCAAGGGCTCTTCCGGTTCGCCCGGCGAAGCGGCCGCGGTGGAGCGGATCATCGCCCGCCGGGTCCTGATCGCCACGGGGGCCCGGCCGCGTGCGTTGCCCTCGACCCCCTTCGACCGGGAGACGATCCTGACCAGCCGCGAGGCGATGGTGCTTCCCGCGGTCCCCGAATCCCTGCTCATCGTCGGGGCCGGCGCCATCGGCGTCGAGTTCGCCTCGATCTACGAGGCTTTCGGGTCCCGCGTGACCATCGTGGAGATGCTCGACCACCTTCTGCCGATTGAGGACGACGAGGTGGCGCGGGAGTTGGAGAAGATCTTCCAGAAGCGCGGCGTGGCCGTGCACACCAGCACACGGGTGGAGACTCTCGAGAAGGTAGACATCAACGGCCGGCCTGGAGTGCGCGCGCAATTGACGACCCCCAAGGGACCCGTGACCGTGGAGGCGGAGAAGGCGCTGGTCGCCATCGGCCTGATCGGCAACACCGAAGACCTCGGAATCGAGCAGGTGGGAGTCACCGTCGAGCGGAGCTTCATCCAGGCCTCGCGCGATACCTACGAGACTTCGGTGCCGGGGATCTTCGCCATTGGCGACGTCATCGGCCCGCCGCTCCTGGCCCACGTGGCCTCGGCCGAGGCGCTGGTGGCCGTCGAACGCATGGCCGGGCACGACCGACCTCCGCTGGACTACGGCCAGATTCCCGGATGCACCTACTCGCATCCGCAAGTCGCCTCGGTGGGGCTGACCGAACGGAAGGCCCGCGAGCAGGGGCTGGATCTGAAGATCGGGCGGTTTCCCTTCCGGGCCAGCGGCAAGAGCCTGGCGCAAGGGGAAACCGCGGGGTTCGTGAAGCTGATCTACGACGCGCGCTACGGCGGGCTGCTGGGGGCGCACATCATCGGCTCCGAGGCCACCGAGCTGATCGCCGAACTCGGCCTGGGGCTGCACCTCGAGACGACGGGACGGGACATCCTCGACACCGTGCACGCGCACCCGACGCTGGCCGAGGCGGTGGCCGAGGCCACCGGCGACGCCTTCGGGGAGGCGCTGAACATTTGAGCGGGAACACCGCCATCCCGGCGGCGGGGCTCCCGCGTGCGCATGCCGCTTCCGCTTCTGCCGGCTATCCGTCGCGCAGCGGGGAGGCGCCGCCCGCATGGGTTGTCTCCTGGGACGGCGGCCAACCTTACGAGCCGATGTGGGACCTGCAGCGCCGCCTCTGGGCGCTCCGCCACGGCGGCCGGATTCCGGACTGCCTGCTGCTGCTGGAGCACGAGCCGGTGGTGACGTTGGGCCGCAACGCGCGCAAGGAGAACCTGCTCCTGCCTGCCGGCGTCTTCCGGGAGCGGGGAGTGACCGTCGTGGAAGTGGACCGCGGTGGCGATGTCACCTACCACGGGCCGGGGCAGTTGGTCGGCTACTGGATCTTCGACCTTCGCGAGCTGTGGCAGGATGCGCACCGGTACCTGCGATCGATCGAGGAGGTCCTGATCGTGACGCTGGGAGCCTTCGGTCTCGAGAGCGGGCGCGATCCGAAGGCCACCGGCGTCTGGATCGGCGGGGAGAAGGTCGCGGCCCTGGGGCTGCACCTCAGCCATTGGGTCTCGACCCATGGCTTTGCTCTCAACATCAACACCGATCTCTCGCCCTTCGGTTGGATCGTCCCCTGTGGACTGGCGGGACGCGGTGTGACCTCGATGGCGAGATTGCTCGGGCGAGAGGTCCCGAGGAAAGACGTGGAAGGCGCCCTCGTTCCCGCGATGGAGGGCGTCTTCGGCAGAAGAGCCGCGAGCCTGACGCCGGCGGAACTCTGCGATGTCGTCATGGCGTTGGAATCGAAGAGCGCGCAGGAGAGCGCGGAACCGGGCAGGCTGGCATGTCCCGCGTGATCCCCGGCGGAGGAGAAGGGGGCTCGAAGCCGAAAGGCCCAGCCCGCGGAAGAACGACCCGTTCCGCGGGAGCCGGGGGCGGGGGCACGCAGAAGAATGCGGCCCCTGATCCCTCCCCGAGGCGGGGTGAGCGCGCGCCGGCACCGTCTTCGCGATCGCGCGACCAGGAAGCCCGGGTCTCTCGCGCTGAACGGTCTGCCGGCTCACACGATCGGACGAGTCCAGGCTCACACGATCGAAGGAGTTCCGGCTCGAACGATCGGACGGGTTCGGGCTCGCCGGATCGGAGGCGTCCGGGCTCGCGGGGTCAAGACCGTTCGGGCTCACACGATCCTGAGCGTCCAGGCTCTCGCGATCCCAAGTCAGCGGGTTCCCACAAGACGGAGCCATCAGCGTTTCGCGAGCAGGAGCCTCCGGTTTCTCCAAGTCCGCAGACTCCGGGCGTGCACGCTTCCGAGCCTTCGGGCTCGCACCATCAGCAACGGCCGGCTCGCGCCGGGGAGAGGGGCGAACCATCGATGACACCTGAGTCCGCCAGCACCGCGACGTTGGAGGCGCCCGCCTCGCTCAGCCGTCAGGCGCTCCGCCAGGTCTACCGGAACATGCTGCTCACCCGGCGGCTGGACGAGAAGATGATGATCCTGCTGAAGCAGGGGAAGAGCTTCTTCCACATCGGCGCCGCCGGCCATGAGGCTGCCCAGGTCGCGTCGGCGCTGGTGCTGCGGCCGGGATCCGACTGGTCCTATCCGTACTACCGCGACCTGGCGCACGTCGTCCAACTTGGGATGTCGCCCCTGGAGGTCATGCTCTGCTTCCTGGCCAAGGCGGAGGATCCCAACTCGGGAGGCCGCCAGATGCCGGCGCACTACGGCCACAAGGCGCTGCGCATCGTGTCGCAGTCGAGTCCGACCGGAACCCAGTACCTGCAGGCGGTCGGCACGGGGCTGGCCATCGCGCGCGAGGGAGTCGACGAGGTGGTCTATGTCTCCTCGGGCGAGGGAACCACCAGTCAGGGCGACTTCCACGAGGCGCTCAACTGGGCGAGCCGCGAGAAGCTGCCGGTCATCTTCCACATCCAGAACAACAAGTGGGCGATCTCGGTCCCGGTCGAGCAGCAGACCTCCGGTGGCGGCGTCTACGAGATGGTGGGCGGCTATCCGGGATTGCACCGGGACAAGGTCGATGGCACCGACTTCTTCGCCTCCCATGCGGCGCTGGAGCGGGCCGTGGGCCGCGCCCGCCGGGGTGAAGGGCCCACCCTGATCGAGGCCGATCTCGTGCGGCTGCTCCCGCACTCCTCGTCCGACAACCAGGCCAAGTACCGCTCGGCCGAAGAACTGGAGCGGGACCGGGCCCGCGATCCGATCCCGCGGCTGGAGCAGGAGCTGCTCGCGCGGGGAGTTCTCGAACCGGGCGAACCCGAAGCCTGGCGCGAGGAGATCAAGCAAGCGGTCGACGAGGCGGCCGATGAGGCCAACGCGCGCGCCTACCCCGATCGCGCCACGGCCCGCCGGCACGTCTACAGCCATGAGGAGTACCGCGCGCCCGAAGGCGCCACCTTGCAGCCCGGCGGAACGACCGGCAACAACGCCTTTCTGGTGGACGCCATCAACCACGCGCTGGTCGAGGAGATGACCCGCCACGAGCGGATCGTGGTCTTCGGCGAGGATGTCGAGGACAAGAAAGGGGGCGTCTTCACCGCCACCACCGGCCTCTCGATCCGCTTCGGCCGCGAACGCGTCTTCAACTCGCCACTGGCCGAGTCCTCCATCATCGGGACGGCGATCGGTATGGCCGTGAAGGGATGGCGGCCGATCGTGGAGATCCAGTTCGGCGACTACATCTGGACCGCCATGATGCAGATCCGCAACGAGCTCGCCGTGATGCGCTACCGCTCCAACAACAGCTGGAGCTGCCCGATGGTCGTGCGCGTGCCGGTCGGCGGCTACATCCACGGGGCCCTCTACCACAGCCAGAACATCGAGGCCACCTTCAGCCACTTCCCCGGCCTCTACGTGGCCTATCCGTCGAACGCGGCCGATGCCAAGGGGCTGTTGAAGGCCGCGGCGCGCGGGGAGGATCCCTACCTGTTCCTGGAACAAAAGGGACTCTACCGGCAGATCTATGCCAGCAGCCCCGAACCGGACGAGGACTTCCTCCTCCCCTGGGGCAAAGCCCGGGTGGCGCGTCCAGGGAAGCACCTGACCGTGGTCACGTGGGGCGCATTGGTGAAAAAGAGCCTGGATGCGGCCGAGCACCTGGCTCGCCGCGGCGTCGCGGTGGAGGTCATCGACCTGCGCACCATGGTGCCCCTGGATGTCGAGACGGTGGTGGCCAGCGTGCGCAAGACCGGCCGGCTCGTCATCGCACACGAAGACGTGGTGTTCGGCGGCTTTGGCGCGGAAGTAGCGGCGCGGGTCGCCGAGGAGGCCTTTGACGCTCTCGACGCGCCCATCCGGCGCTACGGCGGGGCGTACACGCCGGTTCCGTACAACTGGTTCCTGGAAGAAGAAGTCCTGCCTCAGACCGCCGGCCTCATCCGCGTGCTTGAGGAGACAATCGAGTTTTGATCGATGGCGCCAGGCGCCGGGAGAACATCCAGTCATGAGAGTCGAGATGGTCATGCCCCAGATGGGCGAGAGCATTGCGGAGGGAACCATCGTCCGCTGGACGAAGCAGGTCGGCGATGTCGTGCAGAAGGACGAGAACGTCCTGGACATCTCCACGGACAAGGTGGACTCGGAGATCCCCTCCCCGACGGCGGGCCGCATCGTCGAACTGCGCGCCAAGGAAGGGGAGACCGTGCCGGTCGGCCAGGTGATCGCGGTGCTCGAGACCGAGGTCGAGGCCGGCGGCGACGGTCCCGCCCAGCCCCAGACGGGCGAAGCCGCCCCGGCGTCTCAGGGGGCGGCGGCGGGTGGCGAGGCCGGGCCCGCAGAGGGCGGCGAGGCGGTAGATGCCGGCGCTGCCAAAGCCGGCAAGGCCGGCAGGGCCAGCAAGGCCGGAGATGCTTCGCACTCCGATGAAAAGGCCACCCAGCCCGGCGCCGAACCCCCGAGCCCCGGCGAGAGCTCTGGCGATGGCACCGTGGAGGCGGGAAGTCCGGCCTTCACCGGAGCTGGAGGCGAAGGAGGAGGTGGTGGTGGCGGTGGCCGGCAAGAGCCGGCCCGCCCGCAGCCGTCTTCCGGATCCGCCCAAGGTTACCCGCGCGCGGCGGCGCCGGCGCCCGAAGGCGAGGGGACTCCAGGCGCGGGGGATCGTTTCTACTCGCCCCTCGTGCGATCCATCGCGCGGACCGAAGGGATCAGCCTCGAGGAGCTGTCGGGCATCGCCGGCCGCGGCCGGGGCGGACGGGTGACCCGGGACGATCTCCTGGCGTACGTGGCGCAGAAGAAGGGGCAGCCGGCTCCAGAGTCCGCCAGCCGGCAGACGGCGGCACTGGCTTCGGCGGCCAAGGCCGCACTGCCGCCCAGCCCGGCGGCCGTGTCCTCTCAGCCTTCCGGACAGGCCCCTGGCCACGCCGCCGGCCAGGCTCAACCCGCGGGTCAGGCTCAGCCTTCCGGCCACGGTCCGCAGGCCCCGTCCCCAACACCGGCTCCATTCCCCGCCGCGGCGGCACCGGAGCGGGGTGGCAGGCACACGGGCAGGGACTTCCAGCCCTATCCGAAGTACACCGTCAGCGAGGTGCGCGCCACGCCCGAGGGGCCGATCGAGGTCGTCGAGATGGACATCATGCGCCAGCGGATCGCCGAGCACATGGTGCGCTCCAAGGCGACCTCGCCGCACGTCGCCTCGGTGACCGAGGTCGACATGACCCGGCTGGTGCGTCTTCGCGAGGCGCACAAGGGGAGCTTCGAGTCGAGCCAGGGGTTCAAGCTGACCTACACGCCCATGATCGTGACGGCGGCCGTGCGCGCCCTGATCGACTATCCGATGGTCAACGCCTCGGTGGACGGCACGAAGATCCTGTTGAAGAAGTTCGTCAACGTGGGCGTGGCCGTGGCGCTGGACAACGGACTGATCGTGCCGGTGGTCAAGCACGCGGAAGAGAAGAACTTCCTTGGCATCGCCCGGACGATCAACGACCTCGCGTTGCGGGCGCGCACGCGCAAGCTCAATCCCGACGACGTGGCCGGCGGCACCTTCGCGGTCACCAACATGGGCGGCTTCGGCAACCTCTTCGGGATTCCGGTCATCAACCAGCCCAACATCGCCATCCTCGGAGCCGGCGCCATCGTGAAGCGGCCGATGGTGCGCGACGACGCCATTGCGGTCCGCGACATCATGTACTTGAGCCTCTCCTACGATCACCGCGTCATCGATGGCGCCTTGGGCGGCCGTTTCATCCAGCGGGTGCGCTACTATCTGGAAGAAGTGGACATCACGGGGCTCGAAGCCTAGCGGTGCGGGAGCAAGCGAGATCGCGGCCTTGACCGCGAAAGGTCTAGACGAGAGATCCGGAGGAAGCCATGGCGGATCAGGAGTTCCAGCAACCGCCGGGAACAGGGGTCGGAGCGGCGGGCGACGCGGGGGCTCGGGAAACGGTGCGGGCCCGGCGGCCGGAGTGGCTGCGGGTGCGCCTGCCCCAGGGTGGCGCCTTCGCGGCGACCCGCGGCATCGTCAACCGGCAGAAGCTGCACACCGTCTGCGAGAGCGCCAACTGCCCCAACGTGGGGGAGTGCTGGTCGGCGGGAACCGCCACCCTCATGATCCTCGGCAACGTCTGCACGCGTTCGTGCGGCTTCTGCTCGGTAAAGACCGGACGTCCGCCCTTCCTGGACCTGGAGGAGCCGGAGCGCGTGGCGGAGGCCATTGCGCAGATGAACCTGGGCCACGCCGTGATCACCTCGGTCAACCGCGACGAACTCGAGGATGGGGGCGCCTCGATCTGGGCAGCCACGATCGAGGCAGTGCGGCGCCGTTCGCCCGGCACCCGGGTGGAGGTGCTCATCCCGGATTTCCAGGGGGATCTCCAGGCTCTCGACGTCGTGCTGGGGGCGCGTCCCAACATCCTTGGGCACAACATGGAAACGGTTCCCCGCCTCTATCGCCACGCCCGCCCGCAGGCGCGCTATGACCGGAGCCTCCTGGTCCTGGACCATGCCCGACGGCGCGGTTTCCTGACCAAGTCCAGCCTCATGCTGGGGCTCGGCGAGACCGAGGACGAGGTGCTCCAGGTGTTGGCCGACCTTCGCACCGTGGACTGCCGCCTGCTGGCGCTGGGTCAGTACCTGCAGCCGACCCGCCATCACCTGCCGGTCGAACGGTTCGTCACGCCGGATGAGTTCGCCGGCTTTCGCCGGAAAGCCCAGGAAATGGGCTTCGGGTACGTGGAGAGCGGCCCGCTGGTCCGCAGTTCGTACCACGCGGAACGGGCCGTATCCTGACCGGCGCCCCGTCCTGACCGGGAAGCCCGTCCCCTACGAGCCGGTCACGGCGGGGTCCGCATTCAGGCTCTATCCGGCAGTGGGCAATGGGCTTGCCATCCCGCCGGGGCGACCCGGATGGTGCGTCCGTTTCCGCCTTGGGCGCGGCGGCCGGCAGTTCCGCCGACGCACCGAGGCGGTCCGAAAGGCCGTGATGAACCCGAACATTTTTTCGCTTGACGTTCGAACAGCCGTTCGGTACCTTGATGAAGCGGTGACGGGAGCGATGCCTCACACCCAGGTTTCCCCCCTGGGGCATGCGCCTCCCTCGCCGCGCGCCCCTCTTCCCCCGAGGAGGCGGCGACGACGAACGGACGTGTCCAGGTGGAGTGCAGCCGCGGTTCGCCCCCCAGGCGGCGGCGCTTCGCCTGGACCGTTCCGGCTACGGACCGGGCCTGGCCCGCGCACGCAACGCTACCAGCGGGGCAGGCCCGCTCGACCGGATGGCGATCAGCGGGGCAGACCTGCCCGACGGAACGGCGATCGGCGGGGCCGGTCCCGTTCGACCAACGGGTCACCGGTGCGAGGAAAGGAGAAAGGAGCCACGATGACGGGCCTCACCGCCAAACAGGAGGCGATCCTCAACTACATCACCGACTCGATCGCGCGCTATGGGAGGTTTCCCTCCTACCGGGAGATCGGCCGGGAGTTCGGCTTGAGCTCGGTAGCCACCGTGGCGCAGCATCTGCGCGCGCTGGTCGAGAAGGGCTTCCTGCGCCGCCAGGGGAGAAAGCTGATGCCGGCCCCCGGGACTCGCCGTGATCGCGGCATTCCCATCGTCGGCCGCGTGGCGGCGGGCCGGCCGGTCTCGGCGATCGAGAACATCGACGGCCACCTGAGCTGGGAGGACCTCGGCAGCAGCGGCACCTTCGCCGTGCGGGTGGTGGGCGACAGCATGATCGGGGAAGGGATCATGGAGGGGGACTTCGCCGTGGTCCATCCCTCGGACACGGCCCGAACCGGCGAGCTGATCGTGGCCTATCTGGGCGAAGACCAGGAGGTCACGGTCAAGCGGTTCTACCGCAAGCCCACCCACATCGAGCTGCGGGCCGCCAATCCGAAGTACCGGACGTTGCGCGTTGCCCGGCGCGATCCCTTCTTCCGGATCGCCGGCAAGGTTGTCGGCATCGTCCGACGGATCTGACCCCGTGGCCTCCGGCCGTGGCAGGAATCCTGTTGCTCAGAGATGCCCGTCGCCGACCCCCCAGAGAGTTGCCGCAGCCGATGACCGGTCAAGGGTAGGCTGGCCCGCAAGTGCCAGGTAAAAATGACTTGTGGTCTTCGAACAACAGAAAGCCTTCCACAATGCGGTGGGAACAGCTTGATGAGCCGGTCAAGGTGAGGGCCGACTTCCTCGGCGGCCTCGTCTCTCCCGTCCTCTTCCGACGCGGAGATGCCCGCATCGCCGTGCGAGCCGTCAACACCCGTTGGCAGGACGCCCGTGCCGGGCACCGTCTCTGCTACTTCTCCGTGACCGCGGACACCGGGGACATGTACCAGCTCTGCTTCAACACTGCCGACCTGACCTGGCGTCTCGAGTACGTCATGTACGACGGGTGAGCCCGCCCCGACCGAAGAACGGCGAGGACCGCGGTGACCCGCAATCCCGTGGAGCTCCGATCCGGCGAGACATCAGCTCCTGAGCGGTCCTCTGATCCCGCAGCGCCGGCCTTCGGCGTTGGCGGGGCCGGCTCGCCGTGCTGATTTACAATTTCGATAACTGGTTTGACAGCAAGTAGTTGTGCGAATTTGTTCAACGAGAATCGATCGGCCATCCATGCGGGTACCGCCACCCACCGGGTCTGAGGTCACGGGCCGGGCTTCAGGCCGCCGGCCGGGCCTCCCAGTCGACCACGAGCGCCGTGAGATCGTCATCGGGCGCGGAGGCGCCGCAGAAGTCCTCCAGGTCGATGCGCAGTTCTTGGAGCAGATGCTGAGGCACCGCCTCGGAGAACCGCTGCGTCAACGCCTCGACCCGCCGCAGCCCGTAGGGCTCTCCCGGCGGTCCGTCGGCTTCGAGGATCCCATCGGTCAAAAGGACGATCGAGTCACGCGGCTCGAGCCGGATGATTCGCTCCTCGAACCGGCTCTCGTCCATGATCCCCACCATCGGTCCTGTCGGCAGCAGACGCTCGACCGCGCGCCCCTGTCGGTGGTGGAGCAGACCGGGCACGTGGCCGGCCGAGGCGTAGCGCAGCATGCCGCTCGCGGGGTCCAGCCAGCCGGCGAAGGCCGTCACGTAGTCGCCGGAATCCAGCGACCGGCAGAGCTCCCGATGAATGGCCTGCAGGACGGCGCCGGGGCCGGGTTCACGGTCGGAGTACACCTGGTAGCCCATCTTGAAGAAGGCCGCGAGGAGCGCGGCGAAGACGCCGTGGCCGGAGACGTCGGCCACGAGGAAGCGCACCTGGCCGTCTTTCCCCAGCGAAACGTCGTAGAGATCGCCGCTGACCGCGGCCGCCGGCTCGTAGAAGACGGCGCACCGCACGGCCGGGTGGAGCTGCAGGCTGGCCGGCAGGAGCGACCACTGGATCCGTTGCGCCGCCTCGAGCTCCCGCGAGAGCAGGTCGTTCTTGCGCTGCAGTTCGCCGGCCGCGTTGCGCAAGGACTGCTCGTAGCGGGCCAGGCGCGTCAGGTTGCGCACCCGCGCCACCAACTCGGCCTCGGTGAACGGCTTCTCCAGGTAGTCCTGGGCGCCGGCGCGGAACCCCTGCTCGATGAACTGTTCCTTTGCGCCCGCCGAGAAGAACATCACCGGAACGTCGCCGAAGAACGGATCGCGGCGGATCCGGCGGCAGGCTTCGATGCCGTCCATCTCGGGCATGTTGATGTCCAGCAGGAGCATATCCGGAGGACTCTTCAGGGCCGCCTTCAACGCAAGCTTCCCCTGAGGAAACGCCATGATGCTGTACCCTCTGCGTTGCAGCAGGTTTTGCAGCAGTTCGAGGTTCACGACGGTATCGTCGACGATCATTATCTTCCCTTTGCTTTCAGCCTGTTCACTCGCCATCCGAGGGGCCTCCTTCATCGTTCACCAGCTCCAGCAGTCTCTCGTAGTCGTACCGCTCGGCGAGGAGAAGCAGCTCCTTCCCCGCCTTTTCATCCACTGCGGATATGCTCCGGATCAACTCCCTGATGCGGTACATATCGCCGTCTTCCACCGCGCTGTACAATTCTCGCAGAAGATTCCCCGGAACCATGGAAAGATCGATTGCTTTCGGGGAGCCCGGAG